>CAZEIA010000147.1:0-9206 GCA_964512335.1 uncultured Desulfobacterales bacterium
CAAGCCAGAGAAGGCTAATAGATGATCGATCGATAACTTTGACAATTTTGTCAATCATAAAATTATCTTACCGGGGAGCATAAAAAGATTATACTCCCCGGGCAGTCCTATTTTGTTATAAATTATTTGCTAGCGTTCATCACTTTAACCGCTTCATCATAAAGCTCCGGACCGATTTTTTCCCTCCACTTCTTGTAAACCGGTTCCATAAGCGCTGCAAAAGCTGCTCTCTCGTCCGGAGTTAAAACATTGATTTTTACACCCCTCTCTTGCAGCGCCACCCTTGACTCCAATTCCTGGGTTGCCAGCGTACCTAGATGGACGGACTTTTCTTCATAAGCCGCCTCTACAATCATGGCCTGGATATCGGCCGGTAGCCCATCGAAGAAGTCCTTGTTCATAACGGGCAATACGGCAGAAAGGATCCAGCCGGAAACAGAAATATATTTTACAGGAATCTTAGCCATGGCCATGCCCGTAATGTGCAAATCGATTCCATCGATAACACCTTGTTGTAGTGAGCTATGAACTTCTGGGAACGGAATAGGGACTGGCTTGTTCCCAAGTGCTTGATATGCATCAATGAAAAGAGGGCTTTCAATGCTCCGGAACTTCATTTTACGTAGATCTTCGGGTTTGTGTATAGGCTTTACGTTGTTTCCAAAGTCCCTGAAACCGTTACTTTTAAAAGCAAGAAGCTTAAATCCCTTCTTTTCAAAGGCTTCTTTTATTCTCTGTCCAACATGGCTTTCCCAAAGTCTTTGAGCTGCCGCTTTGTCTGGGAAAAAAAAGGGCAGGTTTAGAAGCGCCGCTTCTGGAACAAAGTTAGTCAGCACAGCGCTTGTTATACCCCCGATGTGAAGCGTTCCGTTTTGAACCGATTCTGCCATCACCCGTTCACCACCCAGCTGGCCTACAGGATAAACAGACACTTCGATTCTACCATCACTCCTTTTTTCTAGGTAATTTTTGAAAAAAGTGGCAGCAATGTGTTGTACGTGAATAGGTGGAGCTACATGTCCGTACTGAATGGAGACCTTGTCTTCTGCAAATCCTGCTACATTACAGAACATTATAGCCAAAAAAATTCCAATAAAACAGCTAAATGTTTTCATAAATACCTCCTTATTCTTATAAATGAACTAATTAAGTTATAAATTAATCATAGCTTTCTGACCATAACTTTATAATAATGATATTTCTTTTATATCAATGAAGTATCTTTTGTTTTAATGTATTTCTTAGATATTATCAATCACTAGTGTCCCAACGTTTAGCCGAATAAATTCAGCTGGTTGTCTATTCGTGGCCCGGTCTCCTTTTAATGTGCTTCACTAAGCGTCTGAGTTAACGGCATTCTTTCGAAAACGGTGACACTCAAAATCTGTAGAATTGTGTATAGGCTGAGTCCCAAATGGAGCCGCTTTTTGATGATCGCCACGAGTACATAGACTGATACGGCGATACAAATCTGGGTTTTTACTGCGTTCTCTGTGGTTCCGAAGAAAGACTTGATGCGAAGGTGCTGCTTGATTCATTTGAAGAACAACTCCACTTGCCATCTGCAGCGATAAAGCTGAGCGATGGTCATCGGCGGAAGCACGAAGTTGTTGGTCAGGAAGATCAGCGTCTTGTTGGTTATGGCATCGTGGTACTTGACGCGCCTGAGTTTTGCGGAGTAGCGACGAGAAGAGTAGAAGCCAGTCAACACGACGACCTGATCGCATCTCAGCCCCGTTTCTTTCTCGACGGGGTTGGAATACAGACGACGGCTCTTGAGACTGGACTTGGCACGAATCACGAAAAACAACGCGCACTGGCTGAGATGATAGAGGCGTTCGAAATCGCGATACCCCCGGTCCATGATGTAAAACGCCCCTGCCTCCGGAATCAGGTAATCGAGGACATTGACGTCGTGAAGTTTGCCATCGCTCATGTAGATGAAGGAGGGAATATTGCCACAAAGATCCAAAAGGGTGTGCAGTTTGATGGCGCCTTTGGTTCGTCTGAATTTCGCCCACGGAAAAACGGACAAGCACAGATCGATGGTGGTGGAGTCGAGAGCATAGACAGTTTGGTCGAATTCGACCCCAAATTCTTCGTCCACATAGAGGGCCCTCGCCGTGCTGATCAGGGCGTTTGCGAACTCCGCATAGATTCTCCAATCGCGCACTTTGTTGGCGTTTGCCAGTGTGTTTCTGGAGATATTGCTTAGGATTCCCATATGATACAGCTTGTTGCGCTGGGCACGCAGACAGGCCTCGATGTCCCGAAGGCTCTCGCGATAAGTGAGTTGCGCAAAAGACATCGCCAGGTATTGATCGAGGCAACTGAACCGCCTCACTTTGTGATGGCCCCGGTAGCGCTGGATGCAGCTGTGAAAGGTGTGAAGGGGAAGGTAATCCATGACTTGGCTGAACACCAGTTTCCCTGAATGCATCCGCTACGCCCTCCTGATTTTTTCTGGGAGCATAGCAGGCTATGAAAGGCTTTTCGAATTTCAAATCGGCAACGGGCATTTTGTCTAGAAATTGGAGTTATATCAGAGTATTATCACTTGATCGTCTCAAAACGTTGGGACAGCAGTGATTATCAATCTTTAAAGGTTTTCCCAAATTGAAATGATTTCCTCTGATGTCACGGAATTTCCGAAATACGTCCCGATGTTGTATAGAGTTGATTCGTGCTCAGCCTGAGTGGCAGCTTCTGTGCAATCGCTCACCACCACCACATAGTACCCTAGGATGTATGCGTGCCGCGCTGCGGTCTCCACGCACACGTTCGCCATGAAACCGGTCAGGAGCAGTGTTTTGATGCCTGAGCTGCGCAACAGAAGGTCTAGGCTGGTGTCCGAAAACGCATCGTAGTGGTATTTCCGAATGATAACCTCATCGGCCAAGGGCTTGATGATGCCGGAGTACCAGTCTGAGCCTCTGCTTCCCTCGACCACGAGGTCAAGATTTCGCTTGCGGGCATCCTGAAGGAAACCCCGTGCCTTGTAGTTTGCTCTTGCGCGTGCCGGATCAATGAAGCTCTGGGTCCAGACGATCCTGATACTCAGGTCCCTGGCTTTCTGAATGAGGCGGTTGAGCGGAGGCACGGCCGCCTGAACGCGTGCGGGATCAAAGCCCATGAGCTTGACCACGGCTCCGTCCGGCGTCAGAAAGTCGTTTTGTGGATCGATCACCAACAGAGCGGTGTGCTCCGGTTCTGTCTGTTCTTCCAGTGTGTCCAGTATTTCAGGTTCCATGCAGCCCGTTCCTTTCTCTTGATCTTGAGGATTAGCGCGTGCCCAGGTAGGCGGAAGCAACGCGATTGTCCGACAATAGCTGTTCGGTCGTACCTTCCATTAAAATGCGGCCCCCTTCCATAAGATAGCCGCGATCTGCGATACGCAAGGCGGCGCGGGCGTTTTGCTCTACCAGGAGCACGGAAAGTCCTCTGCGCTGCATTTCCTTGATCTGCTTCATGACCTCCGTGATCATCAAAGGTGCCAGTCCGAGAGAAGGCTCGTCGAGCAGCAATACCCGAGGGGAGCCCATAAGGGCCCTTGCCAGGGCCAGCATTTGTCGTACCCCGCCCCCCGGAGAGTGTTCCCGCACGTCTCTTCGGGCTCTTTTTGAGGACCGGGAACAGGGCATAGACCAGATCCAAGTTCCCTTTCCACTCCGACCTGTGATCCCGGCCCATCAGGGAATAACCCCCCAGTACGAGGTTATCCGTCACGGTCATCGGACCGAATACACGCCCCCCCTTCCGGTACATGACAGAGATCTTTGCGCACCAGTTGCTGGGGGGAATAATGATGAATGTCTGTGCCACGATAGTGGATTATGCCTTGGGAAATCGGGAGCAACCCGTAGATGCTGTTGAGGGTGGAAGTCTTGCCTGCGCCGTTGCTTCCCATAAGAGCCACGATTTCACAGTCTTCCAGGAAAAGCGAGGTACCGAAAAGGACCTGCACCCGCCCGTTATAAGCGTGTACGTGGTGGAGTTCGAGAGCATTCACAGAAGGTGAGGAGGACATCGCTTAGAATTCTTCTCCGAGATAGGCAGTAATTACTCCATCGTTGTTCTGAACATCACGAGGAGAGCCTTCAGCAATCTTCGACCCAAAATTGAGTACGACGATGCGGTCCGCAATCCCCATGACCAGCTCCACCCGGTGCTCCACAAGAAGCGTGGTGATGCCGTCCGCCCGGATTCGCCGGGGATCACCTTTGCCAGGTCCTCGTTCTCTTGAGTGGACAACCCGCCGGCCGGCTCGTCAACCAGAAGGAGCCTCGGCTCCACAGCCAACGCCCGAGCGATCTCCAACAATTTCTGTCGTCCATAAGGCAGGCTGTGCGGGGAGAGGTCTGCATCCCCGGCAAGGCCCATCACCTCCAGCTTCGCCATGGCTGCTTCCTTAATGGTTTTTTCCTCCCTTCGCGCCTGGGGAAGGCGCAAAGCGTTGCTGAACATCCCGGCGCGGCTCTGCAGGTAGCGGCCCATCATGACGTTTTTAATACGGACATGTTGGTGAAGGGCTGCAGGTTCTGGAAGGTCCTTGCTATGCCAGCTTCTGCAATCCGATGGGGTGGCCGGCCGGTGAGATCCCGTCCGTCGAAGAGGATGTATCCTCGATCCGGAGGGAGAAAACCGGTGATCAGATTGAAAAGGGTCGTCTTGCCCGCACCGTTGGGTCCGATAACAGCTACGATCTCACCCGGAAACACGTCAAAGCTCAATAGATTCAAGGCAACCAGGCCGCCTTGTTTTTAAAATAGTAATGAATGCTCCCCTGATTCAAACCAGCCCGGGCGGCAATGGCGTGGGTCGAAGTAGCAACAATACCCCGCTCGCAAATGCAGTGAAAAGCGGCCTCCATAATCCGGCCCTCTTTCACTTCCAGGAGATTGAGGAATCGCTTGGAAACGAAACGCGATTTTTGGTTGTTCGACTTGGTCATTTGACTTAATTTTATCGAAGCCATTCGACCTGTCAATAAGAAATGTGCATAAGAAATGTGCAGATGGTCTGTCCTGTTGCTAATAATGTAGTTTAGAAAGGAGCGATCTATGGAAACACATGTTGAGAATGGGCCTCGCCGCATACGATTCGTCTATGTGGAACCGTTTTATCCCTATGCATTTCTGAAGGAAGGGGAGACGACCGGGATAGGCCCTGAGCTTTTACACCTGGCCCTTGTCCCCCTGGGGTTCGAGGTGGAATGGACCGGCATGAACCTGGAAGAGGTTCAAACCGCTGTTCAGGCGGGCCGTGCCGATGCCATTGGCGTCTTTGCGAGGATACCGGAGCGCACGAGCTCATTTGATTTCAGTGATCCTCTCTGCACCACTGAGGCGGGTCTCTTCTGCCGCAAGGCCGCCACCCCCCGATTCCAACTGGAGGACCATGCCGGTCGTACCGTTTGCACACCCGCCCTGGGGCCTCTGGCAAGCTTGATCCAAAGCCGATATCCTGACGTGCGCGTGAAAACGGTAGCGGATTATGCGGCTGCTCTGGAGGCAGTCCTTTCGGGCGAAGCGTCGGCAGCCGCTCTGAACCTCCTGGTGGGCGAGGCCTTGGTGCAGGAAAGGTTTCCGGGCTCCTTTCACCTTCCGGATCGTACCGTTTTTAAAGTCGACCTCTGCGTGGCGGTCTGCCAAGGAAAGCAACCCGAGGTGATCGCAGTGGTCAATGAAGGGCTGCGGAGAATGCAGAAAGAGGGGACCCGCGAGGCAGTCATCAAGCGTTGGCAAGGACAATGAGCGAGGTGCTTTTTCATTGACAGTAACGCCAGCCCGCGTGTAGGTTCCAATGCAGCGAATGGGCTTTTCATAAGAAACATTCCAACGAGGAGGGCGAAGATGAAGGAAACCATGAGGATGTCTTTGCTTGTTGCCGTGCTTTCTCTGCTGACCTTAGCGGCTGGCTTGGCGGTGGGGCAGGAGCCCGTCAAGATTGGCATTACGCAGATCGTAACCCATCCGTCGTTGGATGAGATCCGTGCCGGCGTCGTGGATGGCCTGGCCGAAGCGGGGTATGTGGATGGGAAGAACCTCGAGATCGATTATCAGAATCCGGAAGCCGACATGAGCCTGGTGAAGACCATCGCGTCCAAGTTCACGTCCGCCCCCAAGAAAGACATCATTGTGTCCATCACCACCCCGTCCACCCAGGCGGCCGTGTCCGAAGCCCGGGGAAAGGGCATCCCGGTGGTGTTCACCGCCGTGACCGATCCAGTCATGGCCGGCATCGTGCCTTCCTGGGAAAACCCGTGCAGTCAGGGAATCAAGATCACGGGCATCAGCGACTACATCCCGGTGAGACCTCAGGTGGAGCTGATCAAGACCATCGCTCCCGAGGCCGAGACCGTGGGTATGGTGTACAACGCCGGAGATGAGAGCAACACCAAGACGGTGGAGGAAATGAAAGCGATCGCCGGGGAGTGCGGGCTGAAAGTGGTGGAAGCGAGCGTGACCACCTCCGCCGACACCAACAACGCCGCACGGTCTCTGGTGGGACGGGCCGATGTCATGTGGTCTCCCATGTGCAACACCACCGTCTCCGGACTGGAGGGGATCCTGGCCGTCTGTGAGGAGGAGGACATTCCGTACTTTGCACCGGATATCAACTCCGTGAAGCGTGGGGCGCTGGCCAGCGTGTACTATGACAACCACGAGCTGGGCGAGCAGTGTGCCGAAAAGGTCGTCCGGATTCTGAAGGGGAAGGATCCCTGCGAGATTCCGATCACAACGTACGATGCCAAGGAAATGATTGTAGCGGTAAATTTGGACGCGGCAAAGGCCATGGGCATAACCATCCCCGCGTCGGTGATCGAAAAGGCGAAAGTTTACCACACAGAATAGATCCACCGGAAGCCGGGGACCGGAGTGCGGGAAGCTGCGTGAAGGCCCCCGGCTTTATTGCATCCGGTTTTCCGCCGCAGCGGGTTCTGCGGCAGGAAAACTATTCCCGGAGGGCGTGGGCATGGCGGTGCTCCTCGGAATCGCTCAGAGTTGTATTACGGACGCCCTGTCCTACGTGCTCGTGGCCCTGGGGGTGTTCCTCACCCTCCGGGTTCTCGTCTTTCCGGACCTCACTGTGGATGGCAGCTTTGTCACCGGCGGATCCGTCGCCGCCCTCCTGATCTCCCAGGATTTCAATCCCTACCTCGCCACATTCGCGGCCATGCTGGCCGGCTTCGGCTGTGGCGCTCTGACGGGGATCCTCAACACAAAGCTGCGCATCACGGCACTTCTGTCCGGGATCCTGATGATGGTGGCCCTTTACTCGGTCAACCTGATGATCATGGGACGTCCGAATATCCCTCTGCTGCGGGACGTGACCGTGTTCGAGCACGTGGCCCGCCTCTTCGGCACCTTCAAGAGCCCGCCGCTCGTGGCCGGGGTGCTGGCGGTGATCACGGGTGCGGCCATGATGGCGCTGAACTGGTTCCTGAAGACGGATATCGGCTTGGCCCTGCGGGCCACCGGGGACAACGAGCAGCTCATGAGGGGGCTGGGGGCGGACACGGACTCGAACATCATCCTGGGTACGTCCATCGCCAACGGAATGGTCGCCCTGTCCGGGGCCCTGGTGGCCCAGAGGCAAGGGTTTTGCGATGTGAACATGGGCCTCGGGGTCATCGTCATGGGCCTTGCCTGCGTCATCCTGGGGGAAGGGATTTTCAACCCCCGCTCGGTGGCCGCCACCCTGGCGGCCGTGTTTGTAGGCACGATTTTTTACCGGTTGTTTCTCATTGTCGCATTGCGGCTGGGTCTGTCTCCCGGGAACTTCAAGCTCATCACCGCCCTGCTGGTGATCATCGCCCTGGCCGTTCCTTTCATCAAGAAGAGCATCCGGGGCGAGTACATCCCTCCGGCCGCCCGATTCTGAGAGGTCTGTCTGCGTGGAAGCCGAGAGCCTTCTTGAACTCGTGGATGTGAGCAAAGTCTTTCTGAAGGGGACGGTGGACGAGATCGTGGCCCTGGACTGCGTTCATCTGAACGTGTTCAGTGGTGACTACGTCACGATCATCGGTAGCAACGGCGCCGGAAAAACCACGCTCCTCAACATCATTGCCGGGACGTTTCCACCGGAGAAAGGCTGCCGGGTGATCGTCGAAGGCGTGGACGTGACGCAGATGCGGGAGTACAAGCACGCCTCGTTTGTCGGCCGGGTGTTTTCAGACCCCAGGGTGGGAACGGCCACGGGGCTGACCGTTGAGGAGAACATGGCGCTGGCCCTCCTTCGAGGACAGCGGCGCGGCTTGAAGAAATCCATCACCCCGAAGAGGCGCGAACTCTTTCGCGAAGCCCTCGCCGCGCTCGGTCTGGGCTTGGAGGACCGGCTTTCCGCCTTGGTGGGGACCCTCTCCAGCGGACAGCGTCAGGCGGTGGCTCTGGTCATGAGCACCCTCACCAAACCGTCCATCCTACTCCTGGACGAACACGTGGCCAACCTGGACCCTCGAACGGCGCGGACCGTGCTCGAGCTGACCGACATGCTTATCGAGCGGGAAAACATGACCGCCCTGATGGTTACCCACAACATGGAAGTGGCCCTGCGGTTCGGCTCCCGGTTGCTTATGATGCATCGCGGGCGCATCGTGGCCGACATCGGTCACCGCGAGAAACGCGAACTCACGGTGAACGACCTAGTGGATGCGTTTGAAAAGGCGGCCGGTGAACAGCTGGTGGATGAAACGATTCTTCTTAGCAGGGCGGAGTAGCCCTGCCCGTTCTCCCGGCGCGCGATGCTCTCGCACGAGCCCCGTCAGCCGACGCCTTTCTGTTTTCTCATTCCGCGTTCTGGATGTCGTTCAGGCATGTCACCCATTGGGTGCAAGGTGTTGGACCTTTACCACATCTCCCTGTATTGGAGCCCTCGCGGGTGATCCCCATAGAGCATGAATGCGCTGACCTCGCGCAGGCATCGTGCCTTCCCCAAGATATTCTCCAAACTCAGAGTGAGCATTCTCCTGGCCGCACCAACGGGAAGAGCAGCTAAGAGGATGAGCGAGACCACCAGCCATGAAGCAAAGACCATTCACAGGATGCTTGAATTCAGCGTGCAGAAAGCCGGGTTTCAGAAGAACGAAGACCACCCGTTGGAATGTGATCTCCTGATCGTTGACGAAGCCTCCATGATCGACACTGTCCTCATGCACCATCTCCTGAAGGCCATTCCACCAAAGGCGACTTTCATTCTCGTAGGGG
>CAZEIA010000148.1:0-9126 GCA_964512335.1 uncultured Desulfobacterales bacterium
ACTGCGGGCTGGAGATCAATTTTCGGCGAATCAAAAACAACTCAAGAATTAGGTTTTTTACGCTGGCGGAAGTAGACAAGGTTTCTGGTGAGGAGGGAAACTTCGATGTAACCCTCAAGCTGAATCCCCGCTTCGTTAATGAAAAGTGTACTTGCTGCGGGAAGTGCGCCGAAGCCTGTACCATGGAGATCGACAACCCGTTCAACTACGGTATGAACAAGATGAAGGCGGCCTACCTTCCTCACGAACTGGCATTCCCCATGCGTTACGTTATTGATCCAGCCCTTGCCAAGAGCGAAGAGGCACAGAAGGTAAAGGATGCCTGCCCGTATGACGCCGTTGAGCTGGATATGGGCGTCAAGACCATGGACCTGAAGGTCGGATCGATAGTCTGGGCCAGCGGCTGGAAACCCTATGACGCCAACAACCTTGATACATACGGATTCGGCCATTTCCCCGACGTGATCACGAACGTCATGATGGAACGGCTGGCATCCTATTCAGGCCCTACCGGAGGGAAGATTCTGCGGCCCTCCGATGGTGAGGCCCCTCAGACGGTGGCATTTGTCCAGTGCGCCGGTTCACGGGACGAAAACCATTTGCCTTTCTGCTCAGGGATCTGTTGTCTTGCCTCCATGAAACAGGCTACCTATGTGAGGGAACAGTATCCGGACGCCAAGATTATTATCTTCTACATCGACATTCGGGCGACCGACCGGCTGGAGGCCTTTTACTGGAAGGTTAAGGAAGACGAGAACATAGAGTTTTTCAAGGGCAAGGTGGCCAAGATAACCCGGGACGAATCCGGCCGGGGCCTGATGCTTCGAGTCGAGAATACCGCCACGGAAGAGCTCAAAGAGATTCCAGCGGACCTGGTTGTGCTGGCTACGGGTATGGTACCTAATACGGCCGACGCCCCCCTCCCCATAGATGTCCCTTACGACGACTACGGCTTTGTGGCTTCGCAGAACGCATGCCCCGGCGTGTATGCCGCCGGGTGCATCCGGACCCCTAACTCGGTCTCTGAGGTGGTCCAGGACGGAACTGCGGCGGCCCTGAAGGCCATTCAATCCATCGCGAGGAGGTAAGCTCAATGGAAGATAAAAAGCTCGGAGTGTATATTTGCACCGGATGCGGCATCGGCGATGCCCTCGATATAGATAAGCTCGGAGAAGACGGGACCGAAGACCACACCGTAGCCGTCTGCAAGAACCATTCGGCCCTCTGCTCCAAGGAAGGCGTGGACCTCATCAAACAGGATATCGAGTCGGAAGGCGTCAACACGATCATCGTTGCGGCCTGTTCTCCTCGCGTGATGTACGATGTTTTCGATTTCGAAGGGTGCATTGTCGACCGTGTCAACCTGAGAGAGCAGGTTGTCTGGTGCCATCCTCCCCAGGATGAAGACACCCAGATGATGGCTGAGGACTATCTCCGGATGTCACTGGCCAAGGTGGGGGAGATGGAACTTCCGGAACCCTACAAGCCCGAGGAGGAGATGTTCAAAGATGTCCTTGTAGTGGGGGGCGGCGTCTCCGGGATGACAGCGGCCCTGGAAACGGCCAAGGCCGGATACAATGCCATCCTGGTGGAGAAAGAGCCTGAGTTGGGCGGGTTCCAGAAAAAGGTCGCGAGCATCGCGGCGTTCCCATATAAGGACATCAAGGAAAACGACCTGAACAAGCTCATTGATGCAGTTAATGGTAATGAAAAGATTACTGTTTACACCGGCGCTGTTGTGGAAAAGACCGAAGGCGGTCCGGGCGTGTTCAAGGTCACGGTCAAGCAGAACGGGACCTCTAAGGAGCACGGCATAGGAGCCGTCGTAACAGCTGCGGGCTGGGTGCCCTACGATCCACAGAAGCTCGATGAGAAACTCGGGTTCGGCAAGTCTCCCAATGTCATCACCAACGCCGCCTTCGAGGAGAACTTGAAGGACGGCAAGGTGACACGCCCCAGTGACGGAAAAGAGGTCAAGAGCGCCGTCTTCCTTCAGTGTGCAGGACAGCGGGATCCCAAGCACCTGGCATATTGCTCCTCGGTCTGTTGTATTACGGCATTGAAGCAGGCCCTGGTGATAAAGAAACAGGACCCCGATGCCAACGTGTTCGTTGTCTATAAAGAGCTCAGAACTCCCGGTCAGGCTGAAGATTTTTACAGGAAGGCCCAGGAAGAAGGGGTCGTTTTTATCCGTTGCCAGGATCCGGAGGTCAAGGCCGAAGGGGATGCCCTTGTGGTCGAAGCGGAAGATGAATTGCTCGGTGAGACCGTAACACTGGACAATCTGGATCTGGTTGTTCTGGCTACGGGAATGGTGCCGGTGAGTTCATTCGGCCGGGATGTGTCCAAAGAGGAGGTGGAGGAATCCGAAGGGGAAGAACTGGAAGACGTGCCCCTGGACGTGATTCGGAGATCCAATATCATAAACCTGACCTATCGACAGGGTCCCGAACTCCCGGCCCTGAGTAATGACTTCCCGGACTCTCACTTCATCTGTTTTCCTTACGAGACAAGGCGTACTGGCATTTACGCGGCCGGATGCATCCGCAGGCCCATGGGACGGGCGATGGCGGTGGAGGACGCCGCCGGTGCGGCCATGAAGGCTATTCAGTGCATAGAACTTACACACAGGGGGGCTGCGGTTCACCCGCGTGCAGGAGACATGAGCTTTCCGGAGTTCGCCATGCAGCGATGCACCCAGTGCAAGCGGTGTACGGTGGAATGTCCTTTCGGCGCCATCAATGAGGATGAAAAGGCCAATCCCCTGCCTCAGCCCACGCGGTGCCGCCGTTGCGGTGTGTGCATGGGGGCCTGCCCCGAACGCATTATCTCGTTCAAGAATTACTCCGTCCGCATGATCGGCAACATGATAAAAGCGATTCAGGTGCCGGAAGAGGACGAGGAAAAACCGCGGGTTCTGGTCCTGGCCTGCGAGAATGACGCCTATCCCGCCCTTGACATGCTCGGACTGCGCCGCACTAATTACAATCCCTGGATGCGCGTTATTCCGCTCCGCTGTCTCGGTTCCATGAACCTGGTGTGGATCGCGGACTCGCTTTCAAAGGGAATCGACGGCGTGCTGCTCCTCGGCTGCAAGAGCGGAGACGACTACCAGTGCCATTTCATCAAGGGAAGCGAGTTGAGCCAGATCCGGTTGAGCAAGGTTTCCGAGACGCTCAACCGGCTCGCCCTGGAGTCGGAACGGGTACATTATGACACTGTATCCATCATCGACTATGAGCATTTGCCCGAGATGTTCGAAAAGTTCATCGAGACAATTGATGAAGTTGGCCCCAATCCCTTCAAGGGCTGGTAGGTCGTTCAGGGCGTTGTTTAACATCGCGCCCGTTTCGTGAATGCGGCGGGCCGGGCGTTTGGTGTTACCTATATGGAATGAGAATCGTGCAGGAGGACGATGCATATGAGTGTCAAGGTTGATCCGAATCTGATGAAAGACCTGAAGGCATTCGGTCTGAAGGATGCCAACAAGTGTTTTCACTGTGGGAACTGTACGGCCGTGTGCCCGCTGTCCACTCCGGAAAACCCGTTTCCAAGAAAGCTGGTCAAATACGCGCAGATGGGAATGGCCGACAAGATCCTCGAGAGTCCGGAGCCATGGCTCTGCTACTATTGCGGCGACTGCTCCGACCGCTGTCCCCGTGGCGCGGATCCCGGGGAGACCATGATGGTGATGCGGCGTTACCTCACATCCAGGTACGACTGGACCGGCTTTTCACGCAAATTCTATACGTCTGAGGCGTTTGAGATCGTTGCCATCGCCATTGTAGCCGTTATCGTTGGACTGGGACTCATCCTGTTTCGCGCCGATAACCCGAATATGGAGCACGCGTATCTGAACTCGGTGTGGCCGGCCCCGGCCATCGAGATCGCCGATCTGGTCATGGCGGCGATTCTCTCGTTCCTCCTGCTCAGCAACACCTGGCGGTGCGTGAAGTTCACCATGGGGGACCTCCTGAAAAAAATTCCCCTCAAGATCTACATCACTCAGGCAAAAGAACTGATAATCCATTTCGTCACCCAGAAGCGGTTCGGCGAGTGCACCGACCGGACCCAGTGGATAGTTCACCTCCTGATCATGACAGGGTACAGCACCGCGTTCCTGCTGGTGGCGGTGTTCCTGGCCGGAGGGCTTCATGTGATCGGGATTTACTCCGATAATCTTGCGTTTCAGAGGGACATTGAATACCAGTTCTTCCACCCGATCCGGCTCCTGGGTTATTACGCCACATTCGCCATAATGTACGGAACCACCTATGCTATTATCGGCCGGCTCAGGAAGTCCAAGGCACCCTACAAAAACACCCATCCAACTGACTGGATGTTTCTCATCCTGCTTCAGCTTACCACGCTGACAGGCATCTTCATCCATTTCACCCGTCTGCTGGACTGGCCCATGCCCACTTACGTGCTCTATGTGGTGCACCTTATGGTGGCGGTTCCCATGCTGGTCCTGGAAGTCCCTTTTGCAAAGTGGGCCCACCTGGCGTTTCGCCCTGTAGTGATCTTCCTGACCAAGGTCAAGGAGGCCTACGCAGAGGAGCAGAAGGCCGGCGGTGCATAGAGGGTGACGGGGGAAACTGATCCCTGCGACAAGATCGAACCAGACCCCGGGTGACGCCGAAAAGAGACCCGGGGTCTGGTTCTTTTTTTTGAATTGAACGTGTTGACACGCGGAAATTGCATTTTGTCCTTTGCATTCCGGCTTAAAAGACTTAGCTTTTACTCCATCAGCGACGAGCGTTTCTTCCGGGGGAGGCGGCTGACACAGACAATATGACCTGAATCAAGCAAGGCATTCGTCGAGTCCGCCGGAGTAAAAAAAAGAGGGGCCGTCACAGTTTCAGGCGATTGAGATTCAGGTCGGTAATTCTGGAGGAAGTGATTATGCCCGAGAATGAACGGCCCGCGTGCCCGCATTGCGGCGTGGAACTCAAAAAGTGGAAGACCCCGCCCATGTCGACTTGGGCTAGCGAATATCAGTGGGTCTGTTTCAACGACGAGTGTCCCTATTTTGTGCGTGGGTGGGAATGGATGATGAAGAGTCAAAACGTCAAGGCCTCCTACCGCCACTGCATGGATCCGAAGAGCGGAAAGACGGGGCCCCTTCCCACGTGGTCCTACGAAGCACATAAGAGTAGCATCATCAAGGACGAATAGCCCGTCTGAGGGAGAGGCCTTTATTTATGATAAGGAATGTCGGACGAAACGATCCCTGCCCCTGCGGCAGCGGCAAGAAATTCAAGAAGTGCCACCTTGGACGGGAGGAAGAGGTTTCCTTCGACGGAATGAGCGGCTTTACCGAGGAGATGAGCCGGATGATCACCTCCCTTCCAGAGGTGAGTTACGGGCGCTGTCGGGAGATGGCAGACTCCCTCGATATACCGGAACTGACAGGAGAGTCGGTGGGCGTCCGGTTTGTGGATCTTCGAACCTACCGGGGACTGGGCTTCTACGGGTCAGGAGTCGGTGGGGCCTCCGAAGAAAAAGGCGGAAGCATCTTCATCAATGTGGAGAAGACTCGGATGACGGATCCCGGTCATGTGTATCTGGCCGTGTCAAGGGACATCGACGATTCCAGCCTGGTGCACCAGTTGGCCCACGTCTTGGATTACCTGGGTGGGTCGCGGCTTATGCCGGGTCAGCAGAATCCGCTCAGCCATGAGTTGGATGTTCCTGTCGAGCACCTCGAGCACCCTGAGGAGTTCGGGCGCTGGTTCCGCCACTTGCAGGGACAATTCGAAGTCCAGCTCGACGCCGACGACGCAATAATCGACTTTCTTCACGAAAACGGACGCCTCATCAAGGGCGAACTAATCCGCAGGAAGGACGGACCGTCCATACGCGCCCGCTCCAACGGGATCCTGGCGTTCCTGTTTGAGCATCAGGAGGAGTTGGACGCCTTGATCAGAGACCTGCCGGGTTATATCGGTTCCCGCCAAGGGGAATCGTCCGGTTAGTGGCGCCCATGGATGCCTCATTGTCTCACTTTCATGGTGTTTTCACCAAACAGAGCGAATTGGAGCCATTCAAAGGCAAACAGCATCAGCTCCGTATCGTCTGAAGATATGCGCTCCTGCGTAGCCGCATCCACATCGAATCGTTTGAGGAACGGACCCTTCAGCACGAAATCCCTGAACCGGTCCAGGTTGTATGAGGCCATGTGAAACATGGCCAGCTTTCGCTGGGCGTCCGCATTCGAGTCCAGGCCTTTACGACTGGTGAGTATGCGGAGCCAACGGTCGTTCATGGCGTTGTATTCGTCCAGACCTTCGCTGGACATCCATTCCTGTGCGGTCCACTCGCGGCTTTCTTCAAAACCCAGGCAGTGTGACTCCCTGACCAGGAAGAATTTTTCACGGGAATCCTGTGCTGGATCGTCGAGGCTCATGGAGGCCCGGCCAAGGGGGTAAATGCGGCATGCGGCAGGGCGGTCCTCGTAGACTGTACACCCGTCGGGCGCCAAAAAGGGGCAGCTTCGGCGATCGTCCTCATTCATTAACAGGCGAATGACGGGGAAGCGGTAGGCTTCATCCAGCCTGGGCTCGGTGTATTGATCGATAAATTCATCCGAGGACATCCGGAGCCTTGTCTTTAACCGCAGGACGTCATAGGGGGTGAGAACAAGATTCAGGTCCGCGCAGCACTTGGTAAAGCAGGGCACCCCCTTGTGGCATGCAAAACGGAATGTGTTTTCCTCAAGGGGGGAAAAAATCGTTTCAGCGCTTGTGTCAGTCATGGCTCACTCCTATAGGGGAACGTCCCCCGGTGTTTACTCTTTGGCGGCATCCGGGCGTACACGGAATAGGATTTGCCCGAACACGCCGAATTTGATCCAGTCGAACCCGAATTTCAGCAGCTCTTCGTCGCTGCGCTTGATTTTTTCCACCGTGACTTCATTCACCTCAAAGCGTTTTAAAAAAGAGCTTTCAAACACAAAGGTCTTGAACCGATCGAGGTTGTAAAGGGCCATGAAGACCATTTTCCCGACATCGGGGTTCTGGATATCCGATTGAACGGCCCTCAATGGGTTTGTCACCTGGGAGAAATGGGTATTCATTCGATCGTAGGGCACAATGCCCTGGCTTACGAGCCAGTCTGAAATCCTTATGGACTCATTTTCTTCAAGCCCTTTGCATCTTGACGGGTCCGCTATCAGCTGGAACATGCCCTCTGCGTCCATATCCAGAGGAAACATTCTACAGGGCCAGGGCCGATCCTCGTAGACTCGGCACCCGGCATCAGAGACGAAAGGGCATCGTTTATCCTCCTCTTCATTCATCTTCAGCAGCACAAGGGGGATCAACTGGTCTTCCCGACCGAGGATAAGGGTGTGTTCATCCAGAAAATCCTGGGAGGACATGCCGAGGGCGGTTTTCAGGCGGAGCACGTCATAGGGGGTCAGGGCGATGGTGACATCCCGACAGCACTGGGTGTAGCATGGGACACCGGGGCCGCAGCGAAACCTGAAAATCTGTTCCGCATCCATTTTGCGGTTCTCATTCTGAGGGGTTTTACCGGTTTTCTCGTTCATGGGAATGTTTCCTTTCATAGGGATCCTTCAGGTTCATACGCCGCATGTTCGCAATTTCCTTGACGAGCGGCGACTCTGTCTTTATTAGGGGGTCTATAACAGCACCTGCACATGATGGTCAATCATTTCAACTCTAGGAGGCTGAATGGAAATGGAAGAGAGGACACTGGCAATAATAAAACCGGACGGCGTGTCCAGGAGACTGGCCGGCGAGGTCATTCGAAGAATCGAAGAGGCTGATCTTTGTATAGTCGCCATGAAAATGATTCGAATGAGCAAAGAAGAGGCTAAGGGGTTTTATAAGGTACATGAAAACAGACCTTTTTATGAAAGCGTTACGGATTTTATGTCTTCTGGACCCTGCATCGTAATGGTGCTTCAGGGGGAGGACGCAATAGCGCGCTACCGCAGCCTTATGGGCGCAACGAACTATAAAGAGGCTGAAGAAGGGACGATTCGGCGCGCTTTTGCTACGGACATTGAGAAAAACATTGTTCATGGCTCTGATGCGCCGGATACCGCCCGTTTCGAAATCAGCTATTTCTTCGGCGAACTCGAGATCGTGGGAAGGTTGATCTGATGAACTGTTGCTTCGGACACGAGTCACGAACCACGGCTTTCTGAGCATCAGCCGTCCCGCCGGAGCAGTAACAGTTTGAGGCCGGGATTTGGGGTGTGGGTCGTTTTGAATGGAAACGAAATAAAAGCATGCCGGGTCCGTTACCTTTACTAAAGGTTGCGAACCCGGCATGCATGCCCGGTCAACGCCGCACCGGAGTAAGCCCGCTGCCCTTCGTTCACAGACTCAGGAGACCGGTTTTTCCTCTTCCGGTTCCGTTTCCCCGGTATCTTTCTTGAGGCTTTGGACCTCTTCCTTCAGGCTCTCGACCTCACGCTTCAGTTCCTCTTCCCGGTTGCTTTCAAAATTCTCGGACGCCTTCTTGTCCTTGATTTCTTCGATGCCCAGGTAGGTTGCTAAAGCACCGCCCAGAATCAGCATAATCGGGATTCCTGCCATCAAGGCCTTCAGGAAAAGTTCAAACCAGATAACAAGCCCGATGATTCCGAGTACCAAGGCGGCTAAGCCACCAACTAATGCCGTCATGTCAAGCCTCCTTCATTTCTGTTACTGTCAACAGATGGGTTCAAGCAAATGCCAAGATACGTTCCAGCCCTCGATTCTGAAAAGAATAAGAAAAAAAACTACAGGATTCCCGGGAAGAAGTCAAATCAAAATCGCCGGGGCCGAAGGAAGGTCCGGTGCAAAGCGGTATCCTCCGACCCACTTAGCAAGGTAATTGACATGATGCGGCCGGGAAAAATTGAGAAAAATTTATCTTGCATTTGTGGTGGACATGTGAGAACCTTTTTGGCTTACGAAAAATATGGGGGATCATTTGGTGGGGAATATCCCGAAATCGCATGGCTTCCCTGTTAAAAAAACCTCTTGAAAAGCAACTTTGGTATTGAAATGTGTTTCTTGCGGGGTTATTCTCAATATTTGCTTTTCTCAAGGGGAGGCCAGCGTAGCTCAGATGGCAGAGCAACTGATTTGTAATCAGTGGGTCGGGGGT
>CAZEIA010000149.1:0-9126 GCA_964512335.1 uncultured Desulfobacterales bacterium
AGGTTGAAAGGAGGTGTTTTGACATGCCTGGATTTGACGGAAGAGGACCACGAGGTATGGGACCCATGACCGGTTGGGGTCGCGGATATTGCAACACGCGCGCGGGAGCCACCGGGTTCGGCTATGGTGCGGGCCCGGGATTCGGCCGCGGCGGGGGCAGAGCGCGAGGCTTCGGCCGGGGTCTCGGATGGAGGGCCGCACCGCCGGCTGCCGGATGGGGTTATGGCCCGGGTCCGGTATGGGGTCAGGCGGCCGGGTCGTACGGTATGAGCCCGGAGGATGAGGCAGGCTTTCTAAAACAGGAGGCCGAAGCCATCCGTGGAGAGCTGGATGCGATCCAGCAGAGGATCCAGGAACTGGAATCCCGTGATTCATCGTCCTGATGACCGGGACTGCAGCACCGGGCCGTCGGTGAGGTCTTGTTTTCGGCATGCCGGAGACTGTAACCCCGCCGGGCCCGGTGTTTTTGTATCCAAGTTTCATATCCTTTTCATAGCGATCCCCATCTTGATTTGGATTTTCCCAACCCCTTGATATTTCAACTCATCAATCCCTCAACCCCTCAACACCTTGAAAACTGACACCCGGTTGATAATACATAATGAGTGTTTTGACGATATAAGCAGACCGTCAAGACTCTACCCGTTGACCGTTCGCTCTGATGTGTTATGTTAGATATCGCTTTAGAGGACGCGTGCAGGGGAGAACGGGGAGTTCGGTTCCGGCGCCCTGCCGCGAATGAGTCGGGGGCCGCCCCCGAGACAACTCTGCGGCCGGACTTCCCTGGGGGTTGCGGCCGCCATAGCCCGGGAGGATCAATTGATGGAGCTGACGGATGTTCTACCGGTGGAAGATTGGGCTGAATTCGAGAAAGAGATGTACGAAAAATCAGGAATGCGCCCGCGTGTCTACAATGTGGACGGTATGGGTATTACAGAAGGGGTTGTTTACAGCAATGAGCTTTGTACCAGGATCCAGTCCACCCCTAAGGCCCAGACATATATATGCGCCGTTGCACAGAGCAACCTGGCCATGATGGCCAGAAATTCACGGGAGCCCGTGGTGGGTGAGTGCGATGCGGGTTTCTTCAAGGTGGTGGTGCCCATCTTTGTAGGAGACGAATTCATAGGAACTGCAGGGGCCTGTGGCAAACTGGCCGAGGGAGGAGAGGTGGAGTCCTTCATGATAAACAACCTTAGCGGCATTCCGGAAGAGGAAATCAAGGAATTGGCCGGTGACATACCTACCGCTACACAGGATGATATGGAGGAGTTCGCCGCCTACATTCAGAAGAGGCTTGACGAGATAATTCGGGGTTGAGGGCGGAGTCAAGAGTGAAGCGGCCCAGCGGCTCTGCAAAAACATTTTTCATCGGTTCCTGGATCGAACCAAGTGCGGCAGTTTTCCAGGACCCGATAGAAGTACAGGCCTGTGTATGGAAAAAGTGATCATCGACGGGGTGGAGCTTCAACTCATGGAACCGGACCAGATCCCCATGGAATGGGTGGGGCGTGAGGATCTGGTGACCCAGGTCCTTGCCTCATGGCTCGTTATCGGGGCCGGCGACTTTCCGCTGAACCCTCGTCTCGTAGGTAAACCAGGTGTCGGAAAGACCACGCTTGCTTATCACGCCGGCCGAAGGCTTGGCCGTCCCGTCTACCTATATCAGGCAACCATGGATACTCGTCCCGAGGACCTGATCGTCACACCGGTTCTCTCCGATTCCGGGAAGATCAAGTACATGGCCAGCCCCATCGTTTCAGCTATGATAAAGGGCGGGGTGGCTGTGATAGACGAAGGAAACAGGATGAGCGAAAAGAGCTGGGCATCCCTTGCCCCACTCATGGACAACCGCCGGTATGTGGAATCCGTGGTTGCCGGAATAAAGATAAGGGCCCACCACGATTTCCGGCTCTGCACCACCATGAATGACGATGCAAGCACGTTCGAATTACCAGAGTACATACACTCCAGGCTTCAGCCCCAGATTCTCATCGATTTTCCGGAGCAGGAAGAGGAATTCCTTATACTGAAGGCGAACCTGCCTTTTGCGGACGAGGAAATCCTGGAGTATGTGGTGGAGTTCCTTCAGGCGGCCCACAACGCGGATGAGCGCTATTCGGTCAGGGACGGAATCAATATTGCCCGGTATGCGCTCAAACGGCTTACACTGGATGGCGATTCCCAAGACCTCGGTGTCTTGGAGCCCAAAGCGATTGATGCCATGAAAGAGTCGGCCGCCATGATCCTGGAGGAGACGGCGGCAGAGTACTTTAATGTCCTGCTCGAAGACGATGAGGAATAACGGCGGCGATATCGAATGGAGAGGAGTGCGTTTTACTCCTATCCTCCACAACCGCATGGAGTTTGCACTCGAGGTCCGAAGGCAATTCGAGAGGTTCCGGCCGGACTGTGTGGCGGTCGAGTACCCGCCCACTCTTCGACGTGCAATCCTGGAAGGGGTCAAGCGCCTTCCTTACCTCTCCGTGGTTTACTACACCGAGGCGGACGGCACCTTCGTCTACCTGTCGATCGAGCCTACCGACGGCCAGGTGGAAGCGATCAGGCTTGCCCTGGAACACGACCTTCCTGTTTATTTCCTGGACCGGGACACCGAGGGCTATCCCCTGGATCGCACACCCATGCCTGATCCGTACGCGGTGACGCGCATCGGCCACGCCTCTTACTGCAGGGCCTACCTGGAAACCCACCGGAACACCAGGCGGTCCGAGAGGGACGAACTCCGCGAGCGTTCCATGGCCTATAACCTGAGGGCCCTGGACCGCCGGGGCAGGCGGGTCCTGTTCATCGGCGGGCTTTATCATCTGCCTGGAGTCCTTTCATTCCTGGAGCGTGAACAGGCCGAGCCGATCGGGAGACGGAAAAGGGAAGGGGTGGGACTGGCCCACCTTCACGAGGAATCGAGCCGGGAGGTCATGACTGAGATGCCCTTTCTGGCGGCCCGATATGAGCAAGTACGCTCTTGTGATCAGGGTCCGCCCCTGGATCGGCTTGAGCTGCACCGGGAGCTCATCCGAATCGCCCGGGAAAAATACTGGAAGAACAGCAAGGAGCGCGTAAACCGAAGCCAGATGCGTGTGCTCTACAAGTTTGCCAGGAACTACGCCCTGATCACCGGCGGCCTGATCCCGGATTTCTATCAGCTCCTAGTGGCGGCGCGAGGGGCTGTGGGTGATAACTTTTCCTATGAAGTCTGGGAAAAGGGAAGCGAATATCCCTGGCAGACGGAGTCCCCGGGGATTCCAGTGCTTCGTCTTCAGGGCGAGGACCTCCTGCTGGATCAGCGGCGGATCCGGTTCCATCGCAGGCTCAAGAGCTTTCGACGCCGGCTCGTGCCGGTTCCTGGGCGGCAAAAGGGCTCAAGGAAGGACCGGGATGAGTGGAAGCGGGATTTTCAAGGTTTCCAGATCTGTTCCTACCCACCGGAGGATGTGGTCGTTGAAGGGTACGGAGCGCGCCTGATGAGAAAGGCCCTGGAGATCAAGACCGAGGAAAACGCCCGGGTGGTACCTTTCAGCGCTTCCATGCTCGACGGGATCGATATCCGTGAGACACTGCGCAACTGGCACAGGGAAACCCTTTACGTGCGCGAGGAGCGGCCGGTCAGGGGACGAGTGGGGTCCGTGGTGGTTATCTTTGACCCGGATCTGCCGGGCCGGGATGAGGGTGAGGCCTTTCCCTGGAGGGTCACCTGGCTGGGTGAGCACAGCCAGGAGTCGGACATGGCCTTTTACAGCACCCCGGCCGGTGAAGTCATGGAGGGCCCGGGTATCAGCCGTTGTCAGTATGGCGGTTTCATGCTCACTTACCCTCCGCTTCGGGTTTATGACATCTGGCGGGATCCGTTTTTCGACATGGCCAGGAACAAGCCCGAGCGGCTTCTTATGGCGGCCCTGGACTACAGCCTCGAGAAGAACGTGGTTTACGTAGCTGCGGATCCTCCCTCAGGGTGGTGCCGAAGCCTGGCCGCAAGGCTCTCGAAGCGGATCCTGTACATGCCGATCGGCGTGTTTTCGCCGGTGGTGCTCCGAAGAGTCCGCCAGTTTCACGTGCTGGACGGCCACCACGTACGCCGCTATGCCCGGAAATACATCGGGCGGCAGTCGATTTATGGTTTATGAGGGGCCGGTTGCTGAATCAGTCCGTGTGTCAAGGAGCAGAACAGGCTTGACCCGGAAGTCTAAATCAGCGATCACTAGGGTCGGCATACCCAGCGCAGATTTTCGGACGATGCGGAACTCTGGAACCAGGTATCGGAAATCATTTTATGGAAGACAAGCTTGAAGACAGGACCAGGATCATTCTGGACAGCATTGCTGACGGCGTTTTCACCGTCGATGCGGACTGGCGCATCACATCGTTCAACAAAGCGGCGGAGCGGATTACCGGCATTCCGAAAGAAGAGGCCATCGGGCATCACTGCTGGGAGGTGTTTCGAGCCAGCATCTGTGAGACCCGCTGCTCACTTCGGCACACCATGGAGACCGGAACCCCGGTCTTGAACCAGTCCATTTTCATCGTCAGCGCCGGGGGGGACCGGATCCCGGTGAGCATCTCCACCGCCCTTCTGCGGGACGGGGCCGAGCAGGTGATAGGCGGAGTAGAGTCCTTTCGAGACCTCAGCGTGGTCGAGGCCCTTCGCAAAGAACTCTCAGGGCGGCACTCGTTTCAGGACATAATCAGCAAGAACCGGGAAATGCATCGGCTTTTCGGAATCCTGGAGCAGGTCTCCGAGAGCAGCAGCACTGTCCTCTTGCGCGGGGAGAGCGGCACGGGAAAAGAGCTGTTCGCACGGGCCATCCATACGCTTGGTCCTCGCAAGGATAGGCCCTTCGTGGTCATTAACTGCGGGGCCCTGCCGGACACGCTGCTCGAGTCCGAGTTGTTCGGTTACAGGGCCGGGGCGTTTACGGACGCCCGTCGGGACAAGCCCGGACGCGTGGCTATGGCCCAGGGCGGAACCCTCTTTCTGGATGAAATAGGTGATGTGTCCCTCGCGCTCCAGGTACGCCTTCTCAGATTCCTTCAGGACCACGTCTATGAACCCCTGGGAGGCACGCGGTCGGAAAAGGCCGATGTCCGGGTGGTTGCGGCCACGAACCAGGACCTCGAGGCCAAGGTGAAGCGGGGTGAATTCCGTGAGGACCTGTTTTATAGAATCAATGTAGTCAGTTTGAATTTGCCGCCCCTGCGATCACGCAAGGAGGACATCCCCCTGCTTGTTGAGCATTTTGTTAAAACCTGCAGCCGGTTGAACGGAAAAGAAATACAGGGAGTATCGCCGGATGTTCTCTCTTTGCTCATGGGGTACAATTTTCCGGGCAACATCCGGGAGCTAGAGAACATCATCGAATATGCCACGGTGGTCAGCAAAGGCGAGTGGATCGGGGTGGAGCATCTTCCGGACGATTTTCGTAGAAACACCGGCGTGGGGGCGGGCGATGCGGAAGCCGCCTCCAACGGGGAGCCGGCATGGGAAGACATGGAGAAAAACTTCCTGCTGGAGGCCCTGAAACGGAGCGACTGGAACCGCTCAGCCACAGCGGCCCGCCTCGGGATTCATCCAAGCACCCTGTGGCGCCGTATCAAACGACTCAATCTTCCGGTTCCGGACGTGGACGGCAGAAAACGCAAGGGGCCTAGTCGGGTCTGAACAGCGCCTCAAGCACGTCGCAGGATGTAGGGAGCGGCGGCAGGTCGATTTTGCGGCGCTTTTTGTTATCAAAATCGTCCAGGGGATAAATCCTGCCGTGAGTGCGGATCAGGTCCTCCTGCGCCCGGATGCCTTGAGGCGCATGGCCTTCCTTGAGGGCCATATTTTTGAGAAGAGTCAGGAAATCCGTAATTCTCACATTGTTGGGGCATCGTTCCTGGCAAGTGTAACAGCTTGAGCAGAGCCAAAGCTCTTTGCATGTAAGCACTTCTTCCCTGAGGCCCAGAAGGGCCATACGGATGATGCGTATGGGGTTGAAGCGGCTTTCAACCTGGGCCACCGGGCAACTTGCGACACAGGTCAGGCAGGTGAAGCAGGCCATGAGATTCCCGGCCTCCGGCAGGCGGGCGAGATCCCGCTTAAAGCCTGAATCAAGGCTGTCCAACTGAATTGTTTCCACGAATACCGTCTCCTTCTCTCTAAACCCTTCATGCTCACCACGAAGAACACGAAGAGACAATAAAGCTGTCTAAGCCATGAATGATGGCTTCGCAAAAAGCCTCTCGGGCGTCATTCCGGCGAAGGCCGGAATCCAGAAGTTACTGATCCAACCGGCTCCCGTTTTTCAGCGGGGTGACGAAGCAGGTCGTTTTCGGACTTTTTGCGACGCCGCCATAAATTAAAACCACGATTGTTCCAGCTTTAACCTACACCTACACCTTCACACTTTACCCTGACAGACACAGACCACCGACACCGGCACTAATCCATCAGACCCTCGATCATTCCCATGGCCTGCCGGTCGGTGAACATGGGAAGCCATGCCGCGCCGTTGGGGCAGGCGGCCGCGCAAAGCCCGCATCCCTGGCATGCTGAGGGGATAATGCGTATTCGATCCTTTTCGCGGAAGCGGGCCTTGAAGGGGCAGACGGCAATACATGTCTCACACAACGAGCACAGGGCCTGTTTTACCCCCGAAACTGTCCGTGAAGAGGGCAGGGCCGTACGGCCCAGAAGAATTAGGGCTCTCATGGCCGCCGCACGGGCCTGGATCACGGTCTCTTCCATGTTTCTTGGGGAGTGGGCTGTCCCGCAGGCGAAGACGCCCGGCCGCTCGAGGTCCACAGGACGCCACTTAGGGTCCATTTCCTGAAAGAACCCGTCTTCGTTAAGCCGGACGCCGATAATCTCGGCCAGGGAACTATTGTCGGAAGGCTCCATGCCGGTGCTCAGGACGAGCAGGTCGGGGTGGACCTCCACGGGCCTTCCCAGTACCGGTTCGTGAAAACGGACAAGCACCTTGTCCCCTTCCGCCTCAACTTCGGGCTTCCTACCGGGCCGGTAAGTGATGAACTGGACGCCCGTCTCACGCAACTCCCGGTAACGGGATTCCATAAAGCCGTAACTCATGAAATCCCTGTAGAGTATGTAGATGTTTGCGTCCGGGTTGATCTCCATGATTCTGGACGCGTTCTTGAGGGCTGAAGCGCAGCAGATCCGGCTGCAGTAGGCACGTCCGTTCGGATCACGGGATCCCGCGCACTGGATCATAATCACCCTGCCGAGGGCCCCTGCCTGAAGTTCGCCAGCCGCGAGTCGGGCCTCAAGGTCCCCCTGCCGGAGAATTCGATCGCTCCGATCCAGGCCGTACTCGTCCGTGTCCGCCTCCCTGCACCCGGTGGCCAGGATAATGGCACCGCAAGAAATCGATTCCTCCTTATCCCCGGTTTGAATGCGGGCGGCGAAACAACCGGGTTCACCGTTCAGCCCAGTGAGTTCTGTACCGGTGTGGACTTGTATTCCTTCGTGCCCGCGGACCCTATTCTGCAGGCCTTGAAGAAAAGAAACAGGATCTCCTTCGTTCAGGGTGAAACGCCTTTTTCTTGTCTCACCGCCCAGACGGTCGTCCTTTTCCAGCAGATGGACTTGAATGCCGCTTTCAGCAACGGTAAGAGCGGCTGTCATCCCGGCCAGGCCCCCCCCTATAATCACCACTTTCCGAATAGCGGGAACAACGGCGATCTCCGGGAACTCCCGGTTCTTTTGGTTTTGCACAGCCGCTGCTATAGCGGAACCGGCCAACCGGCGTTTTTGCCGGGAATCGCCGGTCCCAAGGCCGGCCCCTCGAAGGTCGAGAACCTCCACCAGATCCTCTCTAAGCCCCAGGCCTTGGCCTAGCTTCCGAAGACTGCGGTCGTATACATAGGGTGCACATGCCCCGATGACCAGGCGGTTCAGGTCCTTCCCTTCAAGCTTTCTAACGGCCTCATCGAAGCCGTCGGGTCGGCAGAGAAGGTCTCCTTCCACGACCAGGGCGACGTCCAGCCGTCCGGCGATATCATCTCGGATTTCCTCCCAGGGGAGGTCCAGGGATTGACCGCCCATGCACCTGCAGAGGAGCACCCCCACACTTGGGATTTCACGGGAGACATCCCGAGCCTTGAAAGATGCGGTTTCCGGGATTCCGGGTTCGGATAAGGCCCCCCCGGCACAGGCGGCAGCCTCAGCGGCCGCCGCCTCGGCCTGGAGCACCGTTTCTGTAATGTCCTTGAGCCCTGTGGCCGATCCGCACCAGAAGACGCCCGGACGGTCGGCCGCCGATGTATTCAGGCCCGGCCCGGGAGCGAAGCCACACGGATTCAACTCGACTCCCGCGACCTCGGCAAGCTTCCGCATCTCGGGTGTGCCAGCCTGTCCGGTGGAGAGCACCACCAGGTCGAAGGCCCGTTCCCTGACCTCTCCTTCGGTTTCCAGATAGAGCTTGATATAGAGCCGACCGTCAGGGCCGGCTTCCACGGTGTGAACGCGGCACTGGACCAGCTCGGCGCCGACCGCCTCGGCTTGGAGCTGGTATCGGTATCCCTCCTTGCCATAGGCCCGCATGTCCATGTAAAAAATCGCGGTTTCTGTCTCGGGTGAGCGCTCCTTAACCAAAAGGGCCTCCTTGAGCGCGAACATGCAGCATATGGAGGAGCAGAAATCCTGCCCTTGTCTGGCGTTCCGCGAACCCACGCACTGAATCCATGCGACGCTCCGGACATGTTCGCCTGTGGAAGGCCTGAGGAGCCGGCCGGAGGTGGGACCGGAGCCGCTCAGGAGGCGCTCCAACTCCAGGCTGGTGATCACGTCGGGCAGGCTCTGGTAATTGTAGGCGTCAGGCGGTCCGGGGTGATAGAGGCCGCATCCCGGGGCCAGTATCACTGCACCCGCTTGGTAAACCGCCTGTGTATCTTTCTCTTCGAGGAAAATCGCCTCGGTGGGGCATGCCTCCACACATTCGCCGCACTTGGTGCATGCCTCGAAATCGATTACATAGGAGAAGGGTACGTTGTGAGGTACCTCGCGATGGACGGCCTTGCGCTTGCCCATCCCCTCGTTGAAACCGTCTTCCACTTCAACGGGACAGGCCTCTTCACACCGGCCGCAGCCTATACATCGTTCAGGGTCCACAC
>CAZEIA010000150.1:0-8995 GCA_964512335.1 uncultured Desulfobacterales bacterium
CCACAAGGGAGTTGACCTGAAAAACTTCCTTCTCCGGCGCCGCCTGGCGGCTGTACGCCAGCAGGTCCTTGATGATGTTCTTGCACCGGTTGGCATCCTCCAGAACGCACTCCAGGTCCTCCCGGTAGTCGTTTTCCGGATCGAGCCGCTCGAGCACCATGTTGAGGTAGAGAAGTATGCCTGTCAGGGGATTGTTGAGTTCGTGGGCCACGCCTGCTGCAAGCTGCCCCAGGGAAGCCATTTTCTCGGAATGCATCAAGCGGTTCTGGGTCTCCTTCAGCTTCCGTTCAACGGCAAGCCGCTCCCTGAGGTCGTTGTAGATCCCCATGGTGGCGACCTCTTCCTTACCTTCATAAATGATGGCCGCCGTCATCTCGACGGGAATCAATTCACCGGACGCATCGATGATATTGACCTTGGTGGGGGGTATCTTCCCTTTTTCCCCGACCGATTCATCCCGGAGCATCCGCATGATCTCACGGGCCTTCCCCGGGGTATACACCTGCTCAACATTCATCTTACCCAGAACTTCGTCCACGCGATAACCGAACAGGTCTTCCGCGGCCCAGTTCATGAACAAGATCTCCCCGGCCCGATTCGCCGCCACGATCGCGCTGGGCGAACTCTGGAGCACGCCTTCGAAGAACTCCTTGGTCTCCCGGAGTTCCTTTTCCAGGATCTTGAGCCTGGTGACATCCCGAATACTCTCCATGATGTAGAGGACCTGCCCGTTTTCGTTCAGGATGGGTGAAAAGACGCGGTCTTCCCAGCGCTCTCTGCCTCCCCCGAACGTCGATCTCATCACGAGGCTCCGTGGCTTGCCGTCCTCTATCACCTGGTTTAGCGGGCATCGGTGCACAATGCAGGGCTCGTCGGATTTGTAAAACAGCTCGTAGCACTTCTTGCCGACGATGCCCTCAATAGGGCCGAACTTCTCCATAAAGACCTGGTTGACATTCATGATGGTCTTGTCGGGATTGAGGATAAGGGTGGGGAAGGAGAGTGAATCAAAGACCCTCATCCTCCAGTCTTTCTCCTCGGCGATCTTGTCGCGCTTTTCCCTCATTTTTGATTGCTCTCCTGACGGTATTGTTTTAGGGCCTCCACGGGACCTTCGGGCATCAGCGCTCGGGCCGCAGAAAGGTCTCCAACAGGGCCTCTTTGGCCTTACCCATCCAGGCTTCTGACAGGACCAGGTAGATGGAAGAGGCCGAGCAGCCGATCGCCAGAATGGGGACGCCGCAGTCCATAAGCGTCCTAAGGGCCGCATCCGCGATGCCGTATCGGTCCCCGAAATGCGGGCCGTAAAAATGGATCAGGCCGGCGGGGGAAAGGCTCGTGACGTTTTCGGGCGCCGCTTCGCCCACCAAAGCCCTTAGACGCCGGATTGTTTGATCCTCCCATTGTTGCTCGACAAGGAGGCCGAACTCCAAGGGATGATTCGCAAGGCCCTGGCCCAGGACCAGGAGCATATCAATATTGGAATCCCCCATGTCCTGTATGCCGGATCCCAAGGCTGGAAGCTCTTCAGGGGAGGCCTTCCACTGGACCAGGGCGAGTCCGGTGACTTCACTGAACCCATAGGTCTTGATCCTGTCTTCCCAGTAGACGGCGATGGTTTCCAACCTCTTTCCTCCGCTGTGTTCCGAGTGCCGTTTATTCGGCCGGTCCGCATTTCTGGCGCACTACCGATTTTCCGGGGGCTCCTCCTTGCGCCTGACCGGGCTTTGGGTGACCTGAAAATGGCTGCGAAACGGTTTCTGGCCGGGCGGCAGTTCGAGGAATACCTGAAGCGCGGCTGCAGCCTCATCGAGAACGGCGTGATCCAGGATAAAGGTGAGGGGAGCCAGAGATGAGGTCAGCCCATGGATGGTCAACCCCGTCTTCCCCAGCGCATGGAGGGACAACCCTAGAATCCGCAGGCTGAATTGATGTGGGAAGACCGACAGGAGGCCGACAGAGGGAACAATGTCAACATACCCGAACAAGTCCGGATCTTCGTCAAGAAGGGCGCTTACGTGGGCGTACTCTTCCGCCTCCACACAGCAGGAGGCCTGGGAGCGGCCGCTGCCGCATATAGCGGAAACGAACGGCATGTTGATGTGATTCGACGACAAGATTCTGCACGCCCGGGACAGCGCATACTGAGGGCGGGGGTGGTTCGCCAGTTGCACCAAGGCGAGTTCCCCGCTTAACTTGATTCCCTCGATACGAATCTTATCCACCTTCCGCGACCGCCCACCGGCATACCGCAGGACAGAGACGTCTGCTACTAGGTGTAGGACTCGACGATGTCCATCAGCTTGTCCAAGTCGATGGGCTTGGGTATGAAATCATCCGCCAGGGTGGTGATTCCGTCTCGGTGCATGTATCGTGTCGTGGTAACGGCCTCCCCCACGGCTGTCAGAAGGACTACGGTAATGTCCTTGTAGTCGGGGTCATTCTTGATTTCATCGCACAACTGATACCCGTTCTTGTTCGGCATCATCACATCGAGTATCAGAAGTTTCGGCCGTTCCTCCTTGATCTTGTCCCACGCCTGAACACCGTCATAGGCCTTGGCAACCCGAAACCCCTTGCTCTCCAGTTTCATGGAAACGGCTTCCACCAGGTCCGGATCGTCGTCCACCACGAGAATGAGCTGCTTGTCCGTCATTTTTTGTCTCCTTCAAAATTATTGTATCACATCTCGGGCCTGGGGAGAAGCCCCGCCTGCTCCACGATCTCAGGGACCTTCTGCTCCCACTCGATGGCCATGATGTGAAAACCGCTCACGCCTTTGACCTCCTTCAAGCGCTGCATGCTCTCCACAGCGACCTTGATTCCCTCCTCGGCCTGCTTTTCCTTGGGAACACCGGCCATACGTTTTACTACGTCATCCGGGACGTCCATGCCGGGCACGCGGTTTTTCATGTATTTGGCCATACCCGCCGATTTCATCGGGGTTATGCCCGCCAGAATGTAGACCTGCTCGTGGAGTCCCCGATCCCGGACTCCTTCCATCCACTTCTCGAACTTGTCCAGATTGTATATGCACTGGGTCTGGATAAAGTCCACGCCCGCTTTAACCTTCTTGGCCAGTCGGGGCACCCGCAGCTCGAAGGGGTCGGCAAAAGGATTGGCGGCCGCGCCGATGAACATCTTCGGGGGATTCAGGATATCGTCTCCCCCTTGGAACTTGCCTTCGTCCCGCATGGTTCGGACCGTCTGGATGAGCTGGATGGAATCCATGTCGTACACGTTGGCGGCTGTGGGGTGGTCCCCGAACTGGGGGTGGTCCCCGGACAGGCAGAGCATGGTGTTGATGCCGTGTGCATAAGCCCCGAGAATGTCACTCTGCATGGCGAGGCGGTTACGGTCCCGGGTCACCATCTGCAGGATAGGGTCCAGGCCCATCTGGGCGATCAGAATACAGGCCGCAAGGCTGCTCATGCGGACGACGGCCGTCTGGTTGTCCGTTACGTTGATTCCGTCTACAACTCCCCTGAGCATCTCAGCTTTCTCTTTAACTTTTTCCGGCACTGAGCCCCTGGGGGGGCCGCACTCCGAGGTGACCGCCAGGTTGCCGGATGTCAGAATCTTTTCCAGTTTGCTTTCGGTTTTCATGAGGCCAGATCCTCTCTAATTATTCTTCGGGGACCGCCGTCCCGGCTTGTTCGCCAATCCTTGGGAGGGGTAATGTCCTCGTAGCGGCTTTCCAGTCCAAGAGCCTTCAGCCGATCCCAGATCAACTGCCACGCACAATCCACGTCCGGGCTGATTTCGCATTTTCCGTTGCTGGAACCGCCGCAGGGCCCGTTGAGCAGCCGTTTGGAGCATCGGGCGATGGGGCAGATCCCCCCTGTCAAGCCGAGGAGGCAGTCTCCGCAACCCTGGCAGCGCTCAGCCCAGACACCCTGGCGTTCAGAGGCGCCCATGAACTTGGTGTTCACCGCGGGGAAAACAGGTTTTTCCCTGAAGCGTTTGGCCACTTCCTGGACTCCGCACCCGCAGGCCATGGACAGGACCGCGTCGGCCCGATCTATGGACGTCACCAGTTCCTCGACATACTCCGGATCACACTGCCTCTCCAGAGTCATTTCGATAAGGTCGAGTGTTCTTCCTTCCTTCATGCGGGCCATCTGTAGCGCGGAGGAGAGCAGGGCCACCTCCTTGCGCCCGCCGGCCGCACACACGGTCACGCACTCATTGCAGCCCACAAGAATGATACGGTCGTAGGGCTCGATGTACGCGAGGATTTCTTCAAGGGGTTTGCGCTCAGCTGTAATCATGTCCTTTTGTCTCCTTGGTCGTTACTATGAAGCAACGGCGGCACGGGCCTGCCCGGCCAGGGTTTCCTTGACAGGGTTGGGTCCCAGGCTGCGGATCTTGTCCGTGAACTCACCGGCGATCAGGGCGAACCGTTCCCCCATGCCGGCGGAAAGCATGACCATTTCCACCCGGTCCGGCTCGATTCCGATTTCGTCCAGCATGGCTTTGACATGCGTGACTCTTTTGGCCGCCTTGACATTGCCGTCCTTGAAATGGCAGTCCCCTTCGAGGCATCCGGCCACGATCACGCCGTCGGCTCCTTTTTCCAGGGCCCGCATGATGTGAATGGCTCCGACCTTGCCGGAGCAGGGGACCTTAATAATTTTTACATTCGGGGGATAACACAGCCGCATAGTTCCGGCCATGTCGGCCGCTGTGTAAGCACAGTAGTGACAACAGAATGCGACAATGACAGGATCGAACTCTTTCATGCGAACATTCCTTCCAGCAGGCCGTACACCTTGGCCAGGATCTGATCGTCTTCGTACTGCATCAACTGAATGGCGCCCGCCGGGCACTCGGCCGCACACAGGCCGCATCCATGACACTTGGCAGGATCGATTTCCGAGTAGCCGTCTGCATTGATAAAAGGCACATCAAAGGGGCAGATGCGCACGCAGATCAGGCATGCCGCACACTTTTCTCCCTGCACTTTCGCCACCGAAGCGCCGAGGTTGATTACGTCCTTGGCCAGAAGGGTCTGGGCTCTTCCGGCTGCGGCCTGGGCCTGGGCGATGCTCTCGCTGATGGACTTGGGGGAGTGGGCCGTACCTGCAACGAAAAACCCGGGCGCGGAGAGGTCCACGGGCCTGAGCTTGATGTGATCCTCCAGGAAATACCCGTCCACCGTTCGATTGAGGTGAAAGATGGCGGCGAGGTCTTCAGTGGCTTCATCGTCCGCCATAAAACCGGTGCTCAGGGCGAGGCAGTCCGCCTCGACGCGGATCTTCCGGCCCAGGACCGGGTCGGTGAAGGTGACCTTCACCCGATCACCGGCTGCCTCCACCTCGGGCTGGTCGTCCGGTTCGTAGTGTACGAACACTACGCCCCTCTCCCTGGCCCTGCGATAGGCGTCTTCCTGGAACCCGTAGGTCCTCATGTCCCTGTAGATTACGAACACCCTGGCATCCGGGTTCACGTCAAGAATCCGCAGTGCGTTCTTCACGGCCGACTGGCAGCAGACGCGGGAGCAATTGGGATTGTCTTCGCAGCGGGAGCCGACACACTGGATCATGACCACGTTTTTCCATGAACGGACATCATCCGCGCGATCCTCGATCACTCCGTCCAGGTCCAGCTGGGTCAGCACAGCCTTGTGCTCGTCCAGGAGATAGGCCTTGGGCCGGCGCGGCGGGGCCCCGGTGGCCATGATGGTCGCCCCGTGGGTGAGCTGCCGGTAGGCCAGCCTCGGCCCGAACTGAAGGCCCGTTTTGAACATGCCGGGCATGCCGGAGTGGTCCACGATGACGGCGTTGAGCAGCACCTGGATATTGTCGTGATTCTTGACCCGCTCGATGAGGCCCTGCATGTAGGCCTGGACATCTTCGCCTTCCAGGGTCCTCCTGATGCCACCGGCCACGCCGCCCAGCGATTCGGATCGTTCCACCAGATGGACCTTGTAGCCCTTTTCGCCCAGCCTGAGTGCGGCGTTCATGCCTGTCACCCCGCCTCCCACCACAAGGATGTCCTTGTTCATGGGAAGGATGTGCTCGGTAAGCGGCCGCGAGAGCGCGGCGCCGGACACCGACATCCGGATCAGGTCCTCGGCCTTTTCCTGGGCTTTTTCAGGAAGGTCTCCATGGACCCAGGTGTCCTGGTCCCTGAGGTTGGCGATTTCCACCAGGTACTTGTTGAGACCGGCCTTTCGCACGGTGTCCTGAAACAGCGTCTCGTGGGTCCTGGGCGAGCAGGCCCCCATAACCACACGGTTGAGACCCTGTTCCTGAATGGTCTCTTTAATGTAATCCAGTGACTCGCGGGAGCATCCGTGGCCGACCACTGTGGCCGCTGCCACCCCGGGAAGGCCCTTGGCGTACTCCGCGATCCTGGTCACGTCGATGAGGCCGCCGATGTTGTAGCCGCAGTCACACACAAAGACCCCGATTCGGGGTTCCTCGTCCCGCACATCCCGTTCGGGAGGAAGCGCATCCGGTTCCTCCTCCGGGAATTCGTCATCCGCCTCAACCTGTTTTTCCGACATGCCCTGGTAGTCCGATGCCAGGCAGGCGGCTGCACTCGCCTGTACCATGGTCTCAGGAATGTCTTTCGGGCTCTGGATCACACCGGCCACGTAAATGCCTTCCCTGGATGTGGCAACGGGATCAAAGCTCGTGCTCTGCACAAAGCGGTGCTCGTTGAGCTCGATCCCCAGGATTTCAGCCAGTTCATCCATTTCAGGGGACGGCCTGAACCCGGTGGCGAGGACGGCCATGTCGAATACGGCCTTTTCCGTTCTCCCGTCATCGGTCACATAGGTGATGGAAAGGTCCCCGGTGTCGCCCACCGGTTCGATGCTGTGAGGGCGGCAGCGCACGAACCGGACGTCGAAATCCCGTTTCGCCCGCTCATAATAGAGTTCGTAGTCTTTCCCGCAGGTCCGCATGTCCATGAAAAAGACCACGGCCTCGATGTCGTCCTGAAAACGCTCCTTGGTAACCACGGCCTCTTTCAGGGAGAACATGCAGCAGGCGCTCGAGCAGTAGGGGACATCACCCTGGTTGATCCCGCGGGAGCCGGCGCATTGAATCCAGGCGACCCTTTGGGGGGGCTTTTCATCCGAAGGACGAATCAGCCGGCCCTGGGTGGGCCCCGAGGCCGACAGGATACGCTCGTACTCCAGACTGGTCACGACGTTGGGATACCGTCCGTAGCCCCAGTTGGCCACAACGCCCGGGTCGAACAGGTCCGCACCCGTAGCCAGGACGATGGAGCTCACATCCAGGACAAATTCCTCGGATCGAGCGTCCGGAAGAATCGCTTCGTCCCTGCAGACCTTGACCAGGGCGTCCACGTCTTTGCACTGCTTCATGTCTATGGAATAGGCATAGGGCGTGGCCTGGGGATAGCGCATGCAGGTTGGGGCGCGGTGATCCAGTCCCGGAGAAAACCTGACGCATTCGGGAAACTGCTTGAAACACTCACCACAGGCCGTACACCGGTCTGTATCGATGTATCTCGGTTCCGTGGTCAGGGTGACCCTGAAATGACCGGCCTCGCCTTCCAGCCCGGTGACTCGGGTCAGAGTCCGGAGCTCCATGTGGAGTTCACGGCCGCTTTCCGAGAGATGCGGGGAAATGGTGCACAGGTCACAGTTGTTTGTGGGAAAGGTCCGGTCCAGCTGAGTCATGAGGCCGCCGATGGCCGGAGCTTTATCGATAAGAATGACGTCGCGCTTGGCCTCGGCCAGGTCCAGGGCTGTCTTGATGCCTCCCATGCCGCCGCCTATTACCAGCACTTTGTTGTTCCACGGAAAACGCTCTTGATCTTCCATTGCTTACCTGTCGTCCAATCTGGTCGAGTTCATTTACCGGTTCGAGCGGCCGTTTTCACATGCCTGCATAGTCAAGGATGTGCGGAAGCTCATGCTCCCATCCCAGCGTTACGATCTGTACGCCCTGGGCGGTCCCTTTCAAGTCTCTGACTGTCTCACCGGCGATTCGAAGACACTCCATCTCCCGGTTATTGGCCTGGCGAATGCGCTGGATAAGGGCTTCGGAAATGCGATAGGCCGGAAGGGTCGTGGCCATGTAACGCGCGATGCCCACCGACTTCAACAGAAACACCGTGGGAATGATCGGCACGTTAAGCCCTTTGGCCTTGTCTGCGAGCGCTGCGAAGACCTCGAGATCGAAGACCGGAGGAGACACGATAAATTGAGCGCCCGCATCCACCTTTTTTGCGGCCGCCTCCAGTTGTTCATCCAGGGCCTTGTCGTCCGAGTAAGGTTCGATGGTGCATCCGACCGTAAAGGTTGGACTGCCCTTGAGCTCGATACCGGCCATGTCCGCACCGTCCTGGAGCGACTTTATTCCCTGTAGCAACTCCAGTTCGTCAAGGTCGTTTACTGTTTTGGCGTCGAAGTGGTCCCCGTAAGCCATTTCCTCACCGCGGACCACCATGATATTTTGAACGCCCAAAACGTGAGCGGACAGGAGTTCAGCCTGCACAGCCAAACGGTTTCTGTCGCGGCAGCAGACATGAATGATCGCCTCCATTCCCTGCTGTTGCATGAGAACACCGCCGCCGAGGGCACTCATTCTCATCATCCCGTCGGCCATGTCGGGGATGACGACTGCATCTACGCGGCCCTTGATTCGCCGAGCATGGGTGATCAGTTCCGAGATGTCCACCCCTTTTGGGGTGTCCATTTCCGCCAGGATCACGAACTCACCTGAGGCCAAACGTTTCTGAAAACTCATGGCTTCCCTTTCTTTTCCAATGGATAGGGATCATCACGAAGGCGTGAAACTCGCTTGTTCACGCATCCATGTGATCCCGCAGATTTCCGTCAAGGGGGCGCACCCCATGAGCGCAAGCCCAGTCTCAGCAAGTTTAGTGCCAGGGCTGGATGGGCCTCCCCAAAGGAGTTATATGTCTGTTTTCATATAACAAAAAACAAACAGGCCAATTAAAGAGCAACTCAATGGGGTTGCGGTTTCGCAAGAAAAGATACCCGCGGTACTGC
>CAZEIA010000151.1:0-8942 GCA_964512335.1 uncultured Desulfobacterales bacterium
CAGGCGGCAGCATGCGGAGACATAAACTTACGTCCAGAAAGGCCTTTCAGCAGTCCCCCCGATAGTCAAAGATCTTTTCCTCAATCAATTCAGCCTCCTTATCGGCTCAGGCAACGATCTCATGCCGAGTCAACAATGGAACATCGCAAGATCTCAAGTTTTTAGAACGGCCATTGTGCACCGGTATGTCCTGTCTTCTCCCCACACTATTCTCTTATAGCATAGCCAAAAAGGCTTGACAGAGCAAAAAGGAAGTTATTTCCATATATGAAATTATGTATTTCAAATATGAAAATAAATGACTCTCCAGCGATAGCATGAAACAGTGTATGCTCAATGCGTGCGTTGAAAGGAGTGGGCAAGTGGATGACAAAAAATGTGGAGCGCCGGCATTGGCAAGGGGGTTAAGAATCCTTGAGGTCCTGGCGGGATCCGATGCGGAACTCCCTTTTTTCTTCCCTTAAGCAGGAGTCAAAAATACCTGCCCCTTCTTTATGGAGATTGCTGCATGTACTTCGAGACAACGGATATGTCATCTATGATCCTGAGAGGCACACTTACCGCCTTGGTTACAAGTTTCTTTACATGGGAGACATCCTCCTTGACCGAATGGGTTTCCGTCCAGAAGCAAGAAATCATCTTAGAAAACTGGTGGACCTTACCGGAGAGACCGCTGAGTTCTCAGGGAGAGTGAGAGATGAGCTGGTGCTTCTGGATCAGGAGGAAAGCCATCAGGCGGTTCGGCTCTATTCCAGGATCGGGAGCACCTATCCGTATTTTTATGCCACGGCGCCCGGAAAGGTATGCCTGGCACAGATGGCGGAAGAAAAACTGGAAAGCGTGATCGAGCGCATAGGACTTCCTTCCATTACAGAGTTCACTGTGACGGATTTTGATGCGCTCAAGAGAGAGCTCGAGAAGATCAGGGCCAAGGGATATGCATTTGACAACCAGGAAATGCGGTTGGGGGTTTTCAGGATTGCCTCGCCTGTGTTTGACGGCAACGGCAAGATTGCGGGCTGCCTGGGCATTTCCGGCCCCTCTTTCAGACTCGACAAGGACAAAGTAAAGGCCATGGCAAGCGATGTCAAGGTTGTGGCAAAGGAACTGAGCAAGGAGGTAACTCAGAGATGATCGAGCTGACTGAAGAACAAAAAATACTGATCGCAAATGTAAAAAAGATGGCAGAGCAGGAAGTCGCCCCCCTTGCGGCCTAGACCGACCGGAAGGGGCAATTCAACTGGGATGTGGTGTTATTGTTCTGGGATCTGGGGCTGTTTCAAATCATGCTGCCTGAGGAATACGACGGCTGGCCTATAAACCCCTGCCATACCCTGTGCCTTAGTGTTGAGGAAATAGCTAAGGTATGTGCTTCGTCGGCCCTCAAGCTCATCATCGGACATGGTTCAGATCCTGGGGAGCTATGGCTACATCAGAGACTATCCCGTTGAAAGGATGTTTCGGGATGCCAAGTTGACCCAGATTTTCGAGGGATCCAATCAGACCCAGAGGATGATTATAGGACGGGAGCTAATGAAAAAGGCCTCGCCTCAGCCGTCCACAACTGGACAAGTCGGCATTTCTAGATCATGCGGTTGATCTCCTCGACCTTTTTCCTGAGCCTCTTTGAAGACACCTTGACCGCGGTGGACAGCTCCGGGGCGAAGACCGAGACACGGTACTCGTCGACCCACACGGCGAACTCCTCAACAGCCGCCTGCTTTTCCTCTGTGGCATGGGTGGCAAGTGCCCCTCTGATACGCCGCAGCTCTTTTTCAAACACCTCTACTTCCTCAGCCTTTTTCCGGTCCTTCAAGGGGTCGAACGACCCCCGTTCCGCCCTGATTTCCAAGGCCTTGAGGTACCTCGGCATTCGGGCCAAGTGTTTTAGAGAACACTGATCCAAAAAGTTCTTGGGTACCAGGTCCGCCAGCCTGGCCCTTATGGATTCACAGACGGATTCGATTCCGGGGCTGTCCGCCCGGGAGGTTTCTAAATTATGGAGTGTGGAGCGAAGGCGGGCATGGCTTTGAAGCACTTCGATGACCTTGTCCAAGAGGTCGTTCGCAGCGGAGATCAACCTGTAAGACGTATCCTTCGCAAGCGCCTCGAAGTCCTGTGCGGTACGCACATCCTTGCGGAAAAGAAGCCTGATGAGCGTCTCGGTGAGCTTTTTCTCCACAGCCTTTGCCCCGCCGAAAAGCAGGGCTGCCTTCGATATGTCATCGGGGAGCCGCAGGACTTTGGATGCGAATTTGAGGTCCCGGGAAAGCCGCAGGGAGAGCAGTCGTGCCACACCTTCGGGATGTATCTTCCTGGCCTCATCCGGGTTCTGAAACAGCCTTACGTGCGCGCCGTTCTCCTCCGGCTCCAGGGCCGGAAATGCAACAAGATTGGCCTCGACCGGGACTTCCCTCGGAAGCGAATTAAAGTCCCATTGGGTGATGCCGTCCCGTTCCCATTGGGCCCGGGCCTTTTCCCAGGCGTCGGATGATGCAGTACTCCCAATCCGCCCCTCCAGGCTGAGCAGGCCTGGATCGCGGCCGGCCAGGAGTTCCAGCCCCTGGTGGTCGGTAATGGAAACCCGCATGCGCAGGTGTTCCGGCAGACTCTTTTCGGGCCAGGCGGATGCAGGTATGTCCACGCCGAATTTTCTGTAGATGAAGCGGCCCAGGGCGGTAAGCATGGATTCGTCGGTCCGCTCCATTTCCGAGGCTATCACCCCTACTGTGTCGGAGACCGGGACGAGCTGCTTTCGGTATCGCTTGGGAAGCCCCTTGATGAGGGCGGTGACCTTTTCCTCGAAAAGTCCGGGAACCAGCCACTCCAGCCTTTCCCTCGGGAGCCGGGAGGTGAGGGTGGAAGGTATCGACACTGTGACACCATCCTCTTCAGAGCCGGGAGAAAACCGGTAGGTCAGGGGAAACGCGTGATCCCCGGCCTTAAGCCCTTCCGGATATGCAGAAAGCAGGTCGTCCTCGGGCCTGTAGCGAATCAGATCGTCCTCGGTCATTTTGAGAAAGTCGTCCCCCCCGGCTTCCTTAATCCGTGCCTTAAGGGTGCGGATGTCACAGACGCCGGGCAGTCTCTCCGAGTAAAAGGCCTCCAAAGCCTCCTCGTTCACCAGGATGTCCCTCCTCCGGATGCGGTCCTCGATGGAAGCGAAACGTTCCACGAGTACGAGGTTGTGCGTGAGAAATGGAAATCGCTGCTTCACCTCTCCCTGCACCAGTGCCGACCGCACAAAGACCCGGTGTGCCTCCTCCGGGTCCACGGGGGCGTATGGTACGGAACGTCCTGGCACAATGAGCAGCCCGAAAAGCGTGACCTGTTCGGTGGCGCGTACCTCGCCGCGGGACTTCTCCCAGTGGGGGTGGTGGTGATTGTAGCGGCACAGGCCGCCGCCCAGGGCTTCCAGCCACCCGGGGTCGATGCGCGCAACAGTCCTGGCGAACAGCCTCGAGGTACGGACCATCTCCATGGCCACTATCCATGAGACGCCTTTATTGAAAAGCGTGGACCCAGGGAAGATCATCACTTCCCTGCCCCTCGTGGCCCGATAAATGTTTTTTTCCTTCTGGACGGCTATATTGGAGAGAAAGCCGCTTAGTATTGAGCGGTGGATTCGTTCGTAGCGGGTCTTTTCAGTGTCGGGTGCAGTGGGGGGGGCAGGAGCCGGGTCTTCCTCCTGGAGAATAGATGTTATCTGCTGGTGGATGTCCCTCCACTCCCGCATGCGCACAAAGGAGAGGAACTGTTCCCTGCAGAACTTGCGCATGCGGTTCTGGGTCTTGAGAGACTCCCAGGTCCGATGGTAGCGGTTCCATATGTTGAGCAGGGTGAGGAAGTCGCTGTCCTTGTCATTGAAAGGTCGGTGAACTGCGTCTGCATCGCCGGCGCGTTCGACCGGACGCTCTCTGGGGTCTTGAATTCCCAGAGCCGCGGCGATTACGGCCACGTCGCCGGAGCACCCTTCCTCACGGGCCTGGAGCATCATGCGGGAGACGCGCGGGTCAAGAGGCAGGGTTGCCATACGTTTTCCCAGGGCGGTGAGGGCGGGCCGGCCCTTTCCCCTGGTTACCGCGCCCAGCTCGGCCAGGAGGTCGAACCCGTCTTTAACGCTTCGAAGGTTGGGCGGATCCACAAAGGGGAACCTCTCTATGTCCCCCAGTTTCAAAGAGAGCATGCGCAGGATGACCTCAGCCAGGTTGGAACGAAGTATCTCGGGTAATGTGTAATCCGGACGGGACTCGTAACTCTCCTGAGAGTACAGGCGGATGCACACGCCGTCCCTGACTCTCCCGCATCGGCCCTTGCGCTGGTCCGCGCTGCTCCTGGAGACAGGGGCCACGGCCAGGCTGGTGGTGCGGGTGGAGGGGTGGTATTTGGGAATCCGGGCAAGTCCGGTGTCGATGACATACCTGATCCCCGGGATTGTAAGGGACGTTTCTGCAACGTTGGTGGCCGCCACCACCTTCCGACCTTTAAAACGGGAGAACACGGAACGCTGCCGGCCCGCCGGAAGCCTTGCAAAGAGGGGCAGCACGGTTGTGTCCGGAAAGCCGCGGGCCTCTATTCGCTCGCAGGTCTCACGGATGTCCTGTTCCGTAGGCATGAAGATCAGGATATCTCCACGACGGCGTCTTGTGACAATACGCTCCACGGCCTGAACGGCGAGGTCCACGTAAGTCTCATCCCCTTCATCCTCGCGTTCCGCGTCTACGGGGGCATACTCCACCTCAACATGGTACAGCCGGCCGCTCACCTCAATAACCGGGGCATCCCCGAACGCGGCAGCAAATTTCTCCGTGTCCAGTGTCGCGGAGGTGATAACCACATGGAGGTCCTTTCGCCGAGTGATAAGGATCCGGAGAATCCCCAGGAGGAAGTCGATGTTCAGGCTGCGTTCATGGGCCTCATCAATTATAATCGTGTCATATTCGTTCAGGAAACGGTCCTGCTGTGTCTCTGCCAGGAGCATGCCGTCGGTGAGGATCTTGATGTAGTTGCCGGGGCCTGTGCGGTCGTTGAACCGGACCTTGTATCCCACCAGGCCGCCGACCGTCTCCCCCATCTCTTCAGCAATCCGCTCGGCAACCGTGACGGCTGCGATCCGCCTCGGCTGGGTGCACCCGATCCGCCCTCCGATTCCCCGGCCGGCCTCAAGACACATCTTTGGGATTTGGGTGCTCTTGCCGGATCCTGTGTCCCCGGATATGATGACCACGGGATGATCCTGGACGGCGCGGACGATCTCCTCGCGCTTGGTTAAAATAGGCAGATGCTCCGGATAATGGATCCCGGGAAGGCCTTGAAGCCGGGCTTCCCGCATCCTGACCGAAGACTCCAGGAGGCGCTCCAGTTTATCAAGCCTTTTGTCCAGCTCGCCCGGCCGCTTACCGCCGCCGGCCTTTCCTGAAACGGAATTAAGGCTTTTCTTGATCGTCCACTGATCGGCGATCATTGCGTGATTAAGGCGGGAGCGGATGCCGGCTATGCGTTTTGAAACGGACAATGTGTGCTGCCTCTACGGAGTAGGATGGTCCGAGGCCGGAGCCAGGGCCTTTGGGGCGTTGCGCCCCATGAGACCGACACCATAATGCCCGCCCGGGAAAACTTCAAGGGCCGGCGTGCCCGGGAGGCAGGTCCGGCTGCGGGATGTGAGTTGTTCAGCAGGGGCTGCCATGATAAGCTTTCAGACAGACATAAATATAGAGCGCTCACTTAGAGGAGGTACTGAAGGAAAGAGACCATGCAGAGGACGCTTGTAATTATCGGGGTCGCCTTGGCCGTTGTGGGACTGCTCTGGCCATGGCTGGGAAAGATTCCCTTTGGAAGGCTTCCCGGAGATATTATTATCGACCGGCCGGGGTTCAAGCTCTTCTTCCCCATCACTACCATGATTCTCCTGAGCGGATTGATATCCCTCATCCTGTGGATCTTTCGAAAGTGACGGCGGACGAAAGACGGCCTTTGGCAGGCGGCTTGGAGACTGTCGGATCCATAGCCCGAGGGGTCCTGAGAGCCTTGAATTTTCATTCGGGGATGGAGTTGTGAAGAGGAAGCCGTGTTGAACATGGATGCGGTCCGGATGCTCGGGGACCAGAGGGCCCTGGCGGACCATGTGGCCCGGGTTTTGAATGAGTGGAGCCCGAGGGGGGCTGTCTTTCCCTCCGGTGTCTCGAGGTCCACTGACACCTCGTCGGTCCTGTTCCTCCTGGGAAAGCACTGCGGGAAGGGCGGAAAAAAGGGCGAGCCTTGCGTTGTCCTGAACAAGCGATCCACCCATGTGAAGCAGCCGGGAGATCTGTGCTTCCCCGGCGGGAGCATGTCACCCAGGCTTGACCCTTGCCTGGGAAGGCTTTTGTGCCTGCCCGGCTTTCCCCTTTCGCGCTGGCCTTACTGGCGGCAGTGGTACCGCTACCGAAAGAGGGAGGCCCGCAGGCTCTCGCTTCTGCTTGCCACGGGGCTTCGCGAAGGGCTCGAGGAGATGCGGTTGAACCCGTTCGGCGTGCGCGTGCTGGGGCCCCTTCCCGCCCAGGAGCTAGTGCTGTTCCGAAGGGTCATCTACCCGATGGTGGGATGGATACATCGGCAGACCAGGTTTTTTCCCAACTGGGAGGTGGAGCGAATCGTATACATTCCTTTGAGGCACCTGCTTACCCCGGAATTGTATGCCCGCTATCGCCTGCGGTTCGATACGGGTGATACGAACCCCCTGACCGCCGCGCCCGAGGTAAAAGAGCTGCCGTGTTTTGTGCGCAAGGGATTATCGCACACCGATATACTCTGGGGGGCGACATACCGGATCGTCACCGCCTTCCTGGAGTGCGTCTTCGGGTTCCGCCCGCCCCCGGTTAACTCTCTCCCGGTGGTCCATGGGACCCTGGGACCTGACTACCTGGGAGGAAGGCCAGATCCGGCGCCGGCCGGGTGATAAATGCTGAATGCGCCGCCAAATGCAAGTAAGGAGGAAAAGCCCATGCAACTGGAAGAAGCCCTTGTTACGGCTATAAGCTACGAGGAAAAGATCAGGGACGTCTATCGTGAGAGTGCGGAAGCGGTGTCCGACCCCTTGGGGCGGAAACTCCTCGAGGCCCTGGGTGACGACGAGCAGAAGCACGTGGACTACCTCACGGATCGATTGGAAGTCTGGCGAAAAACCGGCAGGCTCGAGGTTGAAAAGCTGAAGAGCGCCATCCCTCCGCGAAGGATTATTGAGGAGGAGGCAAAAAAGTTTTCAGATACCCTGCCGGAAAATTCGCACGGGGATGAAAAACAGATCCTGAGCCGCGCCTTGCAGGTTGAGCTCGAGACCAGCGACTTCTACCGGAGAATGGTCAACGAGATGCCCGGGGAGGCTCGTGATTTGTTCGCTGGATTTCTGGAGATAGAGGATCGTCACATCGCAGCGGTGGAGATCGAACTGGACTACTACAGCCGCACCGGTTACTGGATGGGGATAAAGGAGTTCGATATGGAGTAGAAACAATCGATCTGTAATGGGGATCGCCCGGCCGGAACCGGGGACTAACGGAATTTTACGGATCTGAGACGATTGATGGCCGCTGCGATTTCGTAACGGCGGGGCCGGGCGAACGTGCCGGGGTGCTTATCGCCGCGATGGAAGGGATTCAACAGGTCAAGGCCGTTCTCGTCGATGTAGCGCTCGAGCCGTTCCAGCGCTTCCCTGAGTGGTACCTTTCCGTCCATGAAACGCGATGAGGCGAGATGGATCGACGTACCCACGGCCCGGGTCTGGCTGAAGTCCACCATCTGGTCCACGTTTCTCACGTCGATTCGGTCCGGTCCGTAAAGGATCGTGTCCAGGGCTTTGGCGTCGATTTTGACCCGCTTCCTACCCATGGCTGCATCGAAGCTGGCCTGCACCGGGGTTCTTTCGAAATGCCAGGCCGTAACAGGCAAGGCTTCCGGAATCCGGCCGGTGGGGTTGGTTGCGGCCACGTGCCTTGCATCAGTGGTTACCTCCATTGGCTCGAAATCCTTCATCATGATGACCCGGTCCGCCGCATCGAAGTAATCCCCGCACCCACCCATAACAAGTATTGTAGAAACGCCCAAGCTCTCATAGAGCTCACGTACACGATCGATGAAGGGTGTAATGGGTTCGGATTCCTTGCTCACCAGGGCCTGCATGCGGGCGTCCCGCACCATGAAGTTCGTGGCTGATGTGTCTTCATCAAGCAGAAGCGTGTCAGCTCCCATTTCCAGGGCTTCTATGATGTTGGCCGCCTGACTGGTGCTTCCGCTGGCGTTGTCGGTACAGAATGCCCGGGTATCCGTTCCTCCGGGCAGGCCGTCGATGAAGGGGCTGATGTCAACCCGCTCAACGCGCCGGCCTTCCTCCGCCCTTATCTTCACTGCGTCCCGGGAGGTGACTACGTACTCGCGGCCGTCGCCGGGAACATGCGGGTACACGCCGCGTTCCATGGCCTTTAGGAGTGTGGACTTCCCGTGAAACCCCCCGCCCACGATCAGGGTGACGCCCTTGGGTATGCCCATGCCCGTGATCTCCCTGCGCGCGCCTCCGTCCCGGGTCACCGGGTTGGGCAGGTCCATTCGAACTCGAAGGGATTCAGGGGATCTGAATGAGACCGCCTTGTCACGCGCCATGGGGTGCTGGCTGTTGCCGGCCTCCCGCGGGAGGATCGACCCGTCACCCACAAAGGCTGCGAGCCCCAGCCCGCTGAGCCGGTCGCGGATGGACTCCTGGTTTTCCACGCACTCCACAAAAGCCCATGCGGGTTTTTCGGGATAAGTTCGCCACAGGAGACCCTTTTGGACTATGTCCGGCATTGCATCGCAGAGCAGGACCTGCGCCTGGCGACCCAGGACATTCCTGCCGGATGCGGGAAGCCCCGCAAAAAAGCGCATCTCCACCCAGTCCGGTGTGATCTTGCAGGCCGTTCGTTCGAAGACCT
>CAZEIA010000152.1:0-8910 GCA_964512335.1 uncultured Desulfobacterales bacterium
CCGAACATGACCACCGGTCCGAACACGGCGTCCCGCTTACCGCCTATAATGACCTCCAGGTCCCCTCGGCCTGTTTCCTGGACCAGCACCTCTACGTCTTTTCGGCCGCCGGCTTTCTGAAGGACCGAAAACCCCTTATGGACGGCTTTTTCGTCTTTAAGCCCCATGATAACCGCTCCGCGGTCGGTTTTGTGGCTGATGTGAGGACGGTTGAGCTTCATGACCACATCGCCTCCGAGCGCATTCATGGCCTCGGCTGCCTCCCCGGGCGTTCGCGTCAGCCTGTGCGAGGGCACCGGAAAGCCTGCCGCGCGAAGAAGGTCGAGCCCCTCGCTCAGGAGAAGCTCTCCGCGGGGGGCTCCTCGATCCAGTATGGACTGAACGGTTTTTCGGTCTATTCCTTCCAGCTTCGGCGTGCGGCCTCCGGCGGGAGGGGCGGGACGAGGCGAAAACCACTTTCGTGAGAGATCGAAGGCCCGCATGGCGTTTTCCGGGGCCGTGAATATAGGGATGTCATGATTTCTTTTCAGATGATCGATTTCCATGGCCTCGGCGAAGATCGTCAGCGCCACGGGCTTTCCGTAACGGGATGCCAATTCCGATATCCTTTTGACCAGAGTCCGGGATGCATCCTGCTCAAAACCCCTCCGGTAGCCGTGTCCCAGAAGAACGCCGTCCAAGTCTTCCCTTTTGAGCATTTCCTCTACGATGTGCTCGTAGAAATCCAGATCAAATAGATCGCCCAGGTCAAGGGGGTTTTGCAAACGGATTACGTGAGCCCGCAGCCGGCTCTCAACCTTTTCCAGGAGTTCCGGGGGGAAGTCCGGCAGTTCGAATCCGTAGTGAGCGCAGGCGTCCGCCGTTATGACCGCATGCCCGCCGGATCTGGAGACCACGGCGATGCGGTTTCCTCGAAGCGGCGGCATGCTCAGCCCCTTGAAGTAATCCATAGCCTCGTTCATGGTGTTGACCCGGATGCAACCGGCCTGCTCGAGGGCGTCGTTCACAAGCGTATCATTGGTGAACAGGGCGGTGGTGTGCGAGTGTGCGATGCTGGAGCTGGCTTCGAAGCGATTGGATTTATGCACCAGAACGGGTTTTTCGGAACGGGAAGCGATGTCCACGAACCGTTTGCCGTCGGTGAAACCCTCCAGATACAGAAGAATAATGCTGGTCCCCTCGTCCTCAATCAGGTATTCCAGCAAGTCGTTTTCATCCACGTCGAGCTTGTTTCCCATGGAAACGAACTTGTTGACGCCTATGCTCTCTTCGGCAAGAAAGCCGAGATAGCTGAGCCCTACTCCTCCGCTTTGAGCCAGCACGGACACAGGACCCGCCTTAAGATCCTCCCTCATCGGCCAGAAGGGAAGGACGAGACCGTTTTCCATGTTGCTCAACCCGATTCCATTGGGCCCGATGAACCTGATTCCGTGAGCTTCGGCCGCCTCGGTGCAGGCCTTTTCTATGGAGGCCCCTTCTTCTCCCAGTTCGGAGAACCCGCCTGACTCAATAATCGCCCGGGGGATGCCCTTGCGCCCACAGGCGTCCAGGATTCCCGGTACGGTCTGGGCGGGCGTAAGAATGACGGCCAGGTCCACCGGCCGATCAATTGATTCAATAGAGGGATGGATACGTTGTCCGAAGGCGGTTCCTCCCTTGAGACCCACGGATAGGATTTCTCCAGCAAACCCGAATGTCAGGCAGTTTTGGACGATGTTTTTACCCAGATTGGCCCTGTCGGGGGAAACACCGACCACCACGATGCTTTTCGGGTAGAAGAAGGGGGCCATGTCTGCAAAGTGGCCTGTGTGGGTCATTTCTCTCTCCTCTGCCTGCGTGCGTTTTCCTTCCACGTGCGCCGTTTCCTGCCTCTTGCCGCCCTGCGGACCGGGTCCGGATCCCTGTCAGGGTCCAGAAAGAAGGTCCCTGCCTGGATGTCCCGGCCCTTGGAATGGCGGGTTTCTTCTTTCGGGGTTTCTTTTTCCGCTCTATCGAGTTCTTTGCGGCGGTCCTTGGCCAATGGAGGTCCTACAATGTCTTCGGAGGGAATCCGCCGGGCAAGGAGCAAGTCCCCGAATGCGTACACGGGAACGGCCCCTTCGCCGTGGGCCGGAATGTGAATTTCCAGGATCACCGGTGAGGGGTCGGTGCGAAGCCCGATGCGCATTGCCATGTCTTGATCCGCGGTGAGAATGTGAGGCCCGTCCGCCCGGGGTTCCAGGCCGTGCTCAAGGACGTGGGGGTGGGCGCGCTTTCTTACCGGCGAGAAGACCAGGCCTGAAGGCGGTGATACCGGGTTCTCCAGGTCCAGCCTGAACCGCCTTTCACCGGCACGGATCAGGGGGCCTTGACAGTCCAAGAGCACACGGTTTTCGCTTACAAGCACTTCCCTCAGCATCCCCTCGCGCACGTGGGACCAGTCGGGCTCCTCGCGTAACGCTTGAAGCAGACGCTTGATCGGGATGAAGCCGTCAATATCGGGAACCAGGCCGAATTCGTCAGGCCTGTGTCCCAGGACATATACAAGAATGCTGCTCAGGTTATCGATGCCGAATTGATGCCGCCTGGTCACGAGTCCCCCGTCGAGAATAATAGTGTTGCGTGTCAATGAGGAGAACACCTTGGTTCCATACGTACAGTACCTTTCTGCTGCATTTCATACAACCGGATTATGAGGTTGTCAAACAGAACACTGAGGAACATCCCGTGGCCTTCGGTCGGAGGCTGTTAGGCTTCTGAGCTTTTGAGCCGGCGAATCCGGTGCACCGCTGAGCGGCCTTGCCATCAGCCGGTAATTTCCTGTACTCTGTTTTCCACTTTTCCCGAAAAATACTGATACGGAGCTTGGAAATGGACCAGAAGCACGGTGATATCCCTCCTGAGCGGGCTGATTTCCTGGCCCGTGACTACAGTCGCGGATTTATCAGCCACTGCCGGATGCGCGCGGAGTTGATCAGAGACGGGTTTTTCGAGTCCGTTGTTACGATCGGCGAAGAACACCGCCAGCAGGACGGGTTTGTGCATGCCGGGGTGATGGCGACCATGGCGGACCACACAGCGGGCTATGCAGCCTTTACCACTGTGCCTGAAGAATTTCAGATCCTGACCGTCGAGTTCAAGATCAATTTTCTCAGGCCGGCCTGGGGGAGTACCCTCTTGTGTCGTTCCCAGGTGATTCGGAGGGGGACCCGCGTCCTGGTGGCGGAGTCCGAGGTCTTCGACCAAAGGCAAGAAGAGGCCGTGCTTGCGGCCAAGGCCCTGGTTACCCTGGCCGCTGTTCACCGTGACCGGCTGCGATCAAAGGGTCCTTGAGATTTCTTCTGCCAGACGAAGGGCCGCCTCAGCCGGTTCCTTTGCGTCACGAATGGGCCGACCTACCACCAGATAATCGGCCCCGGCGGCTACGGCATCTCTCGGCGTGACTACCCGCTTTTGGTCGTCTCCTTCCACCAGGGTCCACTCGGGGCGGATACCCGGAGTCATGACGATGAAATCCTTACCCAGTTCCTTTTTCACCACGGCCGCCTCCCTGCCGGAACAGATAAGCCCGTGGCACCCGGCCTCCCGGGCGATTCGTGCCTTTTCAAGGACGAGGGCGGTGGGATCTCTCACATAGGCTTCGCAAAAACCCAGTCTTTCAAGGTCGTTCGTACCGAGGCTCGTCAGAACACTGACGGCCAGGATTCGAGTGTCTTTACCGCTTTCCTCCACCGCCCCTCGAAGAATTCCTTCCCCCTGGTCGCAGTGGACCGTGACAAAGCGCGGGCCGTGCCGCCCGACCGCCAGCAAGGCGCGTCTCATGGTCGCCGGGATGTCGTGAAGCTTCAAGTCAAGGAAGACCTTTCGCCCCGCCGTATCGTGAATGTCCCGGATAATCTCCGGGCCGGCGCTGATGAAGAGCTCCAGGCCCACCTTGAACAGACCCACGTTGTCACGAAGGAGATGGACAAAACGCATGGCCTCTTTTGAGGTTGGGACATCCAGTGGAAACACGATGTAATCCGCCGCTCTTCTCTTCATGGTGCTCTCCGTTCTTCTCTCAACCCGTCAGCCGGGTTCAAATCAGGAAATACGCCAATAAGGCGAAAATGACAAGATCTGAATCCTTGTCCTGCGATTTCCGGCACAGCTTGGACACAGGGTGAATCGATTACCGGATGAAAGCGTGAGGGTGATAACCTGGATTTTCCCTCAAACCCGCAGAGCTCGCAAACACAATGGAATTAAAAGGCTTTCCTGGCGTCTTCGCGTCTTGGCCAAAGGCAAGGGTTTTTTGCCTTTGGAAGAGAAGGCAATCCTGTCCCGCCCGGTCAAAAAAGGTATGGACACGGAGCGGCCGGGCGGTTATAAAACGGCCTTTAAGGGCCACCGTAGCTCAGCTGGTAGAGCACCTCACTCGTAATGAGGATGTCTGCGGTTCGACTCCGCACGGTGGCTCCATTTTTTGTTTTCATTCCCAGACAATGCATCCTGTGGAGGAACCGGCCTCCTTGGGTGCGTCAAGGCCGCCGGGATCCGGGTGGCCCCTTTTTTCGTAATGCAAACCGGTTATTTCTTGTTTTCTGGAGATGCCGGAGGAGGCATTCGTGACGCGATATCTTCTCCTGGACATCGGCGCCGGCACGCTGGACCTTCTCTGGTACCACGCTGAAACGGGACTGCATTTCAAGGCGGTATGCCGGTCCCCTGTGCTCACGGTGGCCGAGCGGGCCGCCGCCCTGACAGGAGACATCCTGGTGACGGGGTGCGAGATGGGCGGCGGTGCATTGTCCGGGGTTCTCAAGGGGAAAGCCCGGCATGGGCGTGTGGTCATGTCCGAATCTTCGGCTGCAACAATCCACCACGATCAGGAGAAGATTCGTTCCTCCGGTATTCACGTCGTGCCCGATGACGAGGCCGAAAATCTCCGTAAAAGCAACCGCTATGCCCACCTGGTCACGGAGGACCTCGACATTGACCGGGTTAGGCTCATCCTCGAAGGTTTGGGCGTTCCGTTTGTGTTTGACGTGGTCGGTGTCTGCGCCCAGGATCATGGTGTGCCTCCTCGAGGCGTGTCCCACCTGGATTTCAGGCATTCCTTGTTTCAGGCTTCACTGGATCGGGAGCCTTACCCGGAGAGCCTGCTTTTCGAGGGTAGTCAGGTGCCGGACGAGTTCAATCGTCTTCGCTCCATTGCGATTTCCGCACGAAGGCTTCCTGCTGAACAGGTTTTTGTCATGGACTCGGGAATGGCCGCCGTCCTCGGTGCCTCCCTTGACCCGGATGCAGCTTCGCTTCACCGGCTGCTGGTGCTTGATGTGGCCACTTCGCATACTGTGGGCGCGGCCCTGGAAGCAGGAGAGATATGCGGGTTTTTTGAGTACCATACAAGGGATGTAAGACTGGGAAGGCTGGAGGGCATACTCAGGGAACTCGCCGAAGGCCGCTTGAACCATCCTAAGATCCTGGCCGAGGGTGGGCACGGTGCTTATGTCAGGAAGGCCGTGGGGTTCGAGGCCGTGGAGCTGATCGTGGCCACGGGCCCCAAACGGGGCATACTCCGGGGGGCGGGCATCGAGATCCATTCGGGTGCTCCGTTCGGTGACAATATGATGACCGGAACGGTGGGGCTTTTGGAATCGATCCTTCGCCGCAAAGGACTGCTGTCCTTGCAGGCGATGTGAATGTATGGCTGGGGGGACGGCTCTTGAAAAAGCCGTTGAAAATCTGTTTCGAACGGGGTAGAAGCGAAGGTGTCGGCGTTTCGATGCCGGACGAATACCGGACTTCGAATGTAATGCCCGGTTCAGGCCGGAGGAGCAGGTGATGGGGTCGCATGTCGATTATTTTGAGTGTGACAAATGCAGGTCAAGGGAATTCACACGGATTCACAATTTTTGCCTCAGGTTTCACGGGGTCAACTTTTCCGACGATCTCATCTATGATCGGGTGTCTGCCGAAGTATATCAATGCACTCAGTGCGGAAAACGATTTTCCAGGGAAGAGATCGAGGACGGGCTGGCGGAGTTCAGGAAGAAGAGACGCCAAGAAAATCCGCCCACCCATGAGGAGTGAGCGAGTCCAAGGGGAGGCCTTTTCAGCGCTGCGGGAGTAAGTCGGCTTGTAGCACGGCTTGCTGTGCTTGAATCTTAACGTTCAAGGTCCTTCTGGTAAAACTGGAATTTGTAAGACCCTATTTCAATTGTGTCGAAGTCCTTCAACAAAACGCTTTCCTTCACCACTTCACCGTTTACCTTCAGTTTGGCCATGCCGCCTGTAAAAGATATGGCGTAGCCCGAGGGGCGGCGGCTGATCGTGGCCGCCGTAGCGCCCATGAGCATACCGGAAAGCTTGATCTCCGACGTGTCCGCCTTACCTATTTTGGTCAGCTTCTTTGAGAGTTCTATATCCCCCAAGCCTGATCCGTCGATGAAGCTTATCACCCCTATTTTTTCAACGGCCTTGGCATCTGAGGCCGCGGTTTTCTGTTTGGAGAGGAGTTCCCTCTGCTTTGCAGTGTCCAGCATCATCGTCTTGTCCATGTCCATTTTCTTCTCATCCTGGGCCTCGGTATCGCCCTTGGCGGATGTGACGAAAAGGAGGACGTGTTTTCCGATGATGACTTTGTCGCCGTGTTGAAGTTTGTGTGAAACGATCTTTTCTTTGTTGACGAATGTGCCGTTGGTGCTTTGGAGGTCGGTAAGGACAAAGTCTGGTCCGGCCTTATCGATCCTGGCGTGATACCCGGAAACGGCTAGGTTGTCGATCACGACTGTGTTATCCTCGTTGCGACCGATGGTGATGCTTTCCTTCAGCGCCGGGATTTCCTTGATCACCTGCTTGTTGAACGTCAGTATCAATCTGGCCATGGCTTCCCCCGAATTCTTTGTTGAAGTCAATTTTAGTTTAATACACGCTGCAATATCAATATGAAATTGTTCAGGGTTTGATTTTTTTTATCATTTTTTGTGCGTTAATAATAAGGTCGGCGAACAGGAGGCCTATCTTTTTCAGCGGCGGCTCTTTCGGCCTCGCAATCCCTGTGACGAACACTGATATTACGGTCGTGTTGTCGTGCCCGCCCCGCCGCAGGGCCGTATCCACAAAGTCCCGGCAGAGGCCCTCGGGATCGGTTGCATCCATTGTCATATCAAGTATTTCCTGGTCCAACACAAGGTCGGTCAGGCCGTCTGAGCAGAGAACGAAGCGGTCGTTATTCAAGGGTTCGATCTCGTAGACGTCCACCTCCACGTCTTCGGATGATCCCAGATTTCGGGTCAGGACATGCTTAAGGGGGGACGTTTCAGCCTCCTCGACCGTCATCATGCCCATTTCCAGTTGTTCGGACACGATGGTGTGGTCTCTGGAAAGTCGCTCGAGCTTACCGTCTCGAACCATGTAAATGCGGCTGTCCCCGGCATTGGCCGACACGATGAGTGCGGCTGAGACATGTATGCAGGCCACGGTGGTCCCCATGCCGTGGTACTGATCATATTCAGCGGCCATCTCGAAAACCACTCGATTGGCGAGACGAATGCTGCTGGAAAGATAGTTCCCAGTAAGGGTTAGAGAGGAGTCAGGCGTTCCATAGAGCTCGTCTATGGGGGTTTCGTTCTTGATCCATTGCTGGAAGCTTGTGTTAATCATCTCTACCGCGATTCTACTGGCGACCTCCCCGGCCAAATGCCCCCCCATCCCGTCCGCCACGATGTACAGGCCGTTGGTGTCGTCCGTGGAAAAGGCATCTTCATTGCCCTCCCTCTTTAATCCCACATCGGTCAGTCCTGATGCTCGAATATCCAAAGCGTCTCCCTTTGCTAAGGCCGCCTGTTTTATCCATGCCTTCGGTTAAGGTTGTCGCTGAGACTTCCGCCTGAGCAGTTGTTCGATTTTAGCTCCCAGGAGCCCAAGCAGTTTGGCCATTTCCGATGCCGATTGAAACCTCTCGGCCGGGTCCTTGGCAAGGGCCTTGTCGATGATCTGTTCGCAGGCCTTTGGTGCCTTGGGGTTTATTTCGCGGATCGAAGGGTGCCGGACCTGAGTTATCTGGTAAAGGAGATTGCTCAGGTTCTCTCCCTGAAAGGGCAGTCGGCCGGCTAACAGCTGAAAGAACAGCACGCCGAGGGAGAAGATATCCGACCGGTGATCGATTTTCTGACCCATAATCTGTTCCGGAGACATATAGTTGGGTGTTCCTAGTATAACCCCGGTTCGTGTCCTGGACGAAGATATGGCCTTGGCGATCCCGAAGTCCGTAACCTTCACCCCTCCGCCCGCGAGGAGCATAATATTGGCCGGCTTGATGTCGCGGTGAATTACGTTCGCCTTGTGGGCGAAGGCGAGCGCATCCGCCACTCGAGCGACTACATCCAGAGCCTTGGGAAGGGGAAGGAGGTTCTCTTTTGTGATGAAATTGTCCAGGTCTTTTCCTTCCAGCAACTCCATGGCCATATAGGTCAGATCCCCGTCATCTCCGACATCGTAAATGGTGACGATTGAAGGGTGGGAAAGCCGGCCGGCTATCTCCGCCTCAGTAAAAAAACGGTCTTTGATCTCCTGGATTACGTCCTCTTCGAACTCGTCGGAAAACCGGATGGTCTTGATTGCCAGGAGCCGGTTGATTTTAGGGTCCTGGGCCTTGTACACCAGGCCCATCGCACCCCTGCCGAGTTCTCCGAGTATCTCGAATCGCCCGACTTTTGAGCGGGTCTCGCTTCCCGCGTCCTTGAGAATATTTCCTGCGGCCACATGGCTGCCCAGGGTGGAGGAGTTGTCCGATTCACGGAGTCGGGGGATGCGGTCGCCCAGGTCGCGGTATTCTCCTCCGCGCCTGATGTGCTCGTACACGGCCAGGGCCTTGTTCATCATCCGTTTCTGTTCGAATTCCAGGCCCAGGTTGTAAAGCAGGTCCCTGGATTCGTCGTCCGGCGG
>CAZEIA010000153.1:0-8808 GCA_964512335.1 uncultured Desulfobacterales bacterium
GATCTCCGCCCATCACCCCTTCCAGGTTGCCTACCTCCACGTTTGTCCGGTGGTCCTTCACTATCCTGTAAGGATTGAATACATAAGACCGGATCTGGCTGCCCCAGGCGATCTCCTTTTGAGTATCGTGCATTTCCTGTTTTTTCTCTTCACGGCGGCTTTTTTCGAGTTCATAGAGCCGTGCATTGAGTACCTTTAGGGCCATTTCCCGGTTGCGGTGCTGCGACTTTTCATTCTGGCACTGAACCACAATTCCCGTGGGGTGATGGGTGATCCGTATGGCCGAGCTGGTCTTGTTGACGTGTTGCCCCCCGGGGCCGCTGGCCCGGAAGGTGTCTATGCGAAGGTCGTTTTCATTGATTTCCACCATGATGTCCGTGTCAACCTCGGGCACAACCGACACCGAGGCGAAGCTCGTGTGTCTTCGCCCGGTGGCATCGAAAGGAGAGATCCGGACCATGCGGTGAATCCCGTGTTCTGATTTCAAATACCCGTAGGCATAGGGCCCGGAGACAGTCATGGTGGCGCTCTTGATTCCGGCCTCGTCTCCGGGTTGGTGATCCAGGATACGAACATCGTAGCCTTTAGATTCACACCATCGCAGGTACATTCGGAGGAGCATTTCAGCCCAGTCCTGGGCTTCCGTGCCGCCGGCGCCGGCGTTGATGGACAGGATGGCGTTGCGCTTGTCGTCCGGTTCGCTCAAGAGGCTCTGCAGATCCAGGGCAGCGACTTGTTTTTCCAGCAGTGACACGTCGCGCGACACTTCCTTGAGAGTTGTGTTGTCTCCTTCTTCCTCGGCCATGTCTGCGAGGAGGCGGGCGTCATCTATTTGCCGGCGAAAGCCCTTCCATTGCTCAAGGGTGTCAAGCAGTAATGCACGTTTCTGGCTCACCCGGGATGTCTCTTCCTGGTCTTTTTTCCAGAACTCCGCCTGGGCCATAAGGCCCTCGATTTCTTCCAGTTCCTTTTCACGGGTGTCAAGGTCAAAGATACCCTCGAATGGACTCAATGAGTTCTTCAAGGGCTTCGATACGATTTATAAGTTCGTTGTACATGTCCTCCTCCTTGATACGGCGGTAAAGCTCTGTCCCGCCGAAGGAAAATTTACATTCTGTTTGCCGGAAGCGGAGTTACCGCTTGTCAGGATACCGCCGGGCCCCGAGGCATGCATTTGGCACTCAGATCAGCAGCTGGCGGATTAACGGCAGATCAACCTTTTCCGCACCGAATCAATCAGCATACCAGAAACAAGAGCTAAAAGAAACAAGGGAAAAAGATATCCGTATTGAACGTAGAATGTAAGGCCTTCTCCAGAGGGAGTTATGTCCGAAACCATGACGGCCTCCCGGAACAGATCTCCCTGCTGTACAATGCGTCCCCTGGAGTCGACAAAGGCGCTGATGCCGGTGTTGGCCGCCCTGATCAGAGGGAGTCGGGCCTCAACGGCTCGGAACACGCTCATGGAAAGGTGCTGAAAGGGTGCGCTCGTACGCCCGAACCACGCATCGTTAGTGAGGTTTACCAGGATGTCGGCACCTCCATTGACTTGGCGGCGGGCCAAGTGGGGAAAGATGGCCTCATAACAGATCAGCACTCCCGCGGTGTAAGCCCCGGCCGGGAGCGGGGCGATTTTTTCGCCGGGAACAAAATCCCCTGCAGCCGGAACAAGCCGGCTCACAAAGGGCAGAAAACGTTGAAGAGGGACGTATTCCCCGAAAGGTACCAGGTGGGTCTTGTCGTAAGCAAGGACGGCACGATCCTTCGATGAAAGAAGATAGGCCCGGTTGGTGTAACGGACCTCATGGCCTGAATCGACATAGGCTGGACTTCCGAAAAGGAGATCCGCCCCTGTTTGATCAGGGATGTTGATTATGCGGGCGGAAAGAGGGGAGGGGTCCTGAAAGAACAGGGGAACGGCGGTTTCCGGCCATACGATGAGGTCGGGTTCCGTACGGGCGGCCTGCAGGCTAAGCCGCTCATAAGCGGCAACGGTTTTTTCCTGAAATTCGGGGATCCATTTTTCCGACTGGTCGATGTTGCCTTGGATGACGGCGGTTCGGATCGGGGAGAGTGTGACGGCGGGGGGGGCGCTCAATTTGAGTTCGCCGTAGAATAGCGTAAGGAGGAGGAGCGCCGTGACAAAGGCTGTCTGAGCGATAACGGCCGTTCTCATTGCGGTACGGCGATCAAAAATGATTTTGAAGACAATGATGTTTACCGCCGCCACCACCCAGCTCAATCCGTAAACCCCCACGAGATCGCAGATCTGAATCAGGTGAAGTCGGGCCGACTGTGAATGGCCGATGAAGCACCAGGGAAGCCCGGTGAAAAGCCTGCCGCGAAGATATTCCAGGCAGACCCAGGCACCGGCTGTTAGAAGAAGCCCGAATCGTGTATCGTAAAACACGGAGAAAAGGATCCCGAATAGGCCTGTATACAAAGCAAGGTACAAACAGAGAGCTACGAGGATGATCAGGCTCAAGAATAGATTCAGACCGCCGTATTTCCCAAGGACCACGATGATCCAGTACATGAGCGAGAGGAAATGGGCAGTTCCGGCGATGAACCCGAGTTGAAAGCACCTTTTCGGCGAATGGCCCTGCATGGCCGCCAGAAGGGGGACCAGCGAGAACCAGACGAGCCAATCGGTTGCAGCCGGCGGAAACGAAGCTGTGAGCATGAGGCCCGACAGGATGGATGCCAGTATATTAACTCGAGGAGTTTTTTTGCTTGTCTTCATGCTCCCGGTACACGGCGTTCGGGCTGTCCTGAAACTGCATGGGCAGGCGGACGCGCGATCACGTTGTCTTATGAACCTGAGTGGACGGAATCGGATGGCGGACGGCGGCTGACCTTGACCTTGTATATCTTTCTTTCGTCCGCCGAGTGGACTGTTATATGTAGGGGACCAAAGGTGATCTGCTCACCTTTTTCGGGTATTTTGCCCACCAGGTGTATGATGAAACCTCCGACGGATTCAAAGTCGCCCTCGGGAAGCTCGACGCCAAGATGCTTCCCTAGTTTTTCTATCTCCAGGCGTGCGTCCACCATGAACGAGTTCTCATCGACTGCACTGATCAAGGACTGCTCATTGTCGTGTTCGTCCATGATTTCACCTACGATTTCTTCGATAATGTCTTCGATGGTAATGATTCCGGCGGTGCCGCCGTACTCGTCGGTCACCACGGCCAGGTGTGTCTGTTTTTCCTGAAGGTTCCTGAGCAGGTCCATGACCCTGGTTGTCCCGGAGACAAAGTAAGGGGAGCGGAGGATGTCCATGGGGATGGGAGTTTGTGGCGGCTGTCCCCAGAGCTTGAGCAGGTCCTTGGCGTGAAGAATGCCGACGATGAGATCTACGGTGCCTTTGTAAAAAGGGATCCTGGTGTGGCCGCATTGCGTAACGAGCCGGATGACTTCATCAAGGGTTGCGTCCACGGCCACTGAAGAAATCTCCGTTCGAGGAACCATGATGGAATGGGCCGTGGTTTCCTTGAGATCGAGGACACCATAGACCATATCCGACTCTTCACCGGTAATGAGACCCTTGGCCTGGCCCTCGTCCATGAGGTCATGAATCTCTTCGGTGAGGTCAGAGCCCTTGAGAAGGGATGGTTTCTTTCGAAGAAAGGATTTAATGAGATCCAGCAGACCGGAACCGGCGTCGTCTCGCAAGGGGATTTCCTTCTCCTTGTAGGGATTTGATTACATCAAACAAAAATTGTATGGTTCTCAAAGGTATATGTCAAGTTATTCACCGGCATTCTAAAACTGCTTGACTTCACCTGTTTCACCTTTATAATGAATCGTTCTTAATCGCAGAATGTAATTGCTTCTGCGGCTCCCCAAGGGGAGCGCGGGAGAGTTCGAGGGCGGGCATAGCTCAGCTGGCAGAGCACAAGCTTCCCAAGCTTGGGGTCGCGGGTTCGATCCCCGTTGCCCGCTCCACTTTCCATTGAAAGGCCTGATTCCCTTTTTGAGGTTCCGGTCGGCTCAATGATCCGCCCCTTACTTCGAATTGCGGACTGGTGTAGTCATTGCCCATCTCCTGATGGACCTGGCCGTATCGGCCAGTGACCAGTTCGTCTGCTATGAGGAAGCGGGTTCCTTCACCCGCTTTTTTTGTGGGCGAACCCTCGATCCGGCAGCCGACCTGCACAACACCTCCGCACCATGATGGGCCGGACTTCAATAGATTTCCGGCGGAATCAGGCAATCCGTGACCCGGGCGTATACTGTGCCTGGAACAAGGACGAATATGGCTCTTGATGTCAGAGGGACGGTACAGGAAGTCTCGGATCTCATAGCTCCTGTTCTGGAAGACATGGGCTTCGAACTGGTTGACGTGGAGTATGTATCGAAACACGGCCGTTGGGTGCTCCGGTTGTTCATTGACCGGGAAGGCGGCGTAACCATCGATGACTGCGCCAAGGCCAGCGGCGAAATAGGGGACGTAATAGATGTACGGGATATTATAGATCACGAATATGTGCTCGAGGTATCTTCACCGGGCATTGAACGCTTGTTGAAAAAGAAGAAGGACTTCCAAAAGGCGGCAGGTAGAAACGTAAAGCTGCGAACCATTCACCCCAGGGAAGGCCGCCGAAACTATGCAGGGGTGCTGGATAGAGTGGAAGGTGACACGATCACCCTGCTCGTAGATGGAACCGAGGTGTGTTTTTCCATCGAGGAGGTGGAGAAGGCGAATCTGGTGTACGATTTCTGATCCAAGGGATCCGAAAGGAATTTAGGCTGGATTTCGCTCACCAATGCCCCCGCTTTCTATCGGCCATTGAGAACCCCATGTCTGGAGAGAAGGAATCATGATTTCGGATTTGCTAAGAGTCATCGACCAGGTGAGCCGGGAAAAAGGGCTGGACCGGGAGATCCTGATTCAAACCCTGGAGGAGGCGGTCAAGGCCGCCGCCCGCAAGAAGATGGGGCCTAACTATGACCTCGAAGTCACCTTCAACGAAGAGCTCGGAGAGATAGAGGTTTTTGAGTTCAAGGAGGTGGTTGAGGAGGTCGAGGCCGAGGACCTCCAGATATCCATTCAGGAGGCGAAAAAGCTCGATCCCGAGTTCGAACTCGGTGACGCCGTCGGTGTCAAGATGGACACGGATCGCTTCGGGCGTATCGCGGCCCAGTCAGCCAAGCAGGTGATCATGCAGAGGCTGAGGGAAGCGGAGAGGAACATTGTCTACGATGACTTCAAGGACCGCAAAGGAGAAATCATCCATGGCATTGTTCAGCGGTTTGATAAGGGGTCGATAATAGCCAACTTGGGAAGGGCGGAGGCGGAGCTCCCGACAAAGGAGCAGATTCCGCGTGAGACCTATCGCCAGGGGGATCGGATCCGGGCTTATATAATGGATGTGAAACAGTATAGCAGGGGACCCCAGATCATCCTTTCGAGGACTCACCCCAACTTTCTTTCGGCCCTTTTCGAAAATGAGGTGCCGGAAATAGCCGAAGGAATCGTGACCATCGTACAGGTAGCCCGTGAACCAGGCAGCCGATCCAAGATCGCGGTGGCGTCGAAGGATTCGGACATCGATCCGGTGGGTGCCTGTGTGGGCATGAAAGGATCCAGGGTTCAGGCAGTTGTGCAGGAACTTCGCGGAGAAAAGATCGACATCGTAACATGGGATCCGGACCCGGCGAAGTTTATTGTGAATGCGCTTGCGCCTGCTGAAATAGTTCGCGTAGTGGTGGACGAATCAAATCGTTCAATGGAGGTAGTAGTGCCGGATGATCAGCTCTCGCTTGCCATTGGAAGGCGAGGCCAGAACGTGCGTCTTGCATCCAAGATTTCCGGCTGGCATCTCGATGTAGTAAGCGAAACCGCATACAGTCAGAACCTGCGGGATGCCTACGCGTCCCTACTGGAGCTGGACGAGGTAGGGGAGGCTACGGCCACGAGCCTTTATCAGTCAGGTTTCCGGTCCGCTGAAGATGTAGCGGCCTCAACGGAAGAGGAGTTGATGACTGTTCGTGGAATTGGAGGGGAAAAGGCCTCCAGACTCCTTCATAGCGCTTCCGACTACATCCAGCGAAAGGAAGAGGAAGAGGGTGAGGAAAAGGAGCAGGCTTCCGAAGATGGTGAAAGCGATGTTGTTTCGGATGAGGCCATGGGTGAGGAGTCTTCAGGGAATGCCGAAGAAGGGAAAGCTGAAGGCGGATTGAAAGAGGCCTCCGTGGTTGAAGAGGAACCGCCCTCTGCTGATTCCGATAGAGGCGAAGGCGCAGAAATGAGTCCGGAAAACGCCGATGATCCCGGCATAGAGGATGATGACGAGAACTAAAGGGCATATTCCGCTCAGGACCTGCATCGCCTGCGGAATCAGGCGCTCCAAACAGGAATTGCTGAGGCTGGTCTTGAGCGAAACGGGGGAGATTCGAGAGGATTACGGCATGGCTTTAGAAGGTCGCGGAGCGTATGTATGCGACCAGCCCACATGCCGCAAAAAGCTCAAGACGCACAGAAGGCTTTCCCGGGTGTTCAACACGGAAGCCCCGGTGCGGCTGTCCCGCGAACTCTGCAACGGTGGATAAAGCCTGCGCCGGATTTCAGGCGCAGAAAGGCGAGCCGCTTTAGACAGCGGGCGAACGAATCGAACCGATGAAAACCGGAATTGATGTCTTGGGGGAGTAGATGGCTAAAGTCAGGGTATACGAGTTGGCCAAGGAGCTGAATTTGGAGAGTAAGGTGCTCGTCGAAAAGCTGATCGCCGCTGGAATGCCGATCAAAAACTACATGAGTACGCTGGATGAATCGGAAGTGGCGAGGGCCCGCGATATTGCTACAGGCAAGGTGTCCGAGGTCATTGAAGAGAAAAGGGTTAAGCCGACCGTGATTCGAAGGCGAAAAAAGACCGTTCGCGTCGAGTCCAAAAAAGAGCCGGCCCCTGCGCCGGAATCTGTACAGCCTGAAGAGGAGGCTTCTGACGCCGTGGAAGCAGCGCCCGTAGCTCCCGGGGAACCAGCGGAAGCAGAAATACCCGGAGAAAAGGTCACAACGGAGCCTGCCCCCGGTAAACCCGAAACAGCGGCTGGACCTGTGGAACCGATGGAAGAAGGAGCGGCCGGCGCGGAAGCGGCCGATCAGACGACAGTACCTTCAGAGGTGGTTGAGGATACAGGGGAACGTGCGGCTTCTCTTGGCAACCTGGAACCGTCGGAGGCCAAGAAAAAAGATGTTTCCGAGGTTAAGGCCAAAGGAAAGACCAAGGCAAAAAAGGCAAAGAAGAAGGCCGCAGAGAAACCTGCCAAGATTATCAAGCGGGCGGAAGAAGGGCCGTTGAAGGAGGTCGTTCAAAAGGCAGACGAAGTTCAGGCCCCAGTGAAGAAAGAGCAGGCCAAACCCGAACCTCCTGCTTCTCAGGAGGTCATTCCTCCACCACCACCGCCCCTCGATGAGGATGGAAAGCCAATACGGAAGAAAGAAAAGAAAAAGGCGGTAAAAAAGAAAGCCGTTAAGAGCCGCAAGCTGGAGGTGTTCGAGCGGGACGACCTCTATGCCGGAAGATTTGCCGGCCGTAAGACCAAGAAGGGCGCCAAGAAGGGCAGGGAGACCGGCAAGCGATTTAAACAGACCGAGATCACAGTTCCCAAGGCGAGCAAGCGACGAATCAGGGTTCCCGAACAGGTCACGGTGGGCGAGCTTGCCAAGGCCATGGGGGTCAAGGCCGCCGAGGTTATACGGACGGTAATGGACCAGGGAGTTGTCGCCAATATCAATCAGTCCATTGATTTTGAGACAGCGTCGCTTGTGGCTGATGACTTCGGCTACGAGTTGGAGCTGAATATATTGGAAATGAAAGACGTCCTTCGAGAGATTGAGGACGAACCTACCGACCTGCTTCCGCGTCCGCCCGTGGTTACCATAATGGGCCACGTGGATCACGGAAAGACCAGCCTGCTGGATTATATCCGGCATTCCAACATCATTGAAGGGGAATCGGGCGGTATAACACAGCACATTGGAGCATATTACGTCAACACTCCCACTGGAGACGTGGTCTTCCTCGACACGCCCGGACACGAGGCCTTTACGGCCATGAGGGCGCGGGGCGCCAAGGTAACCGATATCATCGTCCTTGTGGTGGCGGCGGACGACGGCGTAATGCCCCAGACCAAGGAGGCCATCAATCACGCCCGGGCCGCCGACATCCCGATTATTGTGGCTATCAACAAAATAGACAAGCCTGAGGCCGATCCGGACCGCGTCAAGCGTGAACTCGCTGAACTGGACCTCGTCCCGGAAGAATGGAGCGGTGACACTCTTTACGCCCAGCTGTCCGCTAAGACCGGCGAAGGAGTGAGCGACCTCATGGAACTCCTCGCCCTTCAGTCCGAGATCCTGGAACTCAAGGCGAATCCGAACAGAAACGCGCAGGGGACCATCATTGAGGCAAGGCTTGACAAGAGCCGCGGTTCCGTGGCCACCGTACTGATCAAGACAGGAACCCTGAAACAAGGGGACTTCTTCGTATGTGGAGGGAACTACGGAAGGATTCGAGCGATGGTGAATCATCGAGGCCGTCGTATGGATGAGGCGGGTCCCTCGGTACCGGTGGAGATTTACGGAATCAGCGGTGTCCCAATGGCCGGTGATGACTTCATAGTGGTCAAAGATGAAAAGACAGCCAAACAGGTGGCGGAGCACCGTCATGGTCTCATTCGAACCGAAGGCGCAGACAAGCGGGGAATAGTAAGTCTGGACGACCTGTTCGAGCGGATCAAGGAGGGGGAGGTAAAGGAACTGAACATCGTTATCAAGGCCGATGTGCAGGGATCCATCGAGGC
>CAZEIA010000154.1:0-8805 GCA_964512335.1 uncultured Desulfobacterales bacterium
CCAAACCACACACGATCTCATTCGGCCCGGGACATTCAATGCGTCCCGGGCCGTCATAACATCCATCCTCCCGCCCGGAAATCAACCTTGTCCGACTGCAGGACGGCTACCGCAGTCTCCCTTCCTCCACCGCGTGACAGGCAAGCAGGGTCCCTGAATCCTGCTCCATCAGCGCCGGCGGCTCCCTCCGGCAGCGCTCCTCCAACCACGGGCAGCGGCTCTGGAACACGCAGCCCGGGGGAAGCCGGATCGGCGTGGGTACGTCTCCGCGCAGCTTGATGTGCCGGCTCTCGGTCTCCCCCAAGCGGGGAATGGCCGAAAACAGGGCCCTGGTATAAGGATGCATGGGGTGGTCGAACAACCTGTCCACAGGGGCCAGCTCGCACACCGTTCCCAGGTACATCACCGCCACCCGCGTAGAGATATGCTCCACCACCGACAGGTCATGACTTATAAACATGTAGGTCAGGCCTCGACTCTCCTGCGCCTCCATGAGCAGGTTCAGAATCTGGGCCTGTATGGACACGTCGAGGGCCGATATGGGCTCGTCCGCGATGATGAACTCCGGGTCCAGCACCAGAGCCCTTGCTATGCTGATTCGCTGGCGCTGTCCTCCGGAGAACTCATGGGGATAGCGATCCGCCCACGCAGGGTCCACGCCCACCTGCTCCACGACCTCCGCCACCCGATCCTTGACCCGGTGAGGAGGGACGTAGCGGTGGAACCGAACCGGCTCCTCAAGTATCTCCCGAACGCGCATGCGCGGGTTCAAAGATGCATAAGGGTCCTGAAACACCATCTGCATCCTCGTACGGTAATCCAGCATGCGCTTGGGGGAAAGATTGTCGATCCTCTCTCCCTTGAACCAAATCTCCCCGCTGTCCGGCGGATAGAGGCCGATCACCGTTCGGGCAAGAGTGGACTTGCCGCACCCGGACTCCCCCACCACACTCAAGGTCTCTCCCTGCTTTATGTCGAAGGTCACATTGTTGACCGCATGCACAATAGTCCGCTCCCGGGCAGGCCTGCCGTCCTTCCAGACAATCTGCTCCAGAAAGCCCCCGGATATATCGAAGTGCTTGCAGACGTTCCTCAGGCTGAGCAATGAGGGCTGTTCCATAAACTATTCCAGAAAAAGGATGTCCGGGCCTGGAGATGATCTGTGTCGTATCCCCTATCTCCACTATCCGGCCTGCATACATCACTGCTGTTCGCTGGGTTACCTGGCTCACCACCGCCAGGTCGTGGGTGATCAGGCTCGGCGACGAGATCAGAGCGATCGCGATCACCACCCGCTGGCGCATTCCGCCTGAGAGCTCGTGGGGGTACTGCCTGAGGCGCCGCTCAGGACTGGGAAGATGCACCTTGCGCAAGGACTCCACCGCCATTTCCTCGGCGGCATCCCTTCCGATTCTACGGTGGGCCTGCAGGGTCTCGACCATCTGAGTGCCGATAGTCAGTACCGGGTTGAGAGTCATCATGGGGTCCTGAAAGACCATGCTTATGTCATCGCCCCTCACCCGGCGCATCTGTTCACCAGTGAGCCCGGCCAGGTCCCTTCCTCGAAATACTACGGAGCCGTTTGCAATGTATCCCGGCTTGCTGATCAGATTTATCAAAGCGAAACCGGTCACAGACTTACCCGCACCCGACTCGCCCACGAGGCCCAGCCTCTCACCTTTGCCCAGCGTGAAGTCCACCTCTTCCACGGCGGTAATCTCCCCCGAACGTAGGGAGAACTTGACAGTGAGGTTTTCCACTCGGAGAAGGGGTTCCATGGCCTCAGTGTATATAGAGCTTGGGGTTGAGGTAATCCCGGAGCCAGTCGCCCAGGAGATTGATGGTCAGAATCAGGAGGACAAGCACAATGCCGGGGAAGAGCGTTATCCACCAGGAGCCGCTGAAGATGTATTCGAAGCCTATCTTGATCAGGGACCCCAGCGAAGGCCGGGTCACCGGCATGCCCAGTCCGATGAAGGAGAGCGCCGCCTCGCTCATGATCGCGTTCGCCACCTGTACTGTTGACAGCACCAGTACCGGGGTGAGGGTATTGGGCAGTATGTGCCGCCACATGATGCGCCCTGAAGGAAGACCTATCACCCGGGCCGCCTCCACATACTCCATGTTCTTCTCGGTCAGTACCGACGCCCTCACCGTACGGGCGTATTGGGGCCACTCGGCAAGGCCTATCACTATAATGAGAAACGGAACCGCCACCTGGGCGTAAAGCCCCATTCCGAAAACTGTCTTGAAAATGGCCCCGATGAAGATGGCCACCATGTACGTGGAAAAAGAGAGCTGAACGTCGGCGATACGCATAAGAAAGGCGTCCAGGCGGCCGCCGACGTAACCGGAAACCAGCCCTGTCATGATCCCCAGCAGCGCCTGAAGTGCCACTGCACCCAGACCGATAACCACGGAAACCCGCATGCCGTAGAGCATGGTGGAGAGCATGTCGCGGCCCTGGGAGTCGGTTCCCAGGAGGAATCGGGAGTCCCCCCCTCCATCCACACGGGCACGATCTCTGCGTCCATTATGTCGATGGTGGTTGTGTCGTAAGGATTATGGGGCGATATAACCGGGGCGAGAAAGCCGGCGGACACCAGGAACACGACAACCAGCAGGCTTCCCACCGCCAGGGGGTCCCGGAGAAAGCTGTAAAGGAAGAAAGACCTCCTGAAGGTATTCCACCGCATCCCCATGCTACTTCCTACCCGTTATCCTGACCTTTGGGTTGACCAGGCCGTAAATGATGTCCACCACGGTGTTGACGGTCACAAAGACCAAACCCACGAAGACCAGGTAGGCCACCAGGAGCGAGGTATCCCCCCGCTCCACCGCCTCAAGAAATATAAAGCCCATGCCCTGCCACTGGAACACGGTCTCGGTAAGTACGGTAAATGCGATCATGGTCCCCAATTGGACGCCCCCCACCGTGATCACCGGTGGGAAATCTTTGATAGGGCTGCCACGATGCAGTCGAAACCCTTGTTTGTCAAAGAACGGTAGAGATCGATAGAATTTTTATGAACATCAAGACCGACAAAAATGGTATCATCTCTCATGACCTGCCTCCTTGGTTGTGGCTCTGTGTGGTTGTTGTTGACTACCAGCATAACCCACGTTTGCAAGGGGCAGGTCACCTGTTTTCTAGGGACAGCCATTATGTCTAACTAAGGAGGTGAAGGGGATGAAACCACGGATTCCTTTCCTGGCCATGTTTTTTGCAGGATTCTTTCTTGTCCCCATCTATTCCGCGACTGCAGCCGCCGGTGAAATCAGGTTGACTTACAGCAACTTCTTCCCGCCCACGCACGTTCAAAGCATTCTGGCCGACTCCTGGTGCAAGGAAGTGGAAGAGCGAACCGGCGGCAGAGTCAAGGTGGAATATTATCCGGGGCAGACACTGACCAAAGCCGCCCAGGCCTATGACGGCGTAATCAGCGGAATGTCGGATATAGCTTTATCTTGCCTTGCCTACACACCGGGCCGGTTCCCTGTTATGGAGGTCGTTGACCTTCCTCTCGGCTACCAGAGCGGAAAAGCCGCCACCACGGTTGTCAACAAGGTACACCGCCACTTCGAACCTAAGGAATTGGCCGACACCGAAGTTATGTATCTCCACGCCCACGGACCCGGCCTGCTGCACACCAAGGGCAAGGCCGTACGAAAGCTGGAGGACATGAAGGGCCTCAAGATCCGTGCTACCGGCCTCAGCTCTCTGGTGGCTGAGGCACTTGGCGGAGTGCCGGTTGCAAGCCCGATGCCCGAGACCTATCAGAACCTCCAGAAGGGTGTGGTAAACGGCTCTGTTCATCCGCTTGAGGCCAACAAGGGCTGGCGTCTGGGCGAGGTAACCGACTATGCCACTTGCGCGTTTTCTGCAGGCTACACCACCGCGTTCTTTGTCGTCATGAACAAGGACAAGTGGAACGCACTGCCCAAGGACATCCAGCAGATCATTCGTGATATCAACGAGGAGTGGCTGGTCAAGCACGGGGACGCCTGGGATGTGAGCGACATGGAGGGGATCAGATACTTCCTCAACCAGGGAAACGAGATGATCAGAATCGACGATAAAGAGGCCCTGCGCTGGAAAAACGCAGTCGCGCGCATTCTTGATGACTACGCTGAGAAGATGGACGGGAAAGGGTTCGACGGACAGGAGATCGTGGATTTCACCGTTAAGGCCCTTGAGAGCGTTCAGTAGGAATTGATGATACCGGCGGCCCGCCTTGGGCCGATAGCCGGTAAACCAAACCTCAACAACACATCAGGTCCTTTGAGATACGACCTTGGATCTCAGCTTCTCTTTTTTGGCGTCCTGAACTCCCCGGTTTTAGAAAAGGGTCTTTGCAAAATCGTCAACACAAAAAAGGTGCCTCAAGGGCGACTCTGGATGGGCGCTACCTCACATGGCCGTTACAACCCGGTCAAAGGCCTCCAGCACCGCAGACGCAAAACCCTTGTCGTTAATGTGCGCTGAGACTTCCCTGACAGGGCAGGATGAACCGAGTGTCTCCTTGAGCCCTTTCAGGAACGCCCCGGGTCCGTTCGGGCTGTATAGAGGGCCCTGAGGGTGATCGAACGCGGAGAGCCCTAACACCGGAACCACTATTTCCAAGGGGCCTGAAGCTTCTGAGCAGGCACCGCCCACAACCCGGCCAACCTCTTCGATCTCCTCGTCGGCTGCACGTATGGTTGTGATCGCAGCGTTGTGAACATGCGTCTTTCGCCCGGGAAACCGCTTTTTCGCCCTGTCCAATGCACCGTAAACCAGAAAATCCACATTCCCGGGAACCAGGACCGTCGGCACGCCCTTTATAAGGGCGGCCCTGCCGCGTTCCGGGCCGGCGTCATAGTCCCCGCCGAAACGATGATCAAGCAACTCGTGGAGTGAAAGATCCACAACAGCCGTGACATCGTGCTCAAGAATTAGCTCTTCCATGGCCTCACCACCCGCCCCCACTGTATGAAACACAACGACCTCGTATCCACGCTCCTCCAGCCCTTTCCTCAACTCTCCAGTGCAGGCCTCAGTAGTTCCGAGGGTGGACACCACGGCCAGGGGCCTAAGGTCTTCGTCATGCTCGGGCTGTCCGCCGCAGCGGACCATTCCGGCCATGGCATGCGCCCCGTTTTGAAGTACGGCCCGCGTTATCCGGTTGAGCCCGGAGAGATCGCAGACTGAATGAAGCATCATGATGTCGCGGATCCCCACAAAGGCCCGGGTATCGCGGGAGGCCATGGTCGTGACCATGACCTTTGGGAGCCCCACGGGAAAGGCCCGCATGACAGCCGTGCCCAGTGTTGTTCCCATTGATCCGCCGATACTGAACACGCCTTTAACTCTGCCATCCTGGTATAGGCTCCCGGCTATTGACAAGGCGCCCTGAATCATGGCGCCGAGGGCCTCGCCTTCATGCCCGATGGAACGTACGGCCTCGATGGAGGTCCCCGCCGCCCGGGCCACCTCCTCTCGAGTGACCAGTACAGGATAAGCGCACTCACCGCGGATTCCGGCATCCATGATCTGTACGGAGACTCCCTCTCTCTCCATGCAGGACGCTGCAAACGCCGCCTCAGCGCCCTTGGTGTCCATGGTCGCCACAAGCAACACTGCTGCTTCTTTCTCCATGGGTTTCTCCCGCTGAAAGCCCGTATTAGAACAATAACTATATCTATTTATGATTTTTCAAGAACATCTTCATGCTCCAACAACCACTCCTTACGCCATAACCCACTGCCGTATCCCATGAGTTCACCGCTGTTACCGACGACACGGTGACAAGGGACAATGATGACCACCGGATTCTTGTTATTCGCCTGGCCCACGGCCCGAGCCGCCGTGGGTCGTCCTATGGATTCAGCCACTTCCCCGTAAGTGGTCCATGCGCCGTATGGAATCTCCAGGAGCGCCCCCCAGACGGCCTTCTGAAAAGGCGTGCCTTCGAGAGCCAGGGGCACCGCAAAGGTAGTGCCCTTTCCCTGGAAGTAATCGTCGAGCTGTTTTCGGCACAATACCAGACATGCGGGCGGATCCTCGCTGTCATGCCCGGACTTCTCCACAAACCGGAGGCCCTGGATCCCCTCCTTGGTGCCGGTGATTTCCAGCCAGCCGATGGGAGATTTGTAGTAAAGTGCGGAAAAGCCATCATCGTTGCCCATGGTCTTGCCCTCCAGACGGCCTTAGGGTGAAAAAGGGCCCGGATCACCACCCTTCCCGCGACTTCCGAATCCGGACAAGTCTACAACCCGGGAAGAATTGCATGGGCAATCCGGCAATGCCGTTTGATTTATTTGTAGCTTTTACACTATATTGCCTATGTGTGAAAAGTACTTTTTAACGCATGTCCCTGAAACGGTTGAGGGAAGCGGCTTTTAAGGAGGTTTTAATGTCTAACTATGTTATAGCCGTGCTGGGCACATTTGATTCAAAAGGGGATGAGCATCGTTTTCTCAAGGAGCGGATCGAGGCCCGGGGGGCCGGAACAATAACAGTGCACACAGGGACAAGGACGGCCTCGCCTTTTCCGGCCGACCACGACCTCTTCAGGGAGGTGATATCCGGCCTGCCTGAAGGGAAGCGTGACCGGGACAGGTCAATTCAGGCGGTCCTGGAAGCCGGTCGCATCCTTATACGAAAACTCCACCAGCAGGGTATGATCCAGGGCGTTGTGTCCGCGGGGGGCGGCACCGGCACTCACCTGGCCACCGGTATAATGCGGGCCCTTCCTGTTGGAGTACCCAAGGTCATGGTCTCCACCGTGGCAAGCCGGGATATGTCCCAGGTGGTGGGGACAAGGGACATCACAATGATGCACAGTGTGGCGGATATCCTGGGAGTAAACAGCCTGTTAGGCCCCATACTGGACTCAGCGGCCGGCGCGGTCTGCGGCATGGCCCGCCCCACCTGGGCGCCGGGAAAAGGACGGCGGCGGATAGCCCTCACCATGTTCGGATTTATCACGGCGGCGGCTGAGGCCGTCAAGGCGAAGCTGGAGGCCATGGGCTACGAGGTCATAGCTTTTCACGCCAACGGCACGGGTGGAACGGCCATGGAGGAGCTGGCTGAAGAAGGCCTTTTCGACGGCATCCTGGACCTGGCCACTCACGAGCTGGCCGATGAGCTCAAGGGCGGCTACTGCCGGGGAATCGGCCCCCAAAGGCTGGCCCCGCCCCCCGGAAAGCCACTCCCCCGCCTGGTGGTTCCGGGAGGTCTGGACTGTGCCGTGCTAGAGTTCACCAGGGAAACAATCCCCATCGAATACCGGGATCACCCGATCTTTTTCTATGACTTCCGGTCGGCCGTCAGGCTCACGGTTGACGAGAGCGTCATAATAGCAAAGCAGATGTCTGAAAAACTCAACCTTCGCCCCGAGGGCCTGCGCGTACTCATACCATGGGGGGGCTGGTCCGAGGCCGACGGGCCGGGCGGACCCCTCCAGGCCCCGGAGATAAGCCGGGCCCTGGTGGATCGCCTCAGACGCGAACTGGACCCGGTCATCCCCATTGAGGAATCCGAGTTTCACATAAACGATCCGGCCTTTGCCGAGACAGCGGCCCGGGTCATGCATAAGATGCTGCAGTGATGAAATGATACAACATCATCCCGCCATGGCCACGAACTGCTTAACGTCCTTCCGCTGGACCAGGAGAAGCACCGAATCCTCGCCCGCCACTGCCCTTTCCGCTTCTTCAGCCGAGGCCACGGGCTTGCGGTTCACCTCCAGGATTACATCGCCCCGCCTGAGTGATGCGCGTTGTGCAGGGCTTCCCGGCGTCACATCAGTCACCACGGCCCCCTGGTCCGCCTCCACACCCAATTGCCGGGCGATCTGAGGGGTCAGATCCTGAAGCCTGAGCCCCCATCGGTTATCTCCGTCGTGGTCCGGTGTATCCTTGCCAGTGGTCTCAGGCTCGAGTTCGGCCACCTTCACAGTGAGCTCTTTCTCCTTGCCGTCCCGCATGACCGTCATGGAGGCCTTTTTGTGCACAGGGGCGTCCGCCACTATAGCCGGCAATTCGTGACTCTTTTCCACTGCTTTTCCATTGAAGGCAACTATTATGTCCCCGCGTTGCACGCCTGCCTCGCCGGCAGGACCCCCCGGGAGCACATCCGCAACCAGGGCCCCCTTTTGTTCATCAAGCCCCATTGCCTCGGCCAGATCCCGCGTAATGGGCTGGATGTGGACTCCGATATAACCGCGTGTCACCTCGCCGTGCTCCACGAGCTGCGGGACCAGGGTCTTGACGGTGTTTACCGGAATCGCGAAACCGATACCCTGGCCTTGGGCCACTATGGCGGTGTTTACCCCCACCACTTTTCCATGCATGTTAATGAGGGGTCCGCCTGAGTTGCCCGGATTTATGGAGGCGTCCGTCTGAATAAAGTCGTCATAGGGACCGGCACCGATAACGCGGCCCTTTGCGCTCACAATGCCTGCGGTGACCGTATGACCCAGGCCGAAAGGATTTCCTATGGCCATGACATAGTCACCGACCCTGAGCCCGTCCGAATCGCCCATCGGGGCGCCGGGCAGATCATCACCCCCCTCGATCTTGAGCACGGCCAAGTCTGTCTTGGGGTCCAGGCCCACGATCTCGGCTTCCACCTCGCGGCCGTCGTCAAGAGTCACCACGACTTCCTTTGCCCCTTCAACCACGTGGTTGTTGGTCAATATGTAGCCGTCGCCGCTTATAATAACGCCCGAGCCCGCTCCCTGCACCCTACGCTCATGGGGTTGAGGTTGAGGGCCGCCCGGGCCGAAGAACCTCCCGAAAAAGTCCTCAAAAGGGCTTCCT
>CAZEIA010000155.1:0-8770 GCA_964512335.1 uncultured Desulfobacterales bacterium
GAGGCCAGGGACGAGGGCCTTTACACCTTTATTACGGACAACGGAGGCGGCGGTCTCTCCTCGTCGGTGGGTGAATCCGCGAGATTTTCCGGCGGATGCCGAGTGGACCTGGACCGCGTCCCGCTCAAGTATGAGGGCCTGGACCAGTGGGAGATCTGGGTGTCCGAGAGCCAGGAAAGGATGACGGTGGCTGTGCCCAAGGACAACCTGGAACGATTCATGGAGCTGTCCCGCAAGCACGCCGTTGAAAGCACGGTGATCGGCGAGTACGAAGATTCCGGGTTTCTCCGTCTGGACTATAATGGAAAGACGTGCGCCCTGATCCGCATGGACTTCATGGAATCCGGTTTCCCACAGTGGGATTTCGATGCCGAGTGGACGCCTCCGGCCTTGCGGGGACTCACTGAACCGGTGATCAGCGAGCCCATGGACCACGGAACCCTTCTCAAGGACATGCTCCGCAGGCCCAATCTCTGTGCCCGCAACTGGATTTCCAGGCAGTATGATCATGAAGTTCAGGGCGGGAGCGTGATAAAGCCCCTGGTGGGGCGCAGAAGGGATACACCCGGCGACGGGGTGGTGATCAGGCCGGTACTGGAATCCAACCGCGGAATAGCTGCGAGTCAGGCACTCAATCCCTTCTACAGCACAATCGACACGTACCACATGACCGCCGTCACCATCGACGAAGCCCTCCGCCGTGTGATGGCCGTGGGAGGGGATCCCGGCCAGGTGGGGGGTGTGGACAACTTCTGCTGGCCCACGATCCAGTACGACCCGATGAGCAATCCGGACGGGCGGTACAAGGCGGCCCAGCTCGTCCGCTCCAACCTGGCCCTGCGCGATACATGCCTCGCCTATGAAATACCTCTTCTCTCAGGTAAGGACAGCATGTACATAGACGGCAACCTGAAAGGCCCTTATGGGGAGGCACGGAAGGTAAGCGGACTCCCCACGCTGCTGTTCACAGCCACAAGCGTGGTTCCGGATGTCAGGAACTGCCTTACCCTGGATGCCAAGGCGCCGGGGGACCTGGTCTACGTGCTGGGAGAGACGCGGGATGAACTGGGCGGAGGAGAATACTATCAGATGATGGGAGAAACCGGGCTGAATGTCCCCCGGTTGGAACCTGAGGCCCAAGCGGGCCTGTACACCTCTTTTTATCGCGCTGTTGAGCAAAGGCTCTTGGCCTCGGCCCATGCCGTGGCACGCGGGGGACTCGCGTTCCACCTGGCCCTGGTCGCCATGGCCGGTGAACTGGGCATGGAGTTGGACCTTGCCGCCGTTCCGGCTCCAGCGCCCCTCTCCCCGGCCCGAATTCTTTACTCCGAATCAGCCGGCCGGTTTATCTGCACAGTAGCCCCGGCGAACCGCGATGCCTTTGAAGAGCTTTTAAAAGGAATGCAGGCTAGGCGAATCGGCCGCATCACCTCTGATGCCCGCTTCGTGGTCCGGGGGGATCAGGAGGGCCCATTGATCGACGAGTCCATTTACGACCTGAAATCGCGATGGATGGAACCCTTCGGAGGTCTCGTATGACAACCGTTCGCGCACTTGTCCTTACCGGATACGGGCTCAACTGCGACAATGAAACCGGACATGCCCTGCGCCTGGCCGGCGCCGAGCCCCACCTGATCCACATCAACGAGATCATATCCCAAGAGCGCCTGGATATGTTTCAGATCCTGGTTTTCGGAGGAGGGTTCAGCTGGGCCGACGACCACGGCGCCGGTGTGCTCTTGGCCGCCAAACTCAGGAACAACATCGGCGGGCAAATCGAGCGGTTCATAACACAGGGAAACCTCGTAATAGGCATATGTAACGGGTTCCAGTCCCTGGTGAACCTGGGGCTGCTCCCGGGTTTCGGCGGGGACTACAGGGAAAGGCGGATCGCCGTCACCTACAACGACTCGGGAAACTTCATCGACACGTGGGTCCGCCTCACCGTGAACAGTGATTCCCCGTGCGTGTTCACACGGGGAATTCATTCAATGGAATTGCCTGTCAGGCACGGGGAGGGCAAGTTCATAAGCGGACAGGACGACATTCAAAGGCTTGTGGACGGCGGTCAGGTGGTGATGCGATATGCTGATGAAGCGGGTAAGGCCGCAGAGGGCCGCTGGCCTGAAAACCCCAATGGCTCACTCATGGACATAGCAGGCATCTGCGATCCCACCGGAAGGATATTCGGCCTTATGCCCCACCCGGAAGCCTTTCACCACGTAACCAACCACCCTGACTGGACACGCCAAAAGGAGCTTCTCGCCAGGGAGGGCAAGACCTTCCCTGACGATGAAGGCGACGGGGTCCTCATCTTCCGGAATGCCGTGGAATACGCACGGGAGCACCTTGGGTGAAATTGGAAGGTGTGTTGGTGTAGGTGTAGGTGACAGTGACTGTGTCGGTGGAAAGGGCCGTGATTCGTGGTTCGTGATTCGTGGTTCGTGGCTCGCGGAACGAACCGTAGCTGTAAATTGTCAGTCTATTGGCAGTAGATTTGCGGGCAATCTGCGCGCAAAATTTTCTTGAACACCTTGGAAAGCTCTTCTGTAAAGGCTTTCAGGAGGATGAATTGCCATTCAACTCTTTTCATATGTTTGGTTGCGGCTTGTCCGTCTTGGAGTTTTACCCTTAACACCTTAACACCTCAACACCTGCGGCCCGAAGGGCCGCTACATCAAAACGGCATGGTCAGCGAATAGATCATCGAACCCCGCCGCACGAAAACAGTCAGGGAAGGCATCTGGTGATACCGGCTTACGGCCTTCTTAAAGGCCTCCACGTCCGGCGTCTCCACATCGTTCACCTTGAGAATCAGGTCTCCCGGCCGAAGCCCCATTCCAGCAGCCTCCGAGCCCCTTTGAACATCCTCGATTACCACTGCGGATTTAAGGCCGTACTTTCGAAGCACCGCCCGGCCCGCGTCTTTTACCTCCAGGCCCATCCGCTGCTGAACCAGGGCCAGGGCCAGGTCCGCAGGGAAAGGGGCCGCCTCAACGCTTAACTCCAGGGCCTCCCCTTCTCGGTACAGTTGAATTTCGACCAGGGAGCCGGGTGTGTATTCAGAAAGGGCCGTCCTGTAGTCCGACAGGGAAGAGATCTCCTCCCGGCCGATACGCAGCAGTATGTCTCCGCGGCGCATCCCTGCTTTCACGGCCGGACTGTCCTTGATAACGCCGCTGACCAGGATACCCCCGTGCTCCCGTGATACGCGGAAATGACTCCTGAGATCCTCGGTCAGTTCCTGAATCTCGAGGCCGAGCCATGGGAAGCGCACCTCACCAACTCGAATCAACTCCCCGATGATACGGTGGGCCCTGTTGATGGGAATGGCGAACCCGATACCCTGGGCCTTCTGGTAAATGGCGGTGTTAATGCCTATCAGCTCCCCGTTGATATTGAGCAACGGTCCGCCGCTGTTGCCGGGGTTGATGGATGCATCCGTCTGGATGAAGTTTCTGAAGACCATATCTCCGGACCGCACGGTACGGTCGATCGCACTCACCACACCCGTAGTAACCGTATGTGACAGCCCGAATGGGTTCCCGATCGCAATGACCGTCTCGCCTATCATCAGGTCTCCGGAATCCCCGAGCCTGACCTCTGGAAGCTTTTTCCCCGAATCGATTTCCAGCACCGCCAGATCGGACCTGGGATCCGAGCCCAGGATCCTGGCCTGGTACTCATCTCCATCAGCCGTGGTGATCTTGATCTCGGCGGCTCGTGACACTACGTGATGATTCGTGATCACATACCCTTGCTCCCCGTCAATGATCACACCGGAACCGAGGCTGGTGCGCGTGTATTCCCGGCTGAAGAACTCCGGAAAGAAGTCCCTAAAAAAATCATCGCCGGTGAATGGAAAACCAGGGCCCACCCGCTCTCGAATCACCGTCCCGATGTTGACTACGGCGGGGCCCACGCTCTCCACAGCCCTTACAACCGGACTGCGCCTAAGATCGGTTTCCGCGCCGGCCATACCTGAGGAACCGGTTATGATCAGGACAACAATAAGCCCCACATACCGCAACAGGACCGGTTGACGGAAAAGTCCGTTCCGGCAACGGGTGATCCGACAGCCGTCACTCCCGCCGGAAAGCAGCTTGACCGGGTGACGGCCGGCAAATCCTGCAATGCCCATGGTCGTTCTGCCAATCCCTGAACCGCTCTTATGCAACTTCAAACTCCTCAACGATCAAACCGGCCGTGCCGGCGATCGGCGCTAAGCCTATTTCAGATCCCGGCATGGATAGGCTCGACCGGCCCCTGATCAATCCGCATGGGGGCCGGGCCGGGAATCCAGGAAGGCATCCAACACGGATTGGAGTGCTTCTTCGTGTCCCCCGTAAAAATGGTCGGCCCCTTGAATCACGTAAAAGACCGCCTTGGGATTCCATTGGGGAAGCATCGCTTCCACATGCGCGGCCCCGGCGATATCGTCCCGCTCACCGGTAACCACGAGAAGGATTCTCGGACTGGGCCCCAGAAATGAAAAATCCATGAAGTCAACGGGCGGTGAAACCATGACAGCCGCCTCGATCTCCGGGAGTGTGTCCAGCACGGCCGCATTCACCCACGCACCGAAGGAATAGCCGGCCAGGTGTATGGATTCGGCACCTTGTCGGGCAAGGACCTTTGAAGCACTCCTCACATCTTCTTTCTCTCCTTCTCCATTGTCATAGGCACCGTCACTCTCCCCCACGCCGCGGAAATTAAATCTCAGGGTGGTGTATCCCGCACGGGCGTATGACGCCGCTATGGCCCTCACGACATTGTTGTGCATATTCCCGCCGTAGAGTGGGTGGGGGTGGGTGATAACGACCCCCTTCCGGCCAGGTCTTGGATCTATGACCCCGTCCAACGTCAAGGAACCGGTCGGAATTCGAATACGCTCTTCCATGTTGATCTCCTGATGCGATCGTACGAACGTCCTAAAGCAGCCGCGCCCGGTTGTGCGCATTCTGCAAGAGGAAAGCTAGCGGAGCCAGGGGTTGGACCTCGTCTCCTCTGCTATTGTAGATGAGGGTCTCATGCCGTAGTCGTGGCCCGGCCATACCACAGTCTCGCCCGGCAGGGTGAGCAGCCGGCCGCGAATGGATTCCATGAACTGCTGCATGGACGCCCCGGGAAGGTCCGTTCGGCCGATCGCGCCGACAAATAGAGTGTCCCCGGTGAAGAGGTTTCCCTCTCCCAAAAGGCATATCCCGCCCGGGCTGTGCCCCGGTGTGTGAATTACCTCCAGGGATATGCCGCCCACATGAATGCGGTCTCCGTCTTCCACGTGCTCGTCCGCGGCAGGCGACAAGGCGAACCCCATTTGACGGGCCATCTGCTGTCCTTCGGGTGAGTTGAACATGCGATCGTCATCGGGATGCATCACTATACTGGCCCCTGTGAGCTCCTTGACGCGCGCATTACCACATGTGTGATCGGCATGGCCGTGTGTGTTGACAATTTTTTTGAGGCTGAAGCCTTTCTCCTGAATCAGTGTCACAACGCGCTCTTCGTCTCCAGCAGGATCGATTGCCAGGCACTCCTTGGTGTCGGGGCATCCAACCAGGTAGCAGAAGACCTCCATGAATCCCACTTTGATCTGCTGTAAATACATTCCATCCCTCCGTTTCTATTCTCTATGACTCCCCCGGTGCCGGTTTTCCGGCATCATCCGCCGCACCCTTCCCGGGGAAAAAGGTCTCGTGTATGGCGCCCACCGCCTCACGCAGGTCGCCGGTCCTGACGATGAAGTATAGTGCGACCCGCGAAGGGCCGAACGAGATCATCTCCACATTCACACCTCGTTCGGCCACGGCTGTGAAGCATTGTGCGGCAATACCTTTGCGACGATTCAGTCCGGTGCCCACAAGCGAAACAAGGGCCACGTCCTCGATCTTTTCCAGTTTTCGATAAGGCTTGGGCCGAAGTTCCTGCAGCGCACGGCGCCCCTCTTCCGTGTCCCTGCTGGCGAGCAGAATGCTGATACAGGTCTGGGAAGTGACCACGGACTTGATATTGATTCCCGCTTCGGTAAGCCGGTTTGAGACCAGCGCCAGGATCCCCGGCCTGGCCCCCACACCCGAGGCATGGACCTTTAGAATACCGATGTCCGTGTCGTAGGCTACACTCTTTATGGTATGGCCGGATTCGGCGCTCTTGGCCGTGATAAAGCTTCCCGGTCCGTCGGGGTCAAGGGTGTTTTTTATCACTATGCTCAGGCGGGATCGGCGAAGGGGTTCAACGGTCCGCGGATGAAGAATCTTTGCTCCGAAGTAGGAAAGTTCGGCCGCCTCGTCATAGGACAACGCCGGAATCAAGCGCGCTCCAGGTACGAATCCCGGGTCCGCGCTCATATATCCGTCCACATCCTTCCACACTTCCAGGATGTCCGCACCGACACCGGCGGCGACCACGGCCGCTGAGTAATCGCTCCCTCCCCGGCCGAACGTTGTTATATCGCCGCTTTCGCTTACACCAAAAAATCCGGGCACGAACACCACCCTGTCCTTCTCCAGCAAGGGAAGCAGGTGGGTCTTGAGGTTCCTGGCCGTACTGCGGAGATCGGCGGTGGCATCTCCGAATTTTCCGTCCGTCTGAACCCCCAGCAGATTGGGCATTCGGCAGGTGGCCTCCACCTTCCGGCTTCTTAGAGCAGCGGCCAGAAGCTCCGCTGAAAAACGCTCCCCATAGCTGCTGATCATGTCGAGCATTCGCATTGAGATTTCTCGAGTGAAGTTCAAACCAAAATAGAACCGTTCAAGCTCACTCAGCATTCGGCCCAGATGAAGGCCGAAACGATTTGCAGCCCCCTCTCTATGAAAGATGTGGCGTGCCACATTCATGTGTTTCCTTTTGAGGCCGCCTATGATCTCCGGAATCTTATCTTCGCTCTCCAAGGCCTCACGGGTGCCCTGAATAAGTAAATCCGTCACTCCGTTGATCGCGGATACCACCACCACATTTCCCAGTCCGCGTTCAGAGACCAGGTCGAGAATGTGTGCGATATTCTTCCGCCCCTTCAGGCAACCGCCTCCAATTTTTATTACCTTCACGTAGTCTCCATTTTCCAATGGCCCCGCGTTACACTCCCCTGAATCGGTCAAACAGGGACTGCATTTCCGATTTGAGACCCTCGGGAATCATGCTGAGCTTTTCTTCTGTGAGCTGCACGAATTCACCGGTGCTGTAGGCAAGGCGATTGCCTTTTCCATTCAAAAGATCCGCTTTTACCTCGATCCTGGGAGGCTCGAGATCTCTTCCAAGTCTCCCCTTAACCGTCAGGGGGGCTTCAATGGGAACGGGTTTCAGGTATCGGACCTCCATCTTTCGAGTAACAAAGAACACCTGTTTGAAATAAATGATAGTCCACGACATTATCTCGTCCAGCAGCGTGGAGATTATGCCTCCATGGGCAATGCCCTCCCACCCCACACGGTATCGATCAAGAGTCACGTCCGTACATACAGTGTCACCCTCGGCATAGAACTTCAGATCCAAACCGCAAGGATTGTCCGTTCCGCAGGCAAAACAGTGATGCCCCTGTTGTTTCGGTATACTGATCCTTGAATCGTTCATTAATTCCTCGCTTGGTTTTGTCCGGGTCTGACCTCGGCTGCAACTCAGGAGCTGCGTAAAGATATCCCCGTACTTTACATTTATCTCAAGTGCCGGCACCTCGGACCGCAAGCGTATGCCATATCATCTCGCAGTCCCATTCTCCCTCGATCGCCATTCCAAAGGCATGCAGCTGATCCCTGACCTGCCGCACCTGGCTCCTCATGAGCCCGGAGAGTACCAACCATACCCTGGAGCGAAACCTTTCCACCTCCAGCAGACCACGTATTACTTCAAAGTGGATGTTAGCCACAACAAGATCTCCTTCTAATTCGACTGCGTCAAACGCATCAAGGCGCCGGGTTCGAATGCGGGTTTCCAGCCCGTTCAGAGCGGCGTTGCGCGCGGCTACGCGAACGCACAGCGGGTTGAGGTCCACCGCAGACACCTGCTCAGCACCGAGAAGAACAGCAGCTACGGCCAGGATACCCGTACCGGTCCCGATGTCCAAAACCTTTTTCGGACTATCCCGTTTCCATATGAATTCAAGGGCCCTCAGGCAATCACGGGTCGTGGGATGCAGCCCCGACCCGAAAACCACTCCGGGATCCAGCAAAATCCTTTGTCCCCTCGCCTCATCCGGATCAGCAGGAGCCCACGCGGGCTGGATTTCAAAGCCTCCCACCTCGAACCGTTCAAAAGGGGCGCCCTGCCAATCTTCATAAGAGAAAACATACGACTCAACAAGACGCAGTCCATGGTGACGGGAAACAATCTCAAGAACTCGATCAAGGGCCGGCTTTTCAAAAAAAAGAAAAGAGGAAGGCCCTTCCTCCCAATTTCCCAGAAAACCTCGTCCCAGGTCTTGCTCGGCCTCGCCGGTAATTAATCCGTCAAGACAGTAAATGTGGAGCTCCTCTGGAGGACCCTTACATTGTACCTGCTTCACAGTCTTTTCACTCACAGCCGTGTCTCCTGACGCAAGACTGTTGAAATACCTTTCAGCCCATGTTGAAGTCAAGTCGAACAGATGCCCTTGTCAAAAAACAAACGTAAATCGGGATCACTATGAAAGCAAAAGTTCCCTGGGAGCATCAATTGAAAAAGGACAAAAAAATGGCCCCCGCAAAAGCGAAGGGCCATTTCTTGTAGATCTTCCGGCGGCGACCTACTCTCCCACGCAGTCTCCCACGCAGTACCATCGGCGCTAAAGAGCTTAACT
>CAZEIA010000156.1:0-8724 GCA_964512335.1 uncultured Desulfobacterales bacterium
CCACGTTGTAAACATGGCCCCCGCCCGTGCCGCCCATGGTGTAGGCCGGGCGGATTACCACGGGATACCCCAGGTTGTCGGCGATTCGTTCGGCCTCGTCAACGCTGTAAGCGGGTTCGCTTCGGGGCATATCAATGCCGAGCCGATCCATGGTCTCTTTGAAGGCGATTCGGTCCTCGCCCCGCTTAATGGCGTCCACCTGCACGCCTATTATCTTGACCCCGTTCTTTTCGAGCACTCCGGTGCGCGCAAGTTCCGAGGACAGGTTGAGCCCGGACTGCCCGCCGAGGTTGGGCAGGAGTGCGTCCGGCTTTTCCCTCTCCACTATGCGCCGCATGGTGTCCAGGTCCAGAGGCTCGATGTAGGTCACGTCGGCCATGCCCGGATCGGTCATGATGGTGGCCGGGTTGGAATTCACCAGCACAATTTCATACCCCAGTTTACGCAGGGCCTTGCAGGCCTGGGTGCCGGAGTAGTCAAACTCGCATGCCTGTCCAATCACGATGGGGCCGGAGCCTATGATCATGATCTTGTTTATGTCCCGGCGCTTGGGCATGGCATTCTCCTTTCCTTATCAACCCCGGAAGACCGGGGCTTAGTGTGTTCCGACAGACCCTCTCACGGTAAAAAAACCCACGCACCCGCAACCGGGTCTCCGTGGGTCGGTCGCCGCACCTTTCCGCGAAACATTCAGTTCTGCTCATTTTGAGGCAATTTCCTTAAGGGGAGCTAATATAGGGAAGAGGTCTTCGGGGTGTCAAGGGTAAAACTGTCAGCCCCTTCCTTTCGGGCTTTCAGCTGAATTTTAACGTCAAAATACTCATCGTCCCATAATAGAAATGGACTCGAAGTTCTTGAGTCCTATGCCCATGGAAGCTTCCACTGCCGGGCAGATCACGATCACCTGCTCACCCTTGGGCATGCGTGCCTATGACCAGGTTGACATGTCCCAGTCGAACCCTCTCCAGTTCTCCCGAAGCTCTCAACCCTTGCGGGCCCAACGCCGCGGAGAAAGGATAGAGGCGGGGCGTCGGCCTGCGCCCCTCTGAGCGGATATGTCCTGCGTCGGTTCTTCAGTCCTTCCACCCATGAAGGCCGATGAGGTTCACGAAGCGGCATCCCCCCAGGTAGCTCTCGTCGAAACGATCACCGGTCTTTGTAATCCTGACGAGTTCCTGGCTGTAGCGGTCTCCGACCGGAATCACGATTCGCCCCCCATCGGCCAGCTGTTCACGAAGAGGAACGGGGATCTCCGGTGCTCCGGCCGTCACCATGACTGCATCGTAAGGCTTGTGTTCATCCCACCCCAAAGTCCCGTCAAAGGCCTTGAAGTGTATGTTCGTATATCCGAGGCCGGCCAGGACGGTCTCCGCCCTCTCTAGAAGTTCCGGGATCCTCTCCACGGTGTAGACCTCCCTGGAAAGCTCGGCCAGAACCGCCGTCTGGTAGCCGCTCCCCGTACCGATCTCAAGCGTCTTTTCCCGGCCGGTCAGCTCCAGGGCCTGGGTCATCAGGGCAACAATGTAAGGCTGCGAAATTGTCTGCTTGTGACCAATGGGCACAGGATGGTCGTCATATGCGTCCTCCCGCATATCTTCTTCCACAAAGCGATGCCTGGGGATCTTCCGCATGGCGCGAAGCACACCCTGGTCCCGGATTCCCCGCGGGACGAGCTGAGTCCTTACCATACGTTCGCGATCGGAACGGTCGTCCTGACCCTTGGTCATTCTGTTTCTCCGTCGGAAGGTGGAGTCAGTCTACTTGCCGTTCTCCCGAAGATCCACACCACAGGCCGGGCAGAATCGGGACTTGGAGGGAATCGATTTCCCGCAGGACGGGCACGAAGACTCAGGGACGCCCGAGGACACTCTCCGCTTCGCCTCCTGCAGGATCCGGTTCAGCTGGTCCTGGCTGATCTCCACCTGTCCGGCAAACCCCAGGACCTCCGGCTTTTCCTCGCCCGACAAACGGCCGTCACAGACGGCCACGAAAACCATATCCTCAAGGTTCCGAATTTGTTCAGAAAGGCGGCCCACGGGTGAAATGCTGTGTCTGCCGTGGGCCACAGCGTGAAGCGCCTCAGCCAGGTCGTCTCTCCGGGCCCCCAGTTCCACGCGCACCCGCTCGATAGCCTCCCCTTCCCGGGGACTGACTTTTCCGTCGGCGCCGGCCACCCGGGCCACGTTTGCCAGGTAGACAATCCGCTCATCTCTAGTCATTTATGACTCTCCTCATGAGCCTGCGCTCAGGGCCCGCAATCTCATTCAAGGACTGCGGCTGACAGGTATCCCACCACCCGTTCGCCATCCCCGGTCACATCACCGGAGTTGGCGTAGTCGAGAATAACGCATCGGCCCGCCCCCAGCTTTAAAGAGGCCTCAAGGACCGCGACTACGGCCCCGCCTCCGCACGCCTCGCATTGCCCCGCAGCCAGGGACCGGGCCAGCCCCTCGGGATCGAAGTCTTTGACGTATTTTGTGAAGACCCTGTCCAGGGCCCGCGCGGTGGCGTCATCGTGGTAGTGGGAAAGATCAGTGCTTGCAACCATTAGAGTGGCTCGATCGTCCCCCACCAATTGGACCAGGGCCTCGGCCAGCGCAGAACACGTATCCGGATCCTGCCGGCCCATGACCACCGGCACGATGCTGACGTCTTCAAGCACGGACTGCAGAAACGGGAGCTGAATCTCCAGAGAGTGTTCCATGGCGTGGGCCTCGGGGATAAAGCGTATCATCGGGTCCAAGGCGATGAGTCGATCCGCCATTGTGCGATCCACCGGCACACGGCCGAGGGGGGTCTCATAAGCATCGTGGCAAGAAACCGATATGCCGTCAAACCTCAATCGATGGCTGGGACCCACAAGGACAACACGCTCCACAGTTTGTCCCCCGATCAGGCGATAGGCATGGGCCGCCACCGGACCTGAGTACTGATAGCCGGCATGTGGGACCACAAGCGCGCGGATGCGGCCCTTGACCTGGGGCGGAGACGCCTCGGAGAGATAGGAACCAACAAGCCGGCTGAGCACGCCGGAATCCGCCGGGTACCATGTCCCCTGAAGGATTGACCGGCGGATCCCTCCTCCCGCCGGGCCCTCCGCATCCGTTGCTTCAGGACAAAAGCCCCAACACACAAGGGCGCACAGGACGAAGACCGCCGGGCACAAAATCTCACTCCGCCTGATATTCAGCACGGCCTCACCTCTTCCGAGTGGTTCGTACCAAGCATGTATCCGAACGATCATTTTGCACGGTCATCATTCCCGAAATCATAGGTTTTCAGAAAAATTTTCTCAAGCGGATTTCAGATATGATCAGAAGCCCTTAATAGGGCCGGCGGTTGGAGTGTCATCACTGTAAAATTTCTTGTTTTTTGTGACAGGGTTTCAGGAGTGTGGCACTTTGGTTTTTTTTGTTTTGACTGAGGCTGTGCCGCGCCGGGCTCCTCGTGGTGAAACAGGAATGAAAGCGACAAAGACACGAAAACGAACCGGCTCCTGGAACATGGCGTTCCCGGCTTGACAAGCTTCGTGGCCTTAAGTATCCCCATTATGCAGAATCAGGCGATCTTGGCGTCTGACGAAAGAAGCATTCTTATGGAAAAAACCCTTCCAGGCCTCACGGAAATCATGCGTCCGTTCCGTCCCCTCATACCCATGTTCCGGGACAACTCCGGCCGACTGGCCGCCGGCCTCTTCTTCCTGCTGCTGGTGGATTTTCTTCAACTCCAGATCCCACTCATTCTTCGATCGGTCGTGGACGCCCTGACGACCTTCAGGGCATCGCCCACTCTACTTCTCCGGTATGCCTCGGCCATCCTTGGGCTTGCTGTCCTCATAGCGGTATTCCGGCTTTTCTGGCGTCTCGCTCTGCTCGGCTTTTCACGCATTATAGAGGAACGGCTTCGAAACCTCCTTTACGCACATCTGCAGGCCCTGAGCCCGTCTTTCTATAGAAAGACCAGCACGGGGGACCTCATGGCCCGGGCCACAAACGACCTCAATGCAATTCGAATGGCGGCGGGCATGGGACTCGTCGCACTGGTGGACTCCCTTGTGCTGGGTGCCGCCACCATCGGCTTCATGCTGCACCTGAGCCCCAGACTTACTATGCTCGCACTGGTTCCCATGCCCTTCATCGTCTTTTTCTCGCGCAGGCTGACACGGCGAATGTCCTCGGGGTACGAAAGGGTTCAGCATGCGTTTTCGGGTCTGACCGAACGGGTGCGAGAGGCCTTTTCCGGGATCCGCGTGGTCAAGGTCTACGCCCGTGAACCCTGGACCCTGTCGCGTCTTAGGCGTGAGGGAGATCAATATGTCAAAGAAAACCTCGGCCTCGCCCGAACGCTTGCCCTTCTTTTTCCGCTGATGGCGGTGTTTACGAACCTGGGGCTCTGCGTGGTGGTGTGGTTCGGCGGGCGGCTGGCCGTCCTCGACCTTATTTCCACAGGCGATTTCGTCGCCTTTGCCGCTTACTTAAACCTTCTCGCCTGGCCTCTCATGGCTATGGGATGGGTCATAAACCTCATGCAGAGGGGCGCCACCTCCATGAAACGGATCAACCGCATTCTGGAAGAGGAGCCCGACATCGTGTCCCCGTCAGCACCAATGCCGTTTCCCGGGCCAACGCGCGGCGGCATTCGCATCCAAGACCTTTCCATCCGCTATCCGGGCCAGCGACGCGACGCACTGTGCAATATATCCCTGTCCGTGGAAGCAGGATGGACAGCCGCTTTTGTCGGCCGTGTGGGGGCGGGAAAGACCACCCTGCTTTTGTGTCTCCCCCGCCTCCTGCCTCTTCCGGAGGAGACCGTATTCCTGGACGGCGGGGATGTCACCCGATACGACCTCAAGGAGCTCCGCGAAGCAATCGGCGTAGTGACCCAGGAAACCGTGCTGTTTTCGGACACTTTTCGAAACAATTTGCTTCTCGGACGCAGGGATGTTCCGGATGAGGCCCTTGTGGACGCACTCAAGACCGCCCAGCTCTATGAAGAGCTCCTCGAGCTCGACCGCGGGCTGGACACCCTGGTGGGAGAGCGCGGGCTGACCCTGTCCGGAGGCCAGAGACAGCGGCTTACCATCGCCAGGGCGCTGGTATCCGATCCTCCCGTGCTTATCATGGATGACGCCCTTTCAATGGTGGACACGCGAACAGAGGCGCGCATCCTGAACCGGGTCCTCGCCCGGCGAGCCGGCCGGACGACTCTGTTTGTGTCCAACCGTCTCTCCACGATCCGGCGCGCCCACCGGATCTTTGTCCTGGATCAGGGGCGGTTGGTCGAGGAAGGCAATCACGAGGAACTCATGGAGAAGGGCCGGGCATATGCCAGGCTCTACACCCGGCGTCGTCTGGAACGGCAACTGGAAGTCGACTATTCCTGATAGGAGTGAGTTTCACAACATCACTGGAGGACCATGTACGGCGAGTACGGATACATGGAGGAAGGGCGACTGGGGAAGCCTTACAACGTAAGGCTCCTGCGGCGTCTCCTTCCTTTTGCAAGGCCATTCGCCAGGACCATTGTGTGGACCCTCCTGTTGACCCTCGCCGTCACCGCCTTGGACCTGGCCCCCCCTTACCTCTTCAAGGTGGCAATAGACCGCTATATCCTGGCGTCCTGGTATCGGGTCGATGCAGCCGCCATGGTTGACCTGAAAAATCACACACACTCCATCCAACCGGGGCTTGATGCCGGTTCAGGACTCATCCCGGGAGAGGCGTTGAAGGCCCTGGACCCGCAGCTTCTTCATCGGCTGCGGGAAGAAGGCGCTGTTTCCCCGGACCGCTACTACCGGGTCCCAGCGGACCTTGCGTCGAACTTGAGCGAAACCCTTGGGTCCGACCGCGTGATCACAATGAAGGACGGCGCCCTGGGCATCCCCCTGGAATTGCTGAATCAACTCGACGCCTCGGAGCTGGGCCGGATAAGGCACAAGGACCTTAGGGGCGTAGCCGGAATCGGAGTCCTCATCCTTCTGATCCTCATGGCGGCCTTTGCCCTGGGATACGTTCAGCTCATACTCCTGGAGAAAACGGGGCAGTTTATCATGAACGATATCCGCCTCCGGCTCCTGGAACGGATGCAGGCCCGGGCCATGAGTTTTTTCGACAGGCATCCCCTGGGGCGCCTCGTGACCCGGGCTACCAATGATATAGAGAACCTGAACGAGCTGTTCAAGTCGGTCCTGGTGACCGTATTCAAGGACGTGTTTCTCCTCCTGGGAATCGTAGTCATCCTCCTGGTACTGAACTGGAAGCTGGCCCTGATCTCCTTCGCCCTCCTGCCCCTGATTTTCGTGCTGACACTCCTCTTCAGCGCCATGGCACGCGAGGCCTTCCGTGAGCTGCGGCAGAAAGTGGCGAAGCTGAACTCCTTTCTCCAGGAACGCATCACCGGCATGCGCATCATTCAGCTGTTTGCCCGGGAAACCGAGCAGATGAAGGCGTTTGCCGGCATCAACCGCGAAAACTATCTCGCCGGCATGAAACAAATCCGGGTCTTTGCCGTGTTCATGCCCCTTATGGAACTCCTCGCTTCCTTCGCCGTGGCCCTGCTCCTGTGGTACGGAGGCGGCCAGGTGCTTCAGGAGCAGCTCTCCCTGGGCTCACTTGTCGCATTTGTGAATTACATGCAGATGTTCTTCAAGCCCATCAGGGACATCAGCGAAAAATATAACATCATGCAGGCGGCAATGGCGTCCACCGAACGTATATTCGAGTTCATGGACCATTCGGAAGAAGAGGGATCCGGCCCGGATCAGGGCGAACCTCCCGCCAGTCTGTCCGGAGAAGTGGAGTTTAAAGGGGTATCCTTCGGCTACAGGCCGGAGCAGCCCGTTCTCAGGGACGTATCCTTCACCATAGGCTCAGGAGAGGTCGTAGCCCTGGTGGGCCCAACCGGCAGCGGGAAAACCACCCTTATCCATTTGATCGAGCGGCTCTATGAGCCTTGGAAGGGGAAAATTCTGGTGGACGGAATCGATGTCCGAGGTTGGCCCAGGCATCACCTGAGGGGGCGCATCGGCCTTGTCATGCAGGACGTGTTTCTATTTGCCGGAACCATTTACGACAATGTGGCCCTGGGCCGGGAAAAGGTTACACCCGCAGCTGTGGAGCGGGCCCTTCGGGAGGCGAACGCCGACCACTTTGTGAGTCGCCTCTCAAAAGGAGTGTATCATGAAATCGGGGAAGGAGGCGCCACGCTCTCGGCCGGCGAGAGGCAACTCCTGTCTTTTGCCAGGGCCCTGGCAGGGGATCCGGCCCTGCTCATCCTGGATGAGGCCACCTCCAGCGTGGACCCCGAGACCGAGAGTCTGATCAGGGAAGCAGTCAATCGCATAACTCACCGGCGGACGACCCTCGTGGTGGCCCATCGTCTCTCCACGATACGCGAGGCCGACCGCATCCTGGTTATGCAGGGAGGACGCATTCGTGAGGAAGGGACCCATGATGAACTCATTGCCCTGGGAGGAATCTATGAACGGCTTAGTCGCATTCGAACAGGGGAAGTCAGCTCGTGACCCGCCGCTGCACCGCGCTGGCGCGGGGATTTCACAACAGAAATAATCAGTTCCGACCCCTCGTCATATATTTTCCGCACTTGGGACACTTCAGCTCAAAACAGGGAACTCCCCTCTCGTGCGGCATGGTCTGGCCGCATTCCGGACACACACAGTCCCCACCGGGCCCCAGTGCCCGTCCGCCCCCCATTCCGCGGCCGCCACCGCCTCGGCCCTGTCCAGTGCCGCCCTGTCCCGTGCCGCCCTGTCCTCCACCTGACCCTTTTCCTTGTGCCGGCATATCTTCCTCCTCTGCGCCATCAGGCCCGGGAAGGACTTTTCCTGTCAATCCCCGGCAGGCTCAGACAACCGCCAGGGTCCTCCAGAGATCCGCCCGTCTTCATCCCGGGTCCGCCGCCGTCAATGGTATTCGTGAGTTCCCTGAATCACGCGAATACCGGTCTTGTTTTGAAGGATCTCCGCCAACTCATCCGCGCCGGCATAGGGACAGCCCGGCCTGGCGTTCACCAGGCAGGAACTCAGGTAGACTGCATCCGGCTTGAGCTCGGATAGCTTCACGGTCATACCCAGGTTCGGAGCCAGAGACCTGCCCGGACACTCGCACCGCACAAATCCCACCACCTGCACAGGATTATCGAAGTTTCCCTCCCCCAGGGCCGCCGCTTTCAAGCAACGCCATTCCCCCGGACACCCGTAACCGCTGTCCATGTAAGCGCCGCACCCAACAATCACCACCTTTTCCATGTCCACGCTCCTAAATTCCGGGCCTTGTGATCCACCTCCATCTAGACCGGACGAATCCTTCACGGGAAAGCCCGCCAAGCTCCGCTAAGGGTTCCGCCCCGACGCCTAGTGGTCGCAGATGTTCGATCCGGTGACCAGGGTCCCTGAGAGGTATTGATTGACCAGGACCTCGGGGGCGTCCATGGGAGCGCCGATAATCACCCGAATCCCGTTTTCCTCGAACAGTCCCTGAGCCCGCGCCCCCATGCCTCCCGCCAGGATGACGTCGGCGCCCATTTCATGCAGCCACCGGGGAAGCACCCCCGGTTCGTGAGGCGGCGGGGTGTGGAGGTCGGTCTTCTTGATCTTTCCGTCTTCGGTTTCCACAAGGGCGAATTGATCACAGTGGCCGAAGTGAGCGCAGAGCTTGCCCCCGGATACGGGGACGGCGAATACTTTCTTGTCCATGCTGGTCTCCT
>CAZEIA010000157.1:0-8704 GCA_964512335.1 uncultured Desulfobacterales bacterium
GCGGGCCCTTGCCCGCAACCCAAAGTCAAGGAGCACTGGCGCGAAGAATGAGCGTCCAGTTTGGTTTCTTCGATTTCGATTATCCCAACATAAACACTTCTTATTTTTTGTAACAGCTTTTCAGGAGTAAAGCACTAACGGTTGTCCAAAAGGGACAGCTTCTTTTCCACGTTGTCCCGAATCCAGTGGGCATCCCACCACTCGATGGGATTCACATGGGTCCCGTTCACCATAACGCTGTAATGGAGATGATCACCACCTGCAAGGCCGGTGGTCCCGGTAAAGCCTATTATGTCGCCCTTTTCCACATCCTGCCCACGGGAAACGGATATGGAACTCAAATGTCCGTAAAGAGACATCAGTCGCTGGCCGTGGTCCAGGATGACGGTATTCCCGTAAATGCCCAGTTGCTCGGCAAATACCACTCGTCCCCGGTTCGCAGCCGGCACGGGGGAGTTGGCCAGGGAGGCCAGGTCCACGCCCATGTGATCCTTTTCATCTATGGGTTCTCCACGATAGAAGTACACACGGTGATCTGCATACCGAGCCATGGTCGCCGCGTTTGGCAGCCGCACCCATACGCCGTCCCAGAGCCGCTTAGAGGAGGATTCCTGCTGGATGTTTTTCATGGTTTCGTGATTCTGCTCACGCAGTTCGTTGTTGATTTTCAGGTAGCTCTCAATTGGGGCGTCTTGTTCGTCAAAGGGAAAGAACGAGAAATAGGGCAGGATCTGCTCAAGAAAGTTGTCCGTGATATTCATGCGGTCAGAACGGAACTTTTTTTCCCTGATTCGGTGATAAAACGAGGCCCCGGCATGATTTCCCGCCTTGTCTTCAGCCCACAGCATGATCTTGGCTTTTGGATCAATGTTGTGCGGTACGGCGAAATAACATACATGGGCCCCGGGCGTGTTTTCCTCTTCGGCCGGGTACCCCGGGTAGAACTCGCCGTCCACCATAATTCCGCTCCTGGATGTGTCGGAGGACGCCTGGTATATTACCAGGCAGGTACCGCCCTGGTTTATGTAGTGAAGCCGTGTCAGGGCCCGTATTGAAGGTGGAATGGTGTCTACGACGAGGTTGTGGGTAAAGAGGCTCCGGTTTCCGTCTCCGCCGCCGCGCCTGGAGTGGTCGAAGACCTGGACCTCCAGCACGGCCCGGCCCTGGGCCAGGTTCAGGGCGATGGGGTCGATCTGGAATGTCTCCTCGTGTTTGTACACGCCGTCTCTGTTGAAAAGACCCTCATAGGGGAAGTCCTTTTCAAGCACCACGTTCTTGCGGCCGGACTGATCAATGGTCACCCGCAGGGAACGCAGACCCCGTTTCGCGTCAACGGCTTCCAGAGTAAAGGTGCGGCTTTCGGAAAGGAATTCCGGGAGCGGCCCGACCACCAGTCCAGGCTTCTCCCCTTCAAAAATATACATGACGAACCAGCCGAACACAGAGGAAAGAGCTAGGATCATAATTATGAAAAGGACCAGCGTGGCCTTTCCTTTTTTCTTCATATCAAGACCTCTCTATGGGGAACTATTGATTCCAGGGCGGCCTCAACCGTGAGCCGGAAGGCACCCCTGTTCACAACGGTGAAATCGTCCTTTGACAAACAGGAGGCCTTCATAACAATTCTAGTCCCGGAACGCAATCCATTCCGGTCTAATAGGCAGGGCTGATTTTTTATCGTTCCTTATTGCTCTTTGAGTCTGACGCTTAACCACGAAAAGTTATTGGCACTTTATCGTCAAAACACTTCAACGGCAAGGTTCACCGGCTCGAAGAATGAGTGTCCGCAGCATCGACGGGGGAGGCAGACATATCAGCCATGGGTATTTGGTGTTTATCCGCCTCGTATGGTTTGCGCAATGGAGTTTACGCGGGACATGATTTCGTCCGGATCGAGGGATGTGAACAGGCGATCCTCCATGAGCACTTTGCCGTCCACCACAACGTGTCGGACATCGGCGCCGGTGGCTGAGTAAACAAGGGCCGAGAAGGGGTTGTAGAGAGGCTGGAGATGAGGTCGATCCAGGTCGACCACAATGATGTCTGCCCGCTTCCCCGGTTCCAAGGTTCCTATTTCCTTGTTTAGCCCCAGCACGGATGCTCCTCCCAGAGTCGCCATTCGCAAGGCCGCCTCAGCGCCCAAGTGCGTGGGATCGCCTCCAAAGACCTTGGCAGCCTTGGCAGCCGTATCCATCTCCTGCAGGAGGTCAAGATTATTATTGCTGGCACAGCCGTCCGTTCCCAGTCCGACCCTGACTCCGGCATTGATAAGGTCCTGGACCCTGGCAGAGCCGGAGGCAAGCTTCATGTTGCTTTCCGGGACGTGCACCAGGCGCGCCCCTCGATATGCCAGGAGTTCGATCTCGTTATCGTCCAGATGAATTCCGTGAGCCCCGATAAGGTTGTCACCCAGGACTCCGATGCGATCCAGGTAGAAGACAGGGCGTTCTCCTGTACGCCTGACAATCTCCTCCACTTCGGCTGCTGTCTCACTAAGATGGGCCTGCAGCGGGATCCCGTATTCTCTGGAGGCTTCCATGGCTTTGCAAAGGGTGTTTTCGGAGCACGTGACAGGGCTGTGGCAAAACAGTCCGGGAGTGACACGCCGGGATGAGCCGGCCCATCGTTCCAGGAAGGCCCGGCCCAAGAGGATGTTTTCTTCAGGATGATCGACCCCAGGTGCCGGGAAATCGATTACTCCCTGGGCCACGAGGGCGCGGAGACCGGACTTCAGAAAGGCCTCCATGGCGGCGTCCTGGTAAAAGTAGCCGTCCGAGACGCAGGTGGTCCCCGAGGCGATCATTTCGAGGCACCCAAGCAGGGTTCCCCAGTGGACTGTCTCAGGGTTGAGAAAACGTGCCTCGGCCGGGAAAATCTTATCGAACAGCCACTCAGCGAGGGAAAGGTCGTCGGCGAAACCCCTGAAGAGGGTCATCGCCGTGTGTGCATGCGCGTTTACCAGGCCAGGCAGGACAATGCCGTTTCGGGCGTCAATGGTCTTCAACCCCCAAGCCCCGGCCTCGCCCTGTTCCACGGATATTATTCGGCCTCCGCCTATTCTAACGTAACCCTGCTCCACCGGCGTACGGCCTTCCACCATGGTAAGAATTATCCCGCCTTGAATGATCAGGTCCCCTGCAGGCGGATCAATGGGATCGAGCGGTTGCGGTGGTGTCATGGACACCTCGTCAAATCCGGGGGTTGCCGGAGGGTAAACATGGATCTCATCGTGTGCCGGCCCCGTGTTGTTCCGATTTGGATTGCCTTTCCCAACAGTGTCCGTGTTGAATATATGAGGAAAGGAGCCGAAGTCCAAAGCGCGGTTTGAGAGCCTCATAGGGGCCACGCCATCCTTTCACCGGCCATTATAGGGGGCCGTGTGAACACGTCAAGGAATCAAAATGGCTTGACAAGCTCGTGGGGTATGGTAGCTAACTCTGTTTTTCGTCTAATAGCCGCATGCCTGTGCGCAATACCTGTTGATACTCCACTTGACCCCGCCCGCTGTGAAAAAGGGGAGGGCAGAAGGAAAAGGGTAGCGCCCCTTTTCCAAGTAAGGTTCGGATACCATGGCAGAAATAGCTCCATTTCGAGGATGGATGTACAATCCGGAAAAGTTTCATAAACCGTCAACCCTGATGGCTCCGCCATACGACGTGATCTCTCCGGAGGAGCAGGAAGCGCTCTATCAGGCTTCCCCCTACAATGTAATTCGACTTATTCTGGGAAAGAAGAAGACCGGCGACTCGGATTGGGACAACCGGTATACGCGCACGGCGGATACATTGAAGCGCTGGGTGGGAAGCGACGTGCTGGTCCGATCGGCAACCCCCGCCATGTACGTGACGTCCATGAGCTACGATCCAGGGGATGGATCCGGCCCGAAAACCCGATGGGGGCTGATTGCACTCGTTCGAATAGAAGACGAAGGGTCTGAAGTGATTCTTCCTCACGAGCGGACTTTTTCAGCCCACAAGGACGATCGGCTCAAACTGATGCGGGCTACGGACGCCCAGCTCAGCCAGATCTTCGCCCTTTATGAAGACCCGAAGAACAAGGTGATGAGGTGCTTCCAAGAGGTAGTGGAGCTTCGGCCGGATCTGGCTTTTGACTGTGCGGACGGATCCGCTCATCGTCTGTGGATCGTTCGTGACCGAAATGTTTTTTCTGGAGCCGCAGCAGCAGTAAAATCAATGAATCTGTTTATAGCCGACGGCCATCATCGCTATGAGACGGCCAGGAACTACCGCAATATAATGCGGGCCAGGTACGGGCACCGCCCCAGCAACCGATCTTTTGAATTCGCTGCAATGTATCTAAGTAACATGACGGATCCCGGTCTTACCGTGCTTCCGGCTCATCGACTCATCTGTTTTCTGGGTGACGAACCGGAGACCGTCTTTCCCCAAGGAGTGGATCGCTGGTTCGAGATATCGACCATCCCCTGGCCCCTTTCCGAGGCCCCTGCCAGGACGGCGGAAATCAGGAACCTGATTGAGGAGGCCGGGCGCACAACCACGGCGTTCGGTTGCTTTCGTCACGGCGATGAAGAGGGATTGCTGTTCCGGTTGAGACCCGGAGCGGAGAGTGAGATGGGTGACGACCTGCATTCCTCCCTCAGAAAACTGGATGTGCTTGTGCTTTCCCGTCTCGTTTTCCAACGGTCACTCGGTTATTCGCAGGCGGAGCTGGACAATGACAAAAGATTTCTGTATGAGAGTGACATGAGACGCGCACTGGCCTCGATTGCACGGGGAGATTGCAACATGGGCTTCATCTTGAATCCCACTAAGATCGACCACGTAAGGGAAGTCGCCTCAAATCAGCTGGTGATGCCGCGAAAGTCCACCTACTTCTATCCCAAGGTGCTCACAGGCCTCGTGTTCAACCGGATGGATCCCAATGAGCACATCCAGGTCCCGTAGCAACACTCATGTTGAGGCCCACGAACGTATCGATTCGTTTTTGGACGGACGTCTAGAGGTTATCCAGTCCCGGCGGGGATACCGCTTCTCCATAGATGCGCTCCTGCTCTCGAGTTTCGCCGGAGTAAGGCGTGGTGATCTTGTGGTGGACCTCGGCACGGGTTGCGGGATTATTCCCCTCGTGCTTTTGTGTTCAAGGCAGGCGGGCCGGGTGGTCGGACTGGAGATCCAGGACGGGCTGGTAGGCCAAGCCCGCCGAAACGCCGGACTCAACGGGCTCGAAAAGAGTATGGCCGTAGTTCGGGGGGATCTCCGCAGGCCGCCTCTCAGGAACGGTATCTTCGATTCGGCAGTTTCCAATCCTCCTTACAGGATGGCAAAAAGCGGCAGGATCAATCCTGATCAGGAACGGGCCATTGCGCGGCACGAGATTCAGGCATGCCTGGATGACGTCCTGCGTGCAGCAGGGCTCCTCCTCAGAGAAAAGGGACGGCTGGCAGTCATTTATCCGGCGGAACGGTCGGGCGACCTGTTGATTCGCATGCGGGGGGCAGGCCTGGAACCCAAGTGTCTGCAGTTCGTGTATCCGGACATCCGGTCCGAAGCCAAGCTGGTGCTCGTGGAGGGGGTCCTGGGTGGCAGACCGGGGCTTAAAGTGCTTCCTCCCATAGTGGATCAGGGGGAATATAGCTGTTAAGCTGTTGAGCTGTTAAGCAAAAAACGTGATAGGTGTTGAGGGAAAAGCCAGGAATCAAGAACCAAGAACCGAGAACTACGAATCACGAATCACGAATCACGAATCACGAACCACGGCCCTTTTTCACGAACCACGAACACGGCCCTTTTAACCGACACCGACACCGGCACGATCCGTTCGCTTATTACGAAGGGGAATCGGGGTCGCCCAGCCGGAACTCGATCCGCTTGACCGCCGGCCTTCCGAGGGCCTCGTTGAGGCGGTCGCGAATGGTCTCGGCGGCGAATTCCAGTTCCTGGAGCCAGATGGGCCCGGACACCCTGACCCTCAGGCGCCCGTTACGAATCCAGGAAGGCCTGGCATTCCGGGCGATGGCCTGGCCCACTATGCCGTCCCAGACCTGCCAGATGCGATGATCGTCGGGATTGAAGGGCAGGTCGGGATCACTGAAAAAAGATCTTAGGATCTCACCGAGAGCGGTAAGGTCCCCGCCGGGCTGGTCATCGGGGTTTTCGCAAGTGGTTGGATGCCCGTGTTTACGGGACTTTCGACGTTTTTTCACCGGGTATTATTCCTTGACGAATACCGTGATTCTGTTTTAGGTTTAACAGAAAATCGGCATTAATGAAACAAGGGGTTTTTATGGCTTGGGATTGGGAAAAGCTGCAGCAGCAGCAAAAGAGGAATCGGCCTGAAGGACCGCAGCCTCACCTCGGGGACGTGTTCGAGAAGTTCAAGAAGATGAAAGTCAAGTTCCCAAAGGGCGGGTTCATCATCGCCGCCCTGGTGGTCTTGTACCTGGCCTCCACTATGTTATACACAGTGGCCGTGGATGAGGTGGGGATGGTCCAACGCTTCGGCAAATTTGTCCGGATGACGCAGCCCGGCCTCCAGGTAAAGCTCCCCCGGGGGATCGAGAAGGTCACCAAGGTAAAGGTCCGTTATGTATTCAAAGAGGAGTTCGGGTTCAGGACCATCGAGGCCGGTGTCAGCAGCCGGTTCGCCTCGGGCTCAGCCAATCTTAACGAGTCGCTCATGCTCACGGGCGACCTGAACGTGGCAGAGGTACCCTGGATCGTCCAGTACCGGATAACCGACCCGTACAAGTATCTGTATAAGGTCAAGGACGTCAATGGGACCCTGCGCGATATGTCCGAGGCCACCATGAGGCTTGTTGTCGGGGACCGGAGCATCAACGAGGTGATCAGCAAGCGGGAAGAAATAGCCGACCAGGCGCGGGAGGTCCTTCAGAAGGAGATCGACGACGCGGAGACAGGAATAAATATCACCACGGTCGAGTTGAAGAAGACCAATGTGCCAGAACCGGTGCAGCCTTCTTTCAATGAGGTCAACCAGGCCATTCAGGATAAGGAGAAGGTCATCTACCAGGCCCGGGAGCAGTACAACAGGATTATCCCCCAGGCACGTGGGAACGCGGAGAAGACGATCAGGACCGCCGAGGGATACGCGCTCAAGCGCGTAAACCAGGCCCAGGGCGACGCCCTCCTGTTTCAGGCCCTGTACGAGGAGTATGCCAAGGCCCCGGATATCACGAGGAGGCGGCTGTTTCTGGAGGCCACCCGGGAGGTCTATCCCAATCTGGGCGACAAGTACATCGTGGATTCAAAACAGACCAATCTCCTTCCGCTGCTCAATCTCGGAAAGGGGTCGGGCATAGCCCAGGGAGGGAGCCGATGAAGGCCAAGATACCGATAATTATAGTGGTCCTGGCCCTGATCGGTCTGTTCAGTGCAGCCTTTGTGGTGGACGAGACCGAGCAGGTCGTTGTGACCCAGTTCGGCAGGGTTGTGGGGGAGCCCGTCACAGAGCCGGGCCTTAATTTCAAGATCCCGTTTATTCAGGATGCCAACTTCTTTCCCAAGAACCTGCTCGACTGGGACGGGGAGTCCGGACAGGTCCCGACCCTTGGAAAGACCTTTATTTACGTGGATACGTTCGCACGGTGGCGGATTATTGACCCGCTGCTCTTTTTCCAGACCGTGAGCAATGTTAACGGCGCCTTGGGAAGGCTGGACGACATCATCGATTCGGCGGTGCGGAACCTTATCACCTCCTACCCGCTCATAGAGACCGTCCGGATGTCGGACAGGGAACTGGATACTTTTCAGATGCAGGGGGAGGAACTCCAGGATGAGAGGAAGCTCAGCGGGGTCCGGACGGGACGGCAGATGATAACCAGGGCTATCCAGGCCCAGGCCCGGCCCAAGCTGGAGGAGTTCGGCATTGAGCTGGTGGATGTCAAGATAAAGCGGCTCAACTACGTGGAGGAGGTCCGCAGGGCGGTGTACCAGCGGATGATCGCCGAGCGGAAGCAGATGGCGGAAAAATTCCGTTCCGAGGGTCAGGGTGAGGCGCGGGAAATCGAGGGTGATGCTGAAAAGGAACTCAACCGGATCGAGTCCGAGGCCTACAGGACCGCCCAGGAGATAAAGGGAAAGGCCGACGCTGAAGCCGCAGCCATTTACACCAACGCCTACGGCAGGGATCCGGAGTTTTATTCTTTCATGCGGAGCCTGGAGATCTACCGGGAGACCATGGATGAAAAGAGCACCCTGGTGCTTTCCACTGACTCGGAGTTCCTGCGCTACCTGAAAGACTACGATGTCAAGAAGCCGGAGGAGCGAGACACCGCGCCGGCTGCGCCGTTTGCAATGGACCGCTGATCCTGAAACAAGGAGGACCCCATGGTACGCACGGAGATCCAGCTTTTTCTCTTGAACGCACCAGGAGAACTGGGGAAGCTGGCCGGCCTGTTTTCCGATGCCGGCGTCAACATCGACGCCCTGACGATTCAGGACGCTTCGGACTATGTCAAGGAGCTCTTCAAAGCGAGGGGGAAGTCGCTCAAGCGGATTGCGCCGGCCGCCAGCTACGGTTCCATGCAAAAGGATTCAGCCGCTTACGCCCTGATACGGATGCTCGTCAGCGAAACGGACCGGGCCATAGACCTTCTCTCGGGCAAGGGGTATCTTTTCGATATCATGCCTGTAATCGCGATCGCCATTGACAACCGCCCGGGCATGCTGGCGGAAATGGCCCGGAAGTTCGGGGAGGAGGGCAT
>CAZEIA010000158.1:0-8631 GCA_964512335.1 uncultured Desulfobacterales bacterium
GAACATAATCGAGGAGGCTCTGGGCCGTGTGGCGGATCACGGCGATGATGTCCGCCCCGCCACGCGCGGCCGCCTTGGCCTGGACCGCGTCTTCGTGTATGTCTCCGGTGGCCACGATAAGGTATCGCAGCGGCTCCCGGCCTCGTCCCAGGCGTGCCAGGTTCTCCTCGCGGTCCAGGCGGGCCCGGTCGATACTCGCAAGCCCTTGACGGGCAAGGGAACGCGTACGCTCCCGAAGCCTTTCCGGATCGGCCGCCGGGACAGCGCCGGGGTCCACCCTTCCTTCAACCATCCGCTTTGCAGTCTCCGCAGGCGAAACCCCTTCGGCCATAAGGGCGCTTACGAACCAGACCGCAGCCCCCTTGTGCAGCAGGCCTCCGGACAAGAGGCGGTCTACGACCACGTTGGCCCAGGGCACCCCTTCGCGTGTAACACCCTCGACCCCCAGCAAACGCAGGACCGCTCTCTCCACCGCAACGGTGGTGCTCCGCTCAATCTCCTCAAGGGTGTCGGCCGCGATTCGAGCGGCGGCTGCGCGTGCGCGGGCGATATCCGCCTCGTTCAGGTTCAGTTCACCCATGGGGTCCTTCCTTTCCTTCCGAACGTTGAAGTCCTTTTGACATGAAACGCTCTTGGCGGGAAAACGGCCTCACGCCCGTTCACCATCCCGCGCCCGGCCGAGCACCCCCCAGAAAATGAAATCGGTGTACCTCGCCACCACCTCGGCTATGGACAGAGGCCCTTCTTCCTTGAACCAGTAAGGGACGCCGGTGCACATCTGGAGGACTGCAATGCTCACGAGTTTGATGTTCGCCACACTCATGACGCCTGAGTGGGCCCCTTCCTCGAGGATCCCCATAAAGGTCTGTTCATATTCAGAGCGCTTTCTCACGATGCGTTCGCGGTGCTCCTCGTCGAGGCTTATCAGCTCCGTGTCGGTCACATGGGTCTCATCCTGGTTTTCCAGATGATACCGGATATGGAACTCGATCCCCTTTTTCAGCCGGCGAACGGGGTCCTGATTCCCCCGGATCTCTTGTTCAAGCCCCACCAGGAGATTGGTCATTGTCTCATCCATGATCCGATAGAGCATCTCCTCCTTAGAGGCAAAATGGTAATAAATGCTTCCCCCCTTCACCCCGGACCTGCGGGCCAGTTCCCGAAGGGTGGATGCCCGGTATCCCTTTTCCCGAAACAGACGAGCCGCCTCCCGCAGGATGATTCCTTTGCGTGAGGGGCGCGCTTCAAGTCTGGCTTCCATGATTGGATCTCCGGTTTTCAGTTTAAACCTAACGTTTGTTCGTTTTTAGCAGAGCCCGGTTTTTCCTGTCAAGCGCGCAAAGCCGGCTCGCATTTATCCAACTTCCCGATTTTCCCTTGACTCTCGGCATGCTGTCCATTATAGGTAAGCGATCAGGGTGGTGAAAGTCGCCATCGGCAAGCCACAGGCCGCGTTTGAGATTGCAGTGCAACCTGAAAACCTAACAAACGTTAGGTGTTATTTCCACTGCCGGTGCTCCTTCTGGTAACAACCCTTTCCCCTTCGGCAGTCCCATGGAAAACAAGTTCTTGAAACCAGCAGCCCTGCTCACGCCCGCAGTGAGCGCCGTGTTTTTTCTGCTCGTCATCCCTGTCTGCTTCATCGTGGTCTACAGCTTCTGGCTCAGGGCCCCCAGCGGGGCGGACATTCCGGCATTTCAATTCGGTAACTACGGTAAATTCTTCGAAGATTTCTTCTATCCCTCCCTTATGATTCGAACCATACGCGTATCCCTCGAGACAGTTATTCTCTGCCTGGTGATGGGGTACATTCCCGCCTACTTCTTCTATCGAACCGAAAGCAAGATCAAACCGTTCCTCCTGATCCTGGTGATGCTCCCGTTCTGGATCAGCTTCATCATCCGGACCCTGAGCTGGATCAACATCCTCGGCGACACCGGCCTGATCAACCACATACTCATGCGAATAGGTCTCCTGGACAGGCCTCTGGCCATGCTCTACAATGAGGCCGCCGTACTCATGGGCCTGATCCAGTATCTGCTTCCGTTCATGATTCTCAACATCTATGTCAGCCTTGAAGGAATCGACAAAAATCTCCTGGAGGCGGCTAGAAGCCTCGGGTGCACGGAATGGCAGGCGTTTCGAGAGGTCACCCTGCCGCTGAGCCTTCCGGGCGTGAGCGCCGGCTGCCTGCTGGTCTTCGTCCTCACATCCGGTACATACCTCCCGCCCATGATCCTGGGGGGGCCGGGAAACGATATGATCGCCAATTTGATCTTCAAACGGGTCGTGGGGACCCTGGACTGGCCCTTTGGTTCGGCCATCAGCACGATCCTTCTGATACTGCTGGGAGCGATAGTGTACACCTATAACCGCTACCTGGGGATCAACCAGATCTTCAAGAGCCTGCAGTGAGCTTTTCACAATGCCAAAGATATCCGGCTGGTCACTGATACGTCTCTACACGATCCTGGTGTACGTCTGGATGTTCGCCCCCATTGTGGCGGTCGTCATTCTGTCTTTCAACCCGCAGCAGTTCGGATCCTTCCCCATGGAAGGTTTCAGCTTCCGCTGGTACGTCAAGCTCGCCCAGAATCAAACCATTCTCAACGCCTTTAAGAACAGCCTTATCCTGGGGTCCCTCACCGCCATCGCGACCACCGCCATAGCTGTTCCGGCCGCAATGGCCTTTGTGCGATACGAGTTTCCAGGAAAAAACTCCCTGAACACACTGCTTCTCACCCCCATCATGATCCCCGAGGTGGTTCTGGGCGTGGCCCTTCTCCTGTTTATCCGGTGGCTCCAGCAGCCCAAGAGCTTCCAGCTGTTGCTCATCGGGCACATAGTCCTGACTCTGCCCTATGTCCTGCTCGTGGTCCAGGCCAGGCTGGTGGGCATCAAACGCGTTTACGAGGAAGCGGCCATGAGCCTCGGCGCCAGTCCCTTGCAGGCCTTCAAGGAGGTCACCCTTCCGCTCCTTATGCCGGCCATTCTGGCGGGGATGCTGTTTTCTTTCACTATCTCGTTCGATGACGTAACTGCGACACTTTTCTGGGCCACGGCCCAGAACCAGACGGTGCCGGTAAAGATCTTCAGCATGCTGCGCACGTCCATCAGCCCTGAAATCAACGCCCTCGGCACTGTCATGATTTTATTGACAATCTCAACCCCCCTGCTTGCGGGATACCTCTCCCGCCGCTTCGCCAGGGGAAGATAGGCTCGGTCCCGGGCATCTCGAAGGCGGGGTGCCGGCCCGAGTCATGCCCGCAGCAAAGATGTTAAACCTGGCAGGGAACACTCCGGCCGGGGGCTTTTGCGCACAGGAAAGCCATCGGTAGAGGGTACCTGTCGATCGCCAACTTTACCGTATGAAAGGGAGGTTAGCCATGAGCAGGGATTTGAACGATCAACTGGACACCGTGGCCGCTCTTTACAGAGACGGCAGGATCACCCGCCGCGACTTCATCAAGTATCTGGGAATCGCCGGGGCTGCAGCCGGGCTGGTGGGAGGGCCTTTCGGCCTTATGACCCGAAGTGCTCGCGCCTCCAAGTCAATCCGAGTGGATTCCTGGGGCGGTACTACCTCAGAGGCCCTTCGCAAGTATGCATTCGAGCCCTTTACCAAGGCGACCGGGATCGAGGTGGTCGATGCAGCCTTTACGGGCATGGACGCCTTCCTGACACAGGTCAAGGCCTCGTACCCGCCAGGAGGGGAGTTCAACGTTGCCCATCTGAGTGGTGTGTTCGACTATGTGCGATATATAAACCTCGGTTTCGGCGTGGTCCTCGATGAGGCCAAGATTCCCAACCTCCAAAACGTCATGACCCCCATGACCGAAACCCTCCGCAATTCGAGCGACGGCAAGCTCTCAGCCGTTCCCTATGACGTGGGCCAGACAGGAATCGCCTACAACACCAAATACATCTCCAAGGAAAAGGCTGAGAAACTTGGGGCCTCGCTCCTCTGGGACAAGGACCTCAAGGGCAAGCTGGGAAGCTGGGGGGCTGATTACAGGACGAACATGTGGTATGCGGCCCTTCATACCGGGCAGAGCCCCAACAACATCACGGACCTAGACGCAGTGTGGAACGCGCTCAAGGAACAGCGCGGCCTCATGAAAAAGTACTGGGAATCCGGTGCCGAACTCATGAGTCTTCTGGCCGGGGATGAGATCTATGCCACTGTTGCCTGGTCCGGCCGTGTCGGCGCGCTCCAGCAGGAAGGCCATCCCATAGGCTACCTATCCCCCAAGGGGACCTATTCCTGGCAGGAGTTCATGTTCGTGCTCAAGGGAACGGACCTGGAAGTGGCACAAAAACTGCTAAACTTCATGCTGGAACCCGAGGCGGCCATCGCCGTTTCCAAGGCCCAGGGATACCCGCCGAGCCTGGACCCCTCCAAGGTGGAAATGCCCCCTGAGGTACAGAAGATGCCGGCCTTTGATCCGAGCGGCAAGCTCGAAGGTTTCACGTTCGCCAAGCCCGAGTACTGGAATACCCACCAACTCGATTGGACCGAGAAATGGGACAGGATCAGGGTGGGCTGATATACAGGCGCGCCCGGGCAGTGCCTGAAGGCACTGCCCGGGCCGTTTGATAAACCCGTGCCTTCACGTTCCCTGCCGGCGGAACGGGACGGCACTCCTGAACCACGCCTATCAGGAGACGGATGAGAGGTGAATGATCAAGGCAAGACCCTCGCCGTGGAACTCAAGGGGGTATACAAACGCTTCGACAAGGTGGTGGCGGTCGAAAAAATGAACCTCGAGTTCGAGGAGGGGTCTCTGGTTACCCTCCTCGGGCCTTCGGGCTGCGGCAAGACCACCATCCTGCGCATGATCGCCGGACTGGAGACCCCCACCGAAGGGGACATCTATATCCAGGGTAAGCGGGTTAACGATACACCAATCCACAAGCGGAACCTGGGGATGATCTTCCAGAACTACGCTCTGTTTCCCCACAAGACCATTTTCGAGAATGTGGCATTCGGCCTCAAATACCGCAGCGTTCCCAAGCAGGAAACCCGGGACCGGGTGCAGCGAGCCCTGGAGATGGTGCGGCTGCCCGGCGTGGAGAACCGCATGCCTTCCCAGCTCTCGGGGGGTCAGCAGCAGCGGATCGCCCTTGCCCGCGCCATTGTAATCGAACCAGTGGTACTGCTCATGGACGAACCGCTTTCCGCGCTGGACGAAAACCTCCGGGAGGAGATGCGCCGGGAGGTGGACAATCTCCAGCAGATTATCGGGGTGACCACCATTTTTGTAACGCACGACCAGCGCGAGGCCCTTTCCATGTCCGACAAGATTGTTGTCATGAAGGACGGGCGCAAGCAGCAGGAAGGAAACCCCGAGGAGGTCTACAATCATCCCGTGAACCACTTCGTGGCCGATTTTCTGGGACACTCCAACTTCATGGACGGCAAGGTCGTTGGGCGCGACGGGGACCACATCAAGGTACAAGTCGCTGACGGAAACGAATTCTACACCCCATACTCCGATGAATGGAAGCAGGGGGAACCCATAGAGCTGGTGGTGCGCGCCCAGAAATTCAACATACTTCCCTACAAGGAAGAGGCCTCACTCCCTGAGATCAACACTTTCAAGGGCATCGTCAAGGACCGAAGCTACATGGGAGGCGAGGTCAGCTACTTCGTGGAACTTGAAAACGGCACCGTATTTCACGCCATCAGCATGATCAGCTCCAAGCCCTTTCGCCGTGGTGATTCCGTCCTCATCCATGCTCCACCCGATAACTGCGGTCTGCTGCGCCGGGACACCACCTGAGCGTAACTTGCCCGCCGGCGTCCATCACCTCATATGAAGGCGGAAAGGTCTTTCTCCGGGGGTCCCGAGCATTATGGGCTCTAAGGTGTTCCATAATGCGCACCGGCACGGCATACCGCCCCGACATATGCAAGACGAACGGTCAATCTGCACAGCCGAACAACAGCCCGAAAAGGCGGCCCCGGGAGGCACAGAAATGGATATCAACCGCGTAAGACTGACCCTGGCTCACAGGTTCCCCGAGGCCCTTGTGACCATTGATTCCCACACCGCCGGTGAGCCGACTCGGCTCATAGTGAACGGCTTCGGTGAAGTGCCCGGCTCCACCATGGCGGATAAACGGCGCCACTTCATGGAAAACCTGGATCATGTGCGTCTACTCCTAACCCGGGAGCCGAGAGGCCACCGGGACATGATCGCGGCCGCCCTCACCGATCCGGTGACCGATGGAGCGTCCTTCGGTCTCATATACATGGACGCCCGCCGCTACCCATATCTCTGCGGACACGCCACCATCGGCGCGGTCACCACCCTTCTCGAGACAGGCGCCCTGGACTCGGGCGGCCCTGAAACCATGGTAACCGTGGACACTCCTTCAGGGCCCATGGACACAATAGCCCGTATCCGTCAAGGGCGCCTGGACTCAGTGGCTATTCAGGCTGTGCCGTCCTTTGTGTACGGCCTGGACCATACCCTGGATGTACCCGCTCTGGGGAGGATTGAGGTGGACACGGTCTGCGTCGGCGGGTTTTTCGTGATGGTCCCGATCCGACGGACAGGCCTTTCTCTCACCCCGAATAACCGGGAACGGCTCATAGACCTGGGCATGACCATCATCGAAAGCGCTGATCAACAGCTCGAGGTTCACCACCCGATGCGTCCCGAGGTTTCCACAGTAGATGTGGTGGAGTTCTACGAGGAAGACCCCGAGCGCCCTCATTGCGGGAAAAGCATGGTGATATACGGCGAACGCCACATGGACCGGTCTCCCTGCGGCACCGGAACAGCAGCCAAACTAACCCTTCTTCACCGCCGGAAGTTGATAGGGGTGGACCGGATATACAAGAATACGAGTCCGATCGGCACGGTATTCGAAGCGCGCATTGTCACCGAAACAGCAGTGGGAGGCATGCCGGCAGTGGTGGTCGAAATCAGTGGAAGCGCACACATAACGGGCTTTCATTCCTTTTATATCGATTCCGACGATCCCTTTCCCGGAGGTTTTCTTCCATGAAACCGGAGCGTATCTTCCAAAACGCCGTTATTCGAACCATGGACCCTTCCCGCCCCCCGGCTCAGGCCGTGGCCGTGGGCAACGGCCGGATCCTGGCCGTAGGAGACAATGCTGAAATAGCATCGCTTTCCCACCCTGAATGCGAGACCCTGGATCTGGAAGGAAGGCTCGTCCTGCCGGGCTTCACGGACAGCCACTTCCACTATTATGACTGGTCCATGGGGCGAAAACAGCTCAACCTGGCCGATGCCGTCTCCCTTGATGACGTCTTGAACCGCGTAGCCGAGGCCGCCCGCAGCATTCCACAAGGCTCCTGGATTGTTGGTCAGGGCTGGAACGAGTCGGACTGGGAAGTCGAGCACATGCCCGAGCGCCATGACTTGGACCATGCGGCCCCGAATCACCCCGTGGCGCTCTGGCGATGTGACCTCCACCTGGCCACGGTCAACTCACTTGCCCTGAATGAGGCGGGTATAGACGAAAACACGCCTGACCCGCCCGCCGGGGTGATCGCAAGGGATGCCTCTGGAAGGGCCACCGGAATCCTTCGCGAGCTCGCACCCAACCTGATCAAGTCGGCAATAGACAGGGCTGGGAATGCCGGGGTCTACGAGGCCATGCTGGACGGCATCCCCGAAATCCACTCCTACGGTCTGACAGGGATCTTCGACATCCGACTCATGGGCGGAGTGGAAGGCTTGCCGGCCCTTACCGCCTGGCAGCAACTCCGGGAGCGGGGAAAGCTGGACCTGCGGTGCTGGGTGAGTCTTCCCGGCGAACGCCTGGATGAGGCGGCCGCCCTGGGTATCCGCACAGGCTTAGGAGACGACAGACTTCGGCTGGGACACCTCAAGTACTTCATGGACGGCGGCATGGGCGCCCGCACCGCCTGGATGATCGATCCCTATCTGGACGGCGGGGCGGGCATGAGCCTATATCCGCCGGACGCCATCAAGGAGCGCATAATAAAGGCGGACCGCGCAGGGCTTGCCGTCATGGTGCACGCAATAGGAGACCGGGCCAACCGGGAGTTGATTTCGGTTTTCGAGGCCGTGGAAAGGGACAAGATCCTCGAGGATATTGATCCCGCAGCAGGCCCCGCCGTCCCACATCGCATCGAACACATACAGATGATTCGACCTGAGGACCTCGAGCGCATGGCACGTCTCAACGTGGTGGGTTGTGTGCAGCCGCACAACCTGATTCTGGACATCCATATGATTGAGAGTTCCGTGGGGGAAAGAGGAAAATGGACTTACGCGTATCGCAGCATGCTGGACGCCGGCATTCCGCTCATGTTCAGCTCTGATTCACCCGTCTGCGATCCGCGCCCTCTTGTGGGCATTCACGCAGCCGTCACCCGTCAGCGCCGGAACGGCTCACCCAAAGGAGGCTGGCACCCGCAGGAAAGGATAAGCGTGGAGGAAGCGGTCCGCGGCTATACGCTTGCGCCGGCGGAGGCAAACGGCGTTGCAGGTGAACTGGGCACGGTTTCACCCGGCAAACGGGCGGACATGGTTGTGCTGGACAGGGATATCTTTTCCGTGGATCCCATGGAAATCATCGAGACCTCCGTGGACATGACAATCTTCGACGGCCGGGTGGTGTTCAGCC
>CAZEIA010000159.1:0-8518 GCA_964512335.1 uncultured Desulfobacterales bacterium
CGTCCGCCGAGACCTTCCTGACCGAGGACGCCCGTCTCGTAGTCATCGCATACGGTACCGCCGCAAGAATCGCAAAAGGTGCAATCAAGGCCCTGCGGGAAAAGGGGTTTAGAGTCGGCCTGGTCAGGCCTGTGACACTGTGGCCCTTTCCCGAACATGTGATTCAAGACATGAGCCGTACAGTACACGACTTCCTTACATTTGAAATGAGCACGGGTCAGATGGTTGAAGACGTAAGGCTGGCCCTTGAGGGACGAGGGCGGACCCACTTTTACGGCAGACCCGGAGGAACTATCCCCACCCCGGATGAGATAGCGGGCGTCATTCACACCCTGTATGACCGCCGAAGGCTAGGTGGCATTCCCTGACCGGATCGAGGAATAATGCACATATGACACTACGGAAGCTTCGAAATTGAGGAAGGATCATGTCAAAAAAGATCTTCGGTAGGCCAAAATACTTGAAAGACGCCGTTTTTCACTACTGCCCGGGATGCGGACACAGCATCATTCACCGCCTTGTGGCCGAAGTGTTCGACGAACTCGGCATAGGCGACCGAGTCATCGGGGTCCCACCGGCGGGGTGTGCAGTGCTGGCATACAACTATCTCGACGTGGACATGGGAGAGGCGGCGCACGGCCGGGGGGCCGCTGTTGCCACAGGAATAAAGCGGGTTCTTCCCGACCGCATTGTATTTACCTACCAGGGAGACGGGGACATCGCCGCCATCGGGACTGCAGAGACGATACACGCGGCGAATAGAGGAGAAAACATAACGGTAATTTTCGTCAACAACGGCGTTTACGGCATGACAGGCGGACAGATGGCTCCCACCACTCTGCTGGGACAAAACTCGACCACCACGCCCGGCGGCCGGGATCGCTTACGGGACGGCACGCCTCTCGATCTGAGCCGGATGCTGGCCGTGACCGGGGGAAGCGCATACATAGAGCGGACCGCTGTGCACACCCCCAAGCACGTCCGCCGAACCAAAAAGGCCATTACCAAAGCGTTCAAGATCCAGATGCAAGGGCTGGGGTTTTCTCTGGTAGAGATTGTCTCCCAGTGCCCGACTAACTGGAAGATGTCCTCTGTGGATGCGTGCCGCTGGATCGAAAAAACAATGCTGTCGGCTTATCCTCTGCAGATAATAAAGGACGAGGTGGGCGACATCTGATAGAAACACGCGGAAGGACATGAGTCTATGATTAAGGAAACAATATTTGCGGGATTCGGGGGCCAAGGCGTCCTCATGATGGGCTACGTGTTCGCTGTGTCGGTCATGCGGGACGGCAGGCACGTGACCTACCTTCCCTCTTATGGAGCCGAGGTTCGGGGAGGGACCGCCAATTGCACGGTTGTGGTCTCCGACGAGGAAATCGCTTCTCCCGTGTCTTCATCTCCCGACCATGTCATCGTCATGAACAATCCCTCCCTTCTCCGTTACCAGGGAGTAATACGGTCGGGCGGAACCATGATGATCAACGACAGTCTGGTTGAGGCCGAACTCGCCCGTGACGATGTGGAGGAAATTCGAGTTCCGGTAACCGAAATCGCCAATGAGCTGGGCAGCCCCCGTATTGCGAACATGATCATGCTCGGGGCCTTTGCCGCCAAGTCAGGTCTTACCAGCCTCGACTCACTGATGAACGGTCTTACTGAAATCGTCAAAGGCAAAAAGGCCTCCATCATGGAACTCAACCGTAAGGGCATGGAACGGGGAGCCCTTTACGCGACTAAAAGCCTCTAACTACGTCGGGACCGCCGCCGGCGTTCAGGTCCCGGGCCACCCGGGATGAGCGGTCCGCCTGAAGGATGGATGCCCATGAAAAGCGTCAAGGAAATCGAACTCACCCTGAAAAACGAACCCGGCCGTCTCTCGGAGATCACCGATCTGCTCGGCACCGGCCGCATCAGGATCATTGCCTTTTATGTATCCACGCGGGGAGACGAGGGACGGCTGAACTTTGTCGCCGACAACCCGGACAAGGCGGTCAACCTGCTCTCCACAGCCGGTCACGCACTGGAGACCCACGATGTGATCGCATGTGAAATCCCTCATCACCCTGGAGGCTTCAGCGCTGTTCTCAGGCCTCTCAAGGAAGCTTCAATCAACGTGGACTATGTATACCCGTGCCTTTCCGCCGGCGAAAGCGCCGTCCTGATCATCCGGGCGCATCCAGTGGAGGACGCGATACGTTGTCTTGAAAGTGAGTGGATTCGGGTCCTCGGCGAAGAGGCCTATGTCCTTTAGCCTTTTTTCCGCGGTGCTGTGACAGGCCTCATCATGGCTGACGCTTGACATGTGATCTCATAATTCGGCGGTTATCGCGGTCCGTATTTTGACCGGCCCACCGAGCCGACCGTTCCGGCAAACAGCCGGCGACTCTATCCTCTCCCGAATCCTTATGTCCCGAATCCTTATTGCAAGACCCGACGGCCTGTACTATGCTGCTGTACCGCTCGGCGCAAGGGTCATTGGGGTCCTGACACGGCCTTCAGACATCACTTAAAGGGGGATAAAAGAGGTGGAACCATTCATTCCAAAGCGAATGTTTTTCACTAAGGGAGTGGGAATTCATCGCAACAAGCTTCAGAGTTTTGAGCTCGCTCTCAGGGACGCGGGGGTGGAACGCTGCAACATAGTCACAATCTCCAGCATATTTCCTCCCGACTGCAAGCTGATTTCCAGGGATACCGGAATAAAGGAACTGCAACCGGGCCAGATAACTTTCACGGTCATGGCCCGCAACAGCACCAACGAGCCCAACCGGCTCATCTCGGCGGCAGTCGGCCTGGCCCGGCCCAAGAACGCAAAACAATACGGGTACATCAGCGAGCATACAGCCTTCGGAGAAACCATGCGAAAGTCCGCAGATTTTGCCGAGGACCTTGCAGCCACCATGCTGGCATCCACCATGGGCATCGAGCTGGACCCCGACGTGGCCTGGGACGAGCGGAAACAGCTTTATAAGGTCGGGAAACGACTCTTCGTCACCAAGAGCATGTCCCAGTCCGCAAGGGGAAACAAGAAGGGGCACTGGACCACTGTAGTAGCCCTTGCCGTGATGCTGTTGACATAACTGAGGAAACCGGGAGCCATCTTTCGGGGTGCCCCGCAATCAGAGGTGGAGCCGGCCTGTTATGACAATGCACGAATCCCTCTTCGAAGGAAACCCGGACATAATTCCACCCCCTCTCCACCGAGGGATGACCGTCCGAGACCTGATGGAAACACTCGGCCGGACCTCATTCGAGGCCCGAAGAGTCTCGCGGGGGGCACGATTGCTGGAACGAATGGTCCATGAGGGTGATGTGATATGGCTCGGCATCGCCGGGGCCGGAGTAGCTGGCGGAATGGGCGGCATGCTGGTCTCCCTCATGGAAGCGGGCTTCCTGGACGTGATCTGTTCCACCGGCGCCCAGGTCTATCATGACCTGCACTTTGCCTTCGGCCTCCCTGTGAAGGCCGTCTCGCCACATCAGGATGACAATGAGCTGAGACGCCGGGGCGACACGCGGATATACGACATAGGCATACGCGAACGGGAGACCCTGGAGGCCCAGGATGAAATCCTTCGCGAATTCGTGCGTGAGCGTTGGAGTGAAGACCTCTCTGATAGGCCACTCTCCTCGTGGCAGTTCAACTACGCCCTCGGCCGTTGGGTCCTGGAACGGAGCCCCCACCCGGAGCAAAGCTTCACCGCAACTGCGGCCCGACTCGGGGTACCGGTCTTCTGGGATTCGCTTGCCAACCACTCCATAGCCATGAACCTCGTCCTGACCGACCGGGAGGGCTTTCCGGTCACCCTGTCCGCCCAGAAGGACATCTTCGACTCCGCCGCCATTGTCTTCGGCTCGCAGCGAACCGGCTTTGTAGAGCTGGGCGGAGGGGGTCCCAAAAATTTCATTCAGCAGACCGGTCCTTTCATCAGCCAGATCCTCGGGGTGGATTTCGAAGGGGCTGACCGCGGATTACAGATCGGGACCGCAGTTGAGCGTGAGGGCAGCCTTTCGAGCTGCACCTTTGGAGAGGCCGTGACGTGGGGAAAGTACCGTGAGGCCGAAAAAGATAAACTGGTCCAGATCTGGGGCGAGTACAGTATTATCTTCCCCCTTCTCGGCGCATACGCGCTTGAGACCTGTGGCGACCGCCCGCCCAGGGACCTGGTTTCCCGGATGCAGGACATGACAAAAATGCTGGAGGAGGTCCTTTGATTTCACACCCCAAACCGTTTCTTAATCCCGGCCCGGAGTTCAGCGACCCGGCTCAGGCGGCGGTCGCACTTCTTCCGGTTCCTTACGAGGGCGGGGTGTCCTGGGGTCCCGGCGCCGCCCTGGGCCCGGATGCCGTGCTCGAGGCGTCGGCGGAGCTGGAGATCTACGACGAGTCGCTTCGTTTTGAGTCCTGCCGCATGGGTATTGCCACGATCAAGCCCCCTGATGACCTCTCCTGTCCCGAAGCCATGATCTCGTCGGTCCGCAAGAGCATGAGGACAATCCTCGAGGCCGGGAAGTACCCGGTGGTCCTGGGGGGAGATCACTCAGTGAGTATCGGGGTTTTTCAGGAGCTGCACGCGAAGTACGGGAGGCTTTCGGTGGTCCAGATCGACGCCCACGCAGACCTGCGTGATAGCTACCAGGGAGACCGCACCAGCCATGCGTGCACCATGGCCCGCATCCGTGAACACACGCTCGATACCCTTCAAATAGGCGTGAGGAGCCTCTGCCGTGACGAGGCGGATCGCATCGCCCGCGAAGTTATTCCGGTCTGCTTCATGGATGATTTCCGGTCCGGAGCTTTCGACCTCCAAGGCGCTATCCGGCGGTTGCCGGATCCCGTATTCATCACCGTGGATGTGGACGCCCTTGACTGGAGCGTGATACGAAGTACAGGCACACCCGAACCCGGAGGTTTTCTCTGGCACGAGGCAATCGACCTGTTTGCCATGCTCTTTCGCGAACGGGAAGTAGCGGGTTTCGATGTAATGGAGTTGGGTCAGGACCCGCCGGACAGGAACTCGGCCTTTGCCGCGGCCAAGCTCATCTATAAAATGCTGGGCTTCAAACTCGCTTCCGTGGTAGCGGCCGGGCGGACTAAGTGGCCGGAGCGGCCCGCAGGTCCCATCCTCGCTCAAACAGGACAGCCAGGGACAAAAAGCCATTCATGAAATACAAGGACTGGTTTCAGAGTGGTGAGCGGGCAAAGGAGACGAGAGTTTGCCGATCCGCCCGCTGAGATACCCATCGAACACACGCCCTGCCCTGTGGTTCCTTAATTGGCGGGGAATGAGCCTTGTGGTAAAGGACTACAGGTGTAACGGGTTCCTCTTCAGGAATACTGCGGGACGATTCCTGGTGTGGCGGGAGGGCCGGGCGCTTCGAAGGCTCCATGGACTTACAGGAATCCCACGGTTCCGCGGGAGCGTGCAGGGTCTTGCCCTGATCATGGACGCCGTCCCCGGCCGAACAGTGGAAGGTCTGGAACAAGAAGCTCCTCTTCCCCGATCCTTTTTCGAAAAGCTTCGTTCCCTGGTAAACGCATTTCACGACCGAGGGGTCGCCCACTGCGACCTGAAGCGGGCCCCTAACATCCTTTTGGGGCGAGACGGGGCCCCCTACATCGTGGACTGGTCCGCCGCCATATCGGCAACCGAGTTCCGGCCCTTTCCATTATCCCTCGTGTACCGGCGTTTTCTGCTGGACGACCTGAACGCCGTGGTCAAACTCCAACTCAAACATCGGCCCCTGGAAGTCCCTCCCCTGGAACTCAAGCGATATCGCCGGCGCGGACCCCTGGAAAGAGCCGTCCGCCGAATCCGGGACCGGGCACGGGAGCTGGTTAAACGTATCGCTTAGCCCGAGCCGTCACTTCCAACCCTGCCCTCCTGCGGCGCCGTGGATGCGCGCCCTCTCTCACTGGGGGGCCAGACAGACCAGGATCTTGTCGGCGACGCCCCTGCCAAGGGCAAGGCGGGTGGTGCCGTGCCCCACGATCAGGCGTCCCTGGCTGTTATTGCTTATTACTTCCAGCTCATCGCCTCTACGCAGCCCCATGGAAGCGAGCCTTCCTCGGGCGCTCCGCCCACCCGCCATGTCATGGATGGCAACCCGCTCCCCCGGCCTGGCCTGGGAAAGAGGGAGCAAAGGCTGCTGCCTGGAAAGGCAGTCGGAGCAGATGCCGTAGATCTCCATTTTGTGCTGGAGCATGTGGAAACCGGACTCCCGTGCGATACGGGCCTGAAGGGCCTCCAGCTCGGAGTTGCTGAACTCGCTGATGCGGCCGCACTTCGTGCAGATGATGTGGTCATGGTGTCGGCCCAGGTGCCGGTGTTCAAAGCGGGGGGGCTGGCCTTCGAAGTGCTTTTTCTGGGCAAAACCGTGCTCCACCCATCGATTCATGCACTGGCGGACAAACTCCGCGTCGTAGTCAAAACCCCGCTCTCTCAAGGCTTCCATCACGTCCTGCAGGGTGACGTGGTCTTCGATTTCCAGGAAAACGTCGATTATGTTGAGACGGTCTTCTACTCGTCCAATGTCGTCCCCCATTATGAGGGAACGGAAGTTTTCCTTTTCGTTTTGTTTTTCATTGCTCATAGACGTTGGCCACTCCCGAATATGGAATTGAAGTGTGGGTCACTTTAATCATCATTCAGCCCAAATCAAGGACCACATTCTCAACACCGGGCTGATTGAAGCCGTTCGGGGGGTAAAACAAATCCGTTCCGTCTTGATCACTCCGACCCACCCCCTCGGGCTCTCGGTCACCCGAGTACAACCCCCCCTGGGGGTATGGTGTTGGAGAGGCCGGAATCCCCTTGCATCTTGTTCCTTATCGAAATCGCAGAAACCAGACAGGACGCTCATTCTTCGCGCCAGTGCTCCTTGACTTTGGATTGTGGGCAAGCACCGCTTTAGGTCATTACTTATCGGCTGTCGAGAGGAACCAGAGGGCTCTTAAATACCGACCTCCTTGAGGTAACCGAGGTACCCACGGATGGAATTTATCATGAAAAACCTCTCCCGGTCCCGGGTCTCGGGATCGAGGGCGGAGAAGCTCTCCAGTTCAGGATCGCCCCTGTGAAGGGCCCTTAGGCAGAGTTCGGTGTCCGCATCCGGGCGCTCCCGCAGCAGCGATGCGAGAATGTCACGCCAGCGAATCAGTTGATCCCTGAATCTCCCCAGCATGCGCCTGGAATCATCCGCCCTCCCGAAGTGGGCGTAACACAGGACATGTTCCTCCAGGGCCCGCATACGGTCTACGCTCGCCAGGGACTCCTCCAGGTAAAACCGTGAAGGTGTTGCAGGACGAAGCAGCTCCCGCCCTCCAAAATCGATGTAATTTCCCGCAGCCTCACCGGCAAACAGGCAGCCCTGATAACTGAAGCTTATGTGATGAGGAGCGTGGCCGCGCGTCTCGATAATTTGAAGACCAGGGATTGAGGCCTCGTCATGGGGAATCAGAAGCTCACTCGGAAGCGGAGCAAGCGGGCCGAAGGCATCGGCCATATCTCCCAGGACCTTCCGGCTGCCCGCCCATAGCCTGGCCGGATCCACCAGGTGCGGCACCGCCTTTCGATGGCAGACCACTCGGGCGCCCGGAAATTCATCGAGGACACGGGAAAGGCCCCCGGCGTGATCCAGATGGATGTGGGTAATGAGTACGTAATCCAATCGATTCACCCCGGAAGTCCGCAGTTTTTGAACCAGTGAATCGGCGGAGACTGAAGGCCCCGTGTCCACCAGAAATGTCAGCGCCCCTCGGACCGTCCAAGCACCGAAGAACTTTTGGAATCCGGGGCGATCAAACGGAATGTCTAAGAGTTCAAGGTCCATAGTGCGCCTGTGTAATGGGTTGGGTACCTGCTATTTCTCCGGGTTGAAAACGCGGTACACGTCCTCAATAATGGCTCTCGAGACCCTCGCCATGGCCCGGCTCATTGCCTCACTCAGGGCTGTCGGGTTTTTTCGGTCACAGGGCTCCGAGTCGCGATATGTCTTCTGATAGAGCACCCTCTTGCTCACGTCCGGCTCTCCCTCGGCCAACAAGGCGACATTAAGCGCCAGAACGGCATCCCATTGTTCGGCCCCGTCTCGTTCAAAAAACTCTTCTACCGAGCCTTCAAGGACGCAGGAGGCGGGAAAACGGCTGCCGGCCTTAAAAACCGCCTTAAAAAGTCCGGAGTCACGGAAATCGCGGGAGAGAAAGTGTGTAACCAAATCGCCGGGGTTGGCCCGCCAACGATGATAGTTGTACGTCTCTCGTGCAAACTCCCTGTCACGATAAACGATCCGGCTGGTGTTGTACTGGGGCGCAACGCTGAAACGTTCCAACCGCACCACCACCGGTACCGGCTCAAGACCGGGTATGCGATGGGTCTCGTACTCGAGGACATAGTAATCGATCCGTTCCTTAGGCTTTCCCATGCCGGAACAGCCTCCGGCTGAGATCAAAAGGACCATACCCCAAACCCACCAGAGTGTCTTTGTTTTCATGATCGCACTCACCCTTTCACAC
>CAZEIA010000160.1:0-8478 GCA_964512335.1 uncultured Desulfobacterales bacterium
TAACTAAGCGCAGTCCCGTTGGGACTACCAAAGGAATTTCAAGGGGTTGGCCTTCACGGGTTGGCCCTTTTTTTATTCCTCATATTTTACCCGACCCAACGAGGAAGTGCGTTTTCAGACTCTGACCGGCCGGCACGCCTCTTAGGCTTCAGACAAGAAGGCGCCCGGGACATATCCAAGCTTCTCTGAAATGCCCCTTGCGGCGTCTTTCAGTATCTCGATCAATTCCTCGCTGTTTTTTTCCAACAGGTTTTGCATGGGCCCGATCAGCGAAACAGAAGCCAGGACCCGCCCTTTGTGATCAAATACGGGAACCGCCAAAGCAGCGGCCCCCGGATCCACTTCCGAATCACTCCGGCCGTGGCCTTGCCTCCGAATGGATTCCAGCTCCCTCTCGAGCTCTCCCGGATCAGTGATGGTGTTCCTGTTGATCTTCGCAAGCCCTCTCACCTGAATCAATTCTTGAATAAAAGATCGATCCTTGTAGGCGAGCAAAATCTTTCCAGGCGCTCCTGCATGCAGGGGAAGCTTGGTGCCTTTTGTCATGGTCAGCTTGACCGGCCTTGGGCTTTCAATCGTATCCACACACAGAAGATCCAGCCCATCGATTACAGCCAGTACAACCGTTTCCAGGGAACGCTTTGCAATGGATTCCAGGTAGGGACGGGCGATTTTGAGCAGCGAGATTTTTTCCGCAGCAAGGATCCCCAACTTGAAGAGTTTGAATCCAGGGTGGTATTTACCTGTTTTTTTATCTTTGCTCAGGATTTCATTTCGATGAAATAGCTTCAGATACTTATAGGTCGTGCTCAGAGGTATGCAGAGAATCTTCGAAATCTCCGAAGCTGACAATTCCGTGTGTTCCAAGTCGAAAAGCGACAGGATACGGATAGCTTTTCCCAATGATCCGAATCCGTTATCCATTCAGGTTACCTTCCTTGAGCCTCAATTGTTTCGGTCCGGAAATCGGCTTTTTATTTCCCGGCCGGGCCTGCTCAGCCCCACCTGCTCGGGGAAGTGAACTGTCACTTGCTCCGATTCATCACCGGCGCCTCTCTTGAATCTATTCAATGTCCGAGATACTTGTCTTCCATCGCCCTGACAAGGTTCGACATGGTTGCCTAGCAGGGGGTTGGAACACCGGTCTCCTTCCCGTATTCCACGACCTTTCCCCCGAGAAAATCGATTCAGTACGTGTCTTGTTGGCGATGTCAACACAAATGGAATCCTTGTTAATCCCCACCTTTTCCAGATAGCCCAATGCCTGGGCAAGGTAATCCCCTCCCAGGCCATAGCCCTTTGCCTTGGCTACATCCAGGATCTCCTTGAAACAGGCATCGGCGATCTCTCTGCTCGGGGGAAACAGAAAGGCCTCCTTGATGGTCTTGTCCGTTACAGCGCAGATGGAGGCCATGGTGCATTTCATGATCATCAGCTTCCACACATAGTGTTTGATGTCATCCACATACTCGGTGTCCAGCCCGAATGCCGAGAGCATCAGGAAGGATGGTGTCGGGATCCTCACTCAAAAGGGCCGCCGCCAGAACGGCGCCCTGAGCGTGCACTTCGTCGTGCTTCAAAACCTGAATGCCTCTTTTGTTCCAAAGTATTTTTCCCGTAAAACGGTCTTCAGGAGTTTACCGGTCGGGTTCCTGGGAACCTTATCAAAAGAGACTTTTCGCGGAATCTTATACATGGCCAATCTGGCCTTACAGAACGCTATGACCTCTTCCTCGCTCATGGATTTCCCGGTTTTCACTTGAACCACAGCCATGACGATTTCAACGAAGCGTTCGTCCGGGTACCCAATGACAGCCGCATCATCTATGTCCGGATGCTGATGCAACACCTCTTCGATCTCCACGGGATAGATATTCTCCCCGCCGCTGGTAATCATATCCTTCTTGCGATCCACGATGTAGTAGTAGCCGTCTTCATCCATTCGCGCCAGATCCCCGGTGTAGAAAAAACCGTTTTGAACAGCCGCCCGCGTCAAATCTTCATTTCGATAATATTGTTTCATGAGTCTCGGGGTCTTAATCACAATTTCTCCGACCTCTCCCAAAGCGACATCCCCACCCCGGCTGTCGATAATGCGTCCCTCCACACCGAAATTAGGCCTTCCGATAGAGCCCGGTTTTCGAAGGATATCGTCATGATGGATCGACCAGGTCGCGCCGCCTCCCCCCTCTGTGACTCCGTAGGTGTGAATGATCCTGCAGGGAAAGACGTCCATCAAACTTTTGAAAATATTCGGAGGAACAGGTTGAGCCCCCGTGACCAGGTATTTCCAGGCTGAAAGGTCGTAGCTGTTCAGATTGATTTCACCGCCCTCAACCTGATTGATCAGATCGACGCACATGGGTACCACGGCCAGAAAAGCATTCGCTCCATCTTCTTCAACCGCCTCCAATATCCATCTCGGGTTGCGATAATCCCGGATCAGCGTCCCTGTAGCGCCGACGGCAAAATACGGAAACCACATGAAAAGGCTTCCCGAATGATAAAGAGGAAGCACGACAAGGTAATTATCTTCCATTGTCAATGGTAGGCTCAACCCATTGCCTACAGCCGTGGCGTTCATGCTCCCGTGAGTATGAACAACCGGCTTCGCATTACCGGTCGTACCCGAAGTAAACATGACGGCGAGATCATCGTCATTTGACACATCGACAATAGCTTCTTCCGTTTCCGCATAATTCTGGATTTCAGAAAAAGGAACCATCCCTCGTGGACATTCATCTCCGTATACAATGAACTTTCGGATGCTTTTAATTTCATCTCTAACATTGAGGACGCGGTTTACAAATTCAGAACCCAAAATAAAAGCAGACGGCTTCGAAATAGCGCCTGCATATTCTATATCAGCTTCAATAAATCTAAAATTCAAAGGGACTACAACGGCACCTATTTTAATAATACCGAAATATACGGTTAACCATTCAATAGAATTATTAAAAAGGTGTAAAACACGATCCCCCTTTTTGATTCCAACCTCCTTTTTCAGATAATTGGAAACCTTGTTGACCTCCAAATTAAAACTTTCCCATGTCAAAACACGTCTTTGCTGTTTTGCTGGATATCTTTCGATGAGGGAGGTCTTGTTTTTATACTTCACTGCATTCATACGTAGATAGTCTGCAAAATTCATATAGACCTCTCTCGGGAATCCAAATCTAATAAATGAAAGCGCGTCGTTATTGTTAATAATACATTAGCAGGCAGACTTTTAATTGAACTTGTTATGCTTGCCTCTTCGCGCGTACTGATGGGACACAGGCTCTTTACAGAAACATCAATCTTGGGAATTCGCGATTCACATGGGAGCATGCACTCCCAAGACACGGACAGCCCTGCGCAAGGGACTATATTATCATATTAAGAGAATATATTCCCATAATAGGAGAATATAGGCCGTTTTTCCCCAGAAGTCAATAGAATTTCCTCTTTTGCGCTATGGCCGGACAAAAATGTTTTGAGGCTGATTCGACGCGACGGCAGGTCACTTGAAGGTCTCAAAAATGCAGCAATGTGATTAAGACCGAAAGAATGCCGGAAGCCGTGCGATTGACTGCAACGCTTGACAGTCTCTTAAGAAATTGATTTCAACACAACAGCACCACCTTGCAAAATATCATTTCTAATAATTATATTGACAAATCTATCATAAATGATATCAATTATCCCATGAATATAGGAAATCGTATCCGAGAGGCCAGAAAACAACTCGGCCTCAACATGAAGGAATTCGCACGGCAAGTGGGGATAAGCTATATAACCCTTCACCGTGTCGAGACCGACAAGGTAAGCCCATCCGTGGCTCTCCTTTCGGACATCGCCCACCATCTGCAGCAACCCATAGGCAGTTTTTTCAATGAGGAGGCCAGCTTCACCCTGGTGCGAGCGGGAACGGCTCCCACCCTTGAAGCCAAAAGCATGAAACTGGACCTGTTGCTGCCCAAGGGCGTGATCGACCCGGGGACTTCCGTCAGCATATGCGAGACCTCCGCAGGAGAGTTCATCAACGAGCACAGCAACCAGGGGTTTGAACTGGTCTATCAAATCAAGGGAAAAACTTTGTTTCGATACGGCAAGGAGGAGTGCGAAATTCACGAAGGTGACCTTCTCTACTTTGACGGTTCGGTAAAGCACTCTGTAGCCGCCCCTGGTCCGGGAAAATTTCTCACCGTCTATTTCAGTAAGCGTGACTGATGCGGTGTCGGCATCCGCGGTCTTTTGCACTAAGAGGAAACCGCCATGAACTTATCCAATATAATTCGTCAGGGGGCCCTCCATTTTCCTGACCATGAAGCCGTTGTTTTCGGAAACAGCCGCTTCAGCTACAGGGAACTAAACGCCGCGGTGGATAACGTGGCAATCCGCCTGCGGGCCCTGGGAGTCCACCCCAAAGATCGGGTTGCCCTCTATTGTGAGAACCGGCCCGAGTGGATCATGCTCTACTACGGCATCATTCGAGCAGGCGCCGCCGTGATCTGCGTGAGTTCGTCCTACCGGGACAGCGAACTTGAACACCTGCTCACGGACTCGGAACCGGGCTGCGTCATTACGTCCGAGGCGCTTGAGACTTATATCCCGGCGGAGGCCCTGCCGCATATCAAGGATGTGCTGGTCATCGAGAAGGACAACCTGCTGGCAGGCCTTAGTCAAAAGGAGACGCCGAATGCGGCGACACCCTTCCCGTACGTGGACTGCAATGCGGACGATCCCTGCGTAATCCTTTACACCGGAGGCACCACGGGAATTCCCAAGGGGGCGATGCTGACCCACCAGAACCTCTTATACACGGCCCAGAACGTCTGCTTCCATGAACGAATGATCGCCCAAGACAGGGGGCTCTGTTTCCTGCCGCTGAACCATGTCTTTGCCGGAAACCACATCATGAACTCCTTGTTTTACGCCTGCGGGTCCCTAATTCTTCACAAGGGGTTCGATATTGATGAGATAGTAGCATCGATCGAGGCCAACCACGTGACCCGACTCTACGCGGTTCCCACAGTTTACATCCGTTTTCTCAACGCTCCCGAGACCCACTCCAGCTTGAAATCGGTGGGCTATTCATTCTCTGCAGCGACCAGCATGCCCTCGGAGATCGTCCGGCAATGGAAGGAGACCTTCGGGCTGAATATCCACGAGGCCTATGGCATGACGGAAACCTCCTCCCTGGTGACTTTCAATCATATGTTCAGGCACAAGATCGGATCCGTGGGAACACCGGCAGGCGTCGTGGAGGTGAAAATCGCCGACCAGGAAGGAAGGTGGCTTTCCGGCGGCAAGGAAGGTGAAATTCTCGTTCGTGGGCCCAATGTGATGAAGGGCTATTACAACCGTCCCGAGGAGACCGCCAAGGCCATGCAGGGAGGCTGGCTCCACTCCGGGGACGTAGGCCGCATCGACGAGGAAGGCTATCTCTACATTGTGGACCGAATAAAGGACATGATCATCAGCGGCGGGCTGAACGTCTATCCGAACGAGGTGGAAGACGTCCTCTATCGCCATGATTTCGTCGAGGAATGCGCAGTGGTGGGACTCCCACATGAAGAATACGGCGAGGCAGTGTCTGCCTTTATAAGGCTAAAAAAGGGCCATTATATTACGGAATCAAAACTTATAGAGTTTTGTAAAAAACACATGGCATCATACAAAGCGCCTAAAAAGATCAGTTTTGTCGATGATTTTCCCAGAACACCACAAGGAAAGCTTCTGAAACGAGAGCTTAGAAAACAATCACTTTAGGAAGAGGATCTGACCACAGCCAAGATCATGGTTCCTGCCTACCTCCATCCTCTCCAAGCCTCCTGTAGAGCGTCCTGCGGCCGATGCCCAGAATGGTGGAGGCACGGCGTTTGTTTCCTCCTACTTCCTTGAGAACGTGTCGAATATAACGCCGCTCCACTTCAGCCAGTGGCAGCAGCTTCTCTTTATCCCCTGCCAAGCCGTACATACCGGCCTCGGGTTCAACCATGCCCTGCCGGTAATTCCGGATCCTGGCAGGCAGGTTCTCCAGCCGTATCCGGTTTCCCGATGCAAAAGTAACGGCCCTCTCCACAGCGTTACGAAGCTCGCGGACGTTCCCAGGAAAAGGATAACGTGTTATGTAGTCCATGGCCCGGGAAGAAAAGTCGTTGATTTTCTTGCCCAGGGCCAGGGAAAACTGCTGAAGGAATCTTGCCGCAAGCAGTTCCACATCCTCCCCGCGTTCCCTCAGCGGTGGAACCCGGAGGGTGAAAGTCTCCAGGCGAAAAAAGAGGTCTTCACGGAAATCGCCCCGCCTAGCCTCCTCATCAATATCCCGGTGCGTAGCTGCGAGCACGCGAACGTCCACCTGATACTCACGGTTTTCCCCCACTCTTCTGACCTTTCCGTCCTGAAGGATGCGAAGGAGCTTGGCCTGAAGGAAAAGGGGCATCTCTGAAATTTCGTCCAGGAGCAATGAACCGCCTTCCGCCTCGGCGAAAAGGCCATGGCGGCTTTTTCGAGCGCCTGTGAATGAGCCTTCCGCGTGGCCGAAAAACTCGCTTTCCAGCAAGTGCTCAGGTATACCCGCACAATTAACAGGCAGAAAGGGACCGCCCGCCCTGGAGCTCTCCTTGTGGACGGCCCTGGCCACCAGTTCCTTTCCCGATCCGCTCTCACCCAGGATCAGGACCGGCCCTTGAGCCTTTGCCACCTGCACGATCTGTTGAAAAAGGAGGCGCATGGGCATGCTTCGCCCATGCATCCCGTGAAAGGTCTCCGAGGAAAGAAGCCCCCGCATCTGGTTGACCATTTCTCTGAGTCGCCTTCTCTCCAGGATGCGCTTCACGGACAAAATAAAATGCTCCAGGTCCAGAGGCTTGGTCAGAAAATCTTCCGCTCCCGCCTTTAAGGCGTCGACGGCCTCCGGGATGCTACCGAAGGCCGTGATCATAAGGAATCCGGGAGCTGAGTCGGGAGTTTTTTCATGGACCTTTCTCAAAAAACTCATGCCGTCCATTCCCGGCAGCCTGAGATCACAGACAACCAGGTCGGGCCATTTTTTCTCAAAAGCCTTTTCCGCTTCTTCGGCCGTGGCTGTCCAACGGGCCTCCAGACCGGCGTCCCGAACTTCTTCGACCAGCAAAGGCCCTAGTGTCTTGTCATCCTCAACAATCAATACCGAACCGCCGAGAGCGGCTTCCCTGCTCATGGCTTTTCCTTTCTTTGATTATTTTCCGTCCGACTGCGCGGGAATCACGAGCCTAAAAAGCGCTCCTCCCATTTCGCTTTCACTCACCTCGACCCATCCGCCATGCTCTTCAGCGACAGAATGAACCACTGCAAGGCCCAGGCCTGTTCCTTCGCCCACACGTTTGGTGGTAAAAAACGGCTCGAAAATCCTGGAGCGGTTTTCCGGCGGTACACCCGGGCCGTCATCTTCGACGCCGAAACACACCCCGCCATCCTTTTGTTCCCAGGAGACCCTAATTTCGCCGTTGGCTGAGCTCTGGATGGCATTACGCAAGAGGTTTATCAATGCCTGATGGATCCTCATAGCCTCCATTACCACCGGCGGGGCATTGCCGGCCCCTGCCGGCTTGATCACCACTCCGCAGGCCTTTGCCTCCTCCTCGAGCGCGGCTATGGCCGAAGCCGCCATGGAGGCCGGATCAGCCGGAGAACAACGAAACGGCCCCCGCCGGCTGAAGTCCAGCAACTGCTTGATTATGTACTCCATTCGCGTTACTTCTTCTCGAATATCCACTAGAGTCCGCCTCTGCACCTCCGAAATATCCTCTTGGCGAAGCGCGCGCTGGGCCTTGCCGCTGATGACACTCAACGGCGTGCCCAGTTCGTGGGCCGTTCCTGCGGCCAGTCTGCCGAGCGCGGCCATTTTTTCGGACTGGCGAAGCTTCATTTCCAGTCTCTCCTGGCTCAACCTATGCTCCATAATCGCCCGCTCGGCCTTTTCAATACTGTTGAGCATGTGGTTGAAGCGCTCCCCCAGCTCAATGATCTCCTTGGGGCCTTGATGATTGAACCGGTGTTCGCGTTCTCCTCGGGCAACCCTGGACATGCTCGAGTTCAACCTTCCCAGGTGCATACCGAGGGCACGGTGATGCCCATAAAGGACCATGGCCGAAAGCAACCCGAGAAGGAGCGCCAGGCTCACCCCCGCCTTGATCCTGATTGAACGTATATCATCACTGAACTCCCTACCCCTCCTCGTCAGGTGCAGCAGGCCGTTGATTCGCCCCCCGGTGTCTGTGAGCGGCACGAAATACGAGTAAACGTGCCTCCCTGCTATCAGCCCGTACTCCCCCAGGCTTTCACCCTCTGCCGCCAGCTCGGTCAATCTTTCAGGCTCAGCCTCCGGATCGGCCAGGCCCAGCGTTGCTATCTCTTTTCCCTCTTTATCGTAAATGTAGGCGCTGTAAACACGGCCTATGGAAAAAACGGACTCCAAGGCCTGCATTATGCTTCCCATTCGATCTTTTTCCA
>CAZEIA010000161.1:0-5493 GCA_964512335.1 uncultured Desulfobacterales bacterium
CCCACAAGGCGTCCAGATTCAGGCTCTCCCGAACTATGCGGCATGCCCAGGATACAGCTTCTTCGGCCCTGGACTGCTCCTGTCTGGGAATGAGTCCCATGTGGCGCTCTGGAAAACGGTTTTGTTGAAGCTTGCGTACGGAGCCGAGCACCGGTATACCGCAGTAATGCTCTATGGTGTTTCGGACCATGGACTCCTGTCTGGGCCCGCCGACCCGGTTGAGGATGATGCCGCAAAGGTCCAGGCCGGGGTCAAAGGCCCGGCATCCCATGACCACAGCTGCAATGGTCCTGGTGGTCATGGTTACGTCCACGATCAGGATTACTGGAGACCTGAGACTCCGGGCCAGTTCAGCCGAGCTGCAGCGCCCCTCCAGGTCAAGGCCGTCGAAAAGCCCGCGGTTGCCTTCGATCAGGGCCAGATCGGACTCACGGGTATGCAGCAGAAAAGACTCCATGATCTGGGCCTCATTCATCATGAAAGGATCCAGGTTATGACATGGTCTGCCGGCAGAAAGGGACAGCCATCCCGGATCGATGAAGTCAGGCCCTTTCTTGAAAGGCGCCACCCGTTTTCCTTCCTCCCTCCATGCTGCGGTCATGCCCAGGGAGAGGACGGTCTTTCCTGATCCGCCTCTTAGTGCGGTAACCATGATTCTGGGTGGGAAAAAAGTCATATGATGAATCCCGGTTTCCTGCCTTTGGCGGAATCCGTATGGTATGGAAAGGAAAGTTTTTTTAAGCGGTTAGTGGTTAATCGCCGTTGAGGCGTGACAATTGCCCGACGTGACGGCTCCTTCGCTGCGGTGATAGAATCTTCGGGTGGAATTGTCAATCAAATATGGAAGATCTCGGTACTCTTTTCTGTGCGGCTGCTGATTTTTATTGACATCTCGAACCGATTCTGATTTAAATTCTTATCTGTGTAAATAAAATGCTAGTAAATTCCAGTGTTTGTGGTTGTTTGCGCCTTTGGGCGAACCCATAGCTCAAACGATCGGGTCTGTTTGCCCGGACCGCGACGGAATTCTTATTTTTTCGTGGGGAGGAGGTGAAGAACGCTACCGGCGACCACTCGGGGTTTTCCCCCCCTTTCAACCTGAGAGGACCAACCTTTTGTACCCTAAAAGGAGGCATGGATAATGGAGTTTGAACCAAGAGAAGAACAAAAAGAAATAAAATACAGTGAACTCCGAATTTACAGTGATGAGGAGTTGAATAATTACACCGAAGAAGAACTCAAGAACTTCAAGATAAAGCACGATATTCCGGACTTGGATGACCTGGAAAAGGGGCCCTGGCCCAGCTTCGTGGCGGATTCAAAGCGGGAGGCCCTGCACAGGAAAAAGCTGCCGCAAGACCGCTTGATGGTTGCGTCCGAAGCCGTGGAGGACGTGCTGGGCCTGCTCCAGGTCTCCTTTGACCACGGCGAGACCCACTGGAAGCATGGCGGCATTGTGGGGGTGTTTGGATACGGCGGCGGTGTAATCGGCCGATACTGCGACATGCCTGAGACTTTTCCGGCCGTGGCTCACTTCCACACCATGCGTGTGAATCAGCCTGCGAGCAAGTTCTATACGTCTGACTACCTTCGGTCCATCTGCGACCTGTGGGAGTACCGTGGAAGTGGTTTGATGAATTTTCACGGCTCGACAGGCGACATTATTTTCCTGGGCACCACCACTGAACAACTCGAGCCCATTTTTTACGAACTGGGCCACGTACTCCAGCAGGATCTGGGCGGCTCCGGCTCAAACCTGCGTACACCTTCATGTTGTATCGGCAAGGCCCGTTGCGAGTGGTCCTGCATTGATACCCAGGCCATGTGCTATGAACTGACCCACTACTATCAGGACGAGCTTCACAGGCCGGCGTTCCCATATAAATTCAAGTTCAAGTTCGATGGCTGCCCCAACGGTTGTGTGGCCTCCATCGCCCGGGCCGACATGTCCTTCATCGGCACCTGGAGGGACGATATCCGGATCGACCAGGCCGCGGTCAAGGCTTACATGGGCGGAGAGATCGTGCCCAACGGCGGCGCGCACGCAGGCCGGGACTGGGGCAAGTTCGATATTCAAAAAGAGGTCATTGACCTGTGCCCCACCAAGTGTATGTGGATGGAAGGCGACACGCTCAAGATCGATAATAAGGAGTGTATCAGGTGCATGCATTGCATCAATGTCATGCCCCAGGCCTTGCGGCCAGGCAAGGACACGGGTGTGAGCCTGCTTTTCGGCGCCAAGGCCCCCATTCTCGAGGGAGCACAGATGTCCGTACTCACCATTCCCTTCATGAAGGCGGAGCACCCCTACGACAACATAAAGGAAGTGATCGAAAAGGTTTGGGACTGGTGGATGGAAGAAGGCAAGAACCGTGAGCGCCTGGGCGAGTTGATTCAGCGTTACGGCATTCCAAAGTTCCTCGAGGTCCTGGAAATTCCGCCCATGCCACAGATGGTCACGGCACCTAGGGCCAATCCCTATATCTTCTGGAAGGAAGAGGACGTGGAAGGCGGTTGGGAACGAGACATCAACGATTACCGATCCAGGCATAAGAGATAGGAGGGAAAGGATATGGCATTATCTCAGGAAAGACTCGGACTATACAATCCAGACAAACCTATGGAGAACCGGCTCACCGACCTCGGTCCTCGGCATTTTTGGCAGAACTTCCCTCCCATTATTCAGAACAATTACGGTAAGTGGAAGTCCCATGAGATCCTGGAACCGGGCGTTCTCGTTCATTTCTCCGAGACCGGCGACAAGGTGTTCACCGTGCGAGTGGGCGGCTGCCGTTTTATGTCCGCAGAGCACGTTCGTGAGATCTGCGATATCGCGGACAAACACTGTGACGGATACGTCCGCTTCACCACGCGAAACAACATCGAATTCCTGGTGGACACCCAGGACAAGGCGGAGGCCCTGAAAAAGGATCTTGAGAGCCGCAAGCATGTGTCCGGCAGCTACAAGTTTCCCGTCGGCGGGACCGGTGCCGGCGTGACGAACATCGTTCACACCCAGGGTTACCTGCACTGCCATACCCCGGCCACGGATGCTTCCTCCATGGTCAAGGCCGTGCTGGACGATCTTTTCGATCATTTCCAGGGCATGACCTTCCCCGCCCAGGTGCGTATATCCATGGCCTGTTGCCTGAATATGTGCGGTGCCGTTCACTGCTCTGACATCGCACTGCTTGGGTACCACCGGAAACCTCCGCTGATCGACCACGAGGTGTTGGACTCGCTTTGCGAGATCCCTCTGGTAATCGCGGCCTGTCCCACGGGCGCCATCTCTCCGGCCAAGACGGAAGACGGCAAGAAGACCGTGAAAATCAAGAACGAACGCTGCATGTTCTGCGGGAACTGTTACACCATGTGCATGGCCGTTCCGCTCTCAGACAAGGAAGGTGACGGTGTGACCATTCTGGCCGGCGGCAAGATCTCCAACCGGATCAGCCCGCCGATGTTTTCCAAGGTCGTGGTGCCCTGGTTGCCCAACAGTTTTCCTCGTTATCCTGAGGTCTGTAAGGACGTCAAGAAGATCGTTGAGGCATACGCGGCGGATGCCAACAAGTACGAGCGAATCGGGGACTGGGCCGAGCGGATCGGCTGGGAGAAGTTCTTCGAGAAGTGTGATCTGCCGTTTACCGAGCACCTCATCGACGACTACCGGCTCCAGTACGACACCTACAGGACTTCCACGCACTTCAAGTACACTGAAGCGGCCTGGGAGGTATCCAGGGCGGCGGGAGGAATCGAGTAGCCGGATCGTCCGCTTGGGCGGACAGAAAGGAAGCAGCCCATGGAAGACATAAAAAAGGCCATCATGGACTTTGCCGAGAGCAGTAAGAAGACAAAGTTCTATTTCAACGACCTGGAAAAGGCCGTGAAAAAAGTAAAACCCGACGTCAAGGCGAGGGAAGTCAAGAAGGCAGCTACGGCGTTGATCAACGAGGAGAAGTTGATCTACTTCTCCACGGGAAGCAGCACCATGTACGGCATGAAGGGGCGGGGGCAGACAGAGGACCACTAGTCTTCGCTTCACATGCCTTGAATGAGTAGCGGTAGGAGGCCGCTTCTCCCATGGGAGGTGCGGCCTCCTGCCGTATGTATGCATCGGAAAATGACATGAAAGCCTTGCCGGAGTGCGATATTTTCCTGAAACACGTTGAAAATGTGTTGTTTTTTGTGTGCGTTAGGCGTGATGGACGGAACAAAAAACGGGTTTTTGCGAAATTGACAGCGAGGCCCAAAAGTCAACATGGGAGAGACTGATGAAGACACCCCAGGGCGCAGAGGAGTTCATTGCCGAACAAAAGCAGAACCTGGAGGAAAACCCCGAGTGTGCAAACTCAAGCTACAACTTGGGCGTAGCGCTCATGGAGCAGGGAAGGCTCGATGAGGCGATAGGCGCCTTCAACGACGCCATCAGCAACAGCGCTCGAATGTTCGAGGGGTATGTCAACCTGGGATACATTTACTTCCAGAAAGGGGATCTGGAGCATGTAGTGTTTGCCAACAAGAAAGCCCTCGAGATCGAACCGAGGTATGCGCGCGGCTACGCAAACCTGGGTTTCGCCTACCTTCAGATGCAGCAGACGGATGCAGCGATAGAGGCCTTGAAAAAGGCCATTGAGCTGAACCCTAAGATCGTCCAGGCTTGGTCGAACCTCGTCAACGCCTATCTCCAGAAAGAGGATGTGGACAAGGCAGTTGAAACGGGAGAGAAATTGATGACCTTCGCCCCCGACTTCGGCCTGGGAAGGAACAACCTGGCCTTTGCGTACTACTGCCGGGAGGAGTACCAAAGGGCGATCGAACATGTGGATCACGCTGTTTCCCTGGGGTTTGAGGTTCATCCGGAGTTCTTAAAAAGGCTTGAGCCGTACCGTCAAGCATCATTGTAAAAGATACCTGAAGCGGCGGTGAAGACACCAATACGACGCCAATTCCCTTGACAATGGGACTCGCCTCATAGTAGAGAAACGGACGTTACACAGAGGGTTTTCTGCTTTTACAAGCCTTGGCCTAGCAGGGCGAATGGAAGTTTTCGAAAGGAATCCAAGCTCACATTCTTTTGTCTTTCCGCTCCCCGTCTCCGTCGACTGTTAAATATTTACTGTGGAGGAGGAGTGAGTGGGCCACAATGGAAAGGAGATCCATCCATGGCAGATTGTTTGATCAATGTGTTTCTCAGCGATGACGACCAGAAGAAATTGGATGATATGGGGCTGGGCGACCAGGTCCTGGAGGTGGAGGGAAAGAAGGCTGTCCAGGTTCCCATGAGCAAGAAGGACCAGAAGAAACTGGTCAAAGGGTTTCCGGACCTGACGTTCGATGAGGCGAATACCTGTGCGCTCCCGGATGCGGCCCAGAAGCAACTTCTTGATATCGTCTTGGATCTCAAGACCCTGGACGTGATGAAGTTCGCCATCACCAAGCTGTACAACCCGCTTGCGGGAAAGGCGATTCGAAGCAAGACCTTCGGGTAGGCCG
>CAZEIA010000161.1:5593-8443 GCA_964512335.1 uncultured Desulfobacterales bacterium
AAATGGCCGGGCTCCTGTAAATAGGGCTGTCATCCATGCCGTCCGCATGAATTGACAGCCTTTTGCCGTTTTCGGATTCAGGTGCGGGGGAAACGGCGTTTCAAAGTCAGGAAGGGACATGGGAATCGAATCGCTGTTTCGCTCCTACGAGCAACTCATAGCCCGGGCCGATGCCGTTTTCGAGCAAATGGCCCGCGACTACCCAGACGCCGTCCAGTGCCGAAGGCACTGCGACGATTGTTGTCATGCCGTATTCGGTCTGTTTCTGGTTGAAGCGGCATATCTTCAGCAGCAGTTCACCGGCCTTTCAAGCTCTGAGAAGGCTGAAGTTGTTCTCCGCTGCAACCGTGCGGACCTGGATCTTGCCCGTCTTCAGCAGCAAATCAGTGAAAAGGAAGAAAGTGGGCCTGTGGAGGGAGACCCCCTCGCATTGGGGAGGGTCCGTTGTCCACTGCTTAATGAGGAGCGGGATTGTGTGCTCTACACCCAGAGGCCTGTTACCTGCAGGATATACGGGGTTCCGACAAAAATTCAGGGTAGGGCCAGAGTGTGTGGGCATTCCGGGTTTGTTTCGGGCACATCTTATCCCGCTTTTGACCTGGATGGCGTGTTTCGGGATCTCTACAACCTTTCACGGGAACTCGTTCTGATGGAGGAGGGAGAAGACCCGGACAGGGCGGGGCTCCTTGTCTCAGTGTCCAAGGTTCTCACAACCCCCATCGAAAGCCTTATCCACGAACCCCTGGAAGGACCCGATGAAGGACTGTGACGTGATCGTCGAGACGGCTCTCGATCAGGTCCCGCTCAACAACAGGTTCTTTTTCCAGGAACTGAAGGATGGGTCCGTGGAGCTTGAGAAGCTCTTTCGTGGATAAGGAACGAAAGAGGTCAAGTATTTGGATGTTATCTTCCCAAACGTGGTCTCCTGACCGCCGGCGCTCGGCCAGGCCTGTGAAGAACCCCTCTACCGCCGCCTCCAGGGCTTCGTCTTCGGCCCACAGGGGCTCTCCTACCCCCTCATCCCTGTCAAGCCTAATGCGAAGGACTGTATCAAGGAAGAAGTAGGCCAGTGCAACGGCCGGCATGGCCCCGTCGGCCGGCGACAGCCCCGGAAGCGGGGCGTAGGCACGGGCGGTTGTGAGCCGGACGTCCAGTTCCCGGTTTCGCGACCGGACCACAAAATCGCCAGCCGCATGATGCCAGGCCCGCACCTGCATGAATCCATGGGGGTCGTAGTATAGACTGAGAATTCGGGCCGCCCCCCAAAACAGGGATCGGGCTTCCCTGTCAGTGGCCCATCGATAGACTCCGGCTTGGTCCCAGATGCGCACTTTCGGCGGCCCGCCGGAGCTCGGCGTATTAAGATGCCACTCATGATATCCCTCGAACCAGTCGGCCAGGAGCACGAGGGCGGATACATTGCAACTCCCGGAGACCAAAGTCGCTTCGCCGAATAGGATCGGGACGGGTAGATGGGGCAGACTGAAGCGGCGGTGTAGTTTTGCGAGCGTATCGACCTCCCGGGTGAGCCATCGCTTGGCTTGTTCGGAGAAAGCCGTGCTCGCACAAAACTTGACCCGGTCCATGCCCGCCTGAATCTCCACGCTCGCTATGTGATAAAGTGCGCCATGTTTTTCAGTGCGGATGATAAGGCTTCCAAGCTTTACCAGGTCGATATCATGGTGTAACTTGTCCCCTAAAATGCGGGAAAGCATCCGGCCATCGTCCGCAAGAAGGAATTTCCTCAGCCCGTTCAGGTAGTCACCCAGGCTCAGGAAAGGGTGTGTTTCCTCCATAGAGAGCCGGAAAGGAGCAGAAAGATGGTCCGGACCCAGCGTAATGTCGCCGTTCGGAGAGGATGCCAGGTATGCGACTTCCAAAGTTGTTACATCCGTTCAAGGGCCTCGCGGGCAAGCCGGCCGACTGTTATAAAATGGACCTCTCTCTCATAATAGATTTGGACCTGGTTTTGGTCCTTTAGAAGGGCTTCCAGGTCGTCCCTCATTTCGCGTGCGCCCAGGTATCCCAGAAGTCGAACGGCCTGACCTCGTACAGCCGGGTTTGGATCCTTCAGAAAAGCCAGGAAATGAAAGGTGTGTTTTCGAAGAAGGTCGGGTCGTGTGCCGGCTACCGTGGCAATGGCCTCGATGGTCGCTGCACGCTTGGTTTCATCGCCTAGGAAACGGTATAGTTGAGGCAGGTATCCGGCGTAGATTTCAGGCTTGTGGCGGATTATTTCCCCGATTGTCTCGAACGCCCCCCAGCTCGAGGCCGCCGTATCGGTAACAGCATAGAAGAGCTCCTGAAGCAGCTTGGATACTGAGGTCGGGTTTGTTTCGCTGACTATTGCACTCACGCGACCCATGGCCTCTGCGGCCCTGCGTCGAAGCTTGTCGTCGCCCGAGTAAAGCAGCCGCTGAATGGTACGGAGCAGCTTGCGGTCGCCGGGAGCTGCGTCCACAAGCGGCTCCATGTTCCACTCCCGCACACAGTTTTCAACATCGCGTTTCGTGAGAGAGGGTGTCTTGGCGGTGCGGGCTCCGGGAGGTGCGGGACCCGAAGGAGTACGAGCCCTCGCAAGACGCTTCCGGACCCCTTCGGCGGTGACTTCCAGGACATCGTCGTGCAGCCTCACAAATACCAGAACCCCTGCGATCCGCCTGCTCTCGAAAAATCCGCCGGGCACGATGAGATGGTTCTGGAAATCGTAGGTGTCTACAATTTCCAGACGGTAGTCTTCATCGGGAAGGAGGCTCCATGCCAGGTCCCAGTCCATATCACAGCCGAAGACGAGCGCCTCGATCTGGGCCGAGCCCACGTTTCGCCCGCTTTCGTCACAGGAGTAAACAG
>CAZEIA010000162.1:0-8220 GCA_964512335.1 uncultured Desulfobacterales bacterium
GCATGGCATGGCTTTTCCCTATTATATTGTCGAACCTGTGGATCTCGCCCAGACGACGGGCGGCTTCTTCAGCACTGCGGCGCGCCTTTTCGAGTTCGGTCAGATCGGTCACAGTCTCGACAACCCCCTTTAAACGCCCGTTCTCGTCCCTCACCAGCCTGGCGCTCTTGATAACAGGCACATCGTGCCCTTCTTTGTGGCGCAGGAAGCACTCTCTTCCATCCAGTCTTCCGTTCTCAAAGATGCCGCACTCTTGTATACCCGTGGGACAAATCTCCTGAAAGCAACGGGTGAAATTCATCAATGTGCAAGGCCGGCCAACCGCCTCATCCGCCGAATACCCCGTTATCCTCTCCAAGGCCGGATTCCACGATGTAATCCTTCCTTCTTCATCAAGCGTAAAAACGCCGTCCGCCATGGACTCCAACAGCAGATCTGAAAAGCTGGAGTCCAGACAACCCTCGCCTTTCTCTTTCATGTTTAAAGCCGCTCCTGTCTATGCTTGCGGCACCCGCCCGCCCTTCCGGAAACAAGGCTTTTTGCAGGGCTTCAAATAAGAATATTGGGAATTGAAAACGTTAATGTAACGTTACCGCAGTCCTACTGCAAGATATGTAACGTTATCCCTGTTTGTCAAGCGGTTTGATCTGCTCCTGTTTTTACAAGTAATTTCATAATTTTAATCTCGCCATTTGTGAGATTTTTTGTGCGGCACGGTTATTGAATTTTTAAACAGAGCCAAAACAGTCCGCTGAAAGACTTCTTCTGAAACCAGCCTCCGGGGTTAGGGAGATAATAATGTGGCGGTAAGAGAGATAAAATCCGCTCAGGACCTTGCAGCTCTAAAAAAAAAGCGGCTCGCACTGGTGGATTTCAATGCGCCCTGGTGCGCTCCATGCAGCCTGCAGGAACCGATTATTCGGCGTATCGCCGATCAATACGCGGGAAGGGCGTACGTTGCCACGATCAATATTGACGAGCGCAGTGACGTCGCCTCCGAGCTGGGTATCCGCTTTATCCCGACACTCATATTTTTTAAGGATAATAAGGAAGTTAAGCGCCTTACAGGGCTTCAGCCCGAAGACACTATTTCCGAGGTACTCGAGAGGTTTCTTTTATAGGAGGACACCATGAAAAGGGCATTTGAGAAAACGACACTAGGGGGCATGGAACTTCCAAACAGATTCGTGTTTCCACCCATTAAACTTGCCTATGGAAACCCGGAGGGTGTGGTCACGGAACGGCAGTTGATATTTTACGGACAGATAGCAGAGGATGGGCCGGGGCTTCTTATATTGGAGCCTGTTTCGGTGACCCTGGACGGCAAAGAGCATCCAAAACAGCTCTGTGTTCACTTGCCGGAATCAGAAAGAGAACTGAAAAAGATCGTGGAGGTAGTGCACGATAATGGGCGCCGTGCCTGTCTCCATCTAAACCATGCAGGCGCCGGCGCCAACCCCATGATAACCAAAACCAATCCGAAGGCCCCTTCGTCCTTTGCATGCCCGGCCAGAGAGCACACGGCCCGGGCCCTCACCGGCGAGGAAATCTATGCGATTCTAGAGGGTTATTCGTCGGCCGCGGAAAAGGCCGTAAAGTGCGGGTTTGACGCCATTGAGATCCAGGCGGGCCACGGTTATCTGGTGAGCCAGTTCCTGAATTCAAAGATAAATGTCCGCGAAGACAGTTACGGTGAAGATCGACTTCTCTTCATCAGACAGGTCCTGTTGAAGGTCAAAAAAGCTTCCCGGAACATACCGCTCATTCTCCGCATATCGGGCGATGAGATGTCCCCGGAATTCGGAATAAGCAGAGAGGATCTCCACCCCCTGTTCAAGCTGGCCGAGGACCAAGGGGTAAGCGCCGTACATGTGGGCATGGGCAATACCTGCTTCAGCCCGCCCTGGTACTTCCACCACGGAAGTCTTCCTGAGAAGCCTCAAATGGATTCCCTGGCATGGATCCGGGAAAATACAAGGCTTCCCCTGATTGTCGCGGGCAGGATGGGCCGAAAAGAGAAAATCGCCAAGGTAATGGACGGCAACCTGGCTGATTTTGTTGCGCTCGGCAGGCCTCTTATCGCCGACCCGGACCTCCTTGGAAAATGGCATGACAACAAGGACCAGGAGGCCGTCTTGTGCGGGTATTGCCTGCAGGGTTGTTTCCACAGGGTCAAGACCGGTGAAGGTCTCGGCTGCAATTTCAATCCGACGATCGGTCGTCCGGAACCGGGACCCGCGGAAAAACCCCTGAAAATACTCGTCGCCGGAGGCGGCCCTGCCGGAATGAGCGCCGCAGTGCATCTGAGCCGCAGAGGCCATCACGTCACCCTTGCCGAGAAAGAGGACCGGCTGGGAGGGCAGTTCAGGCTCGCCTGGCAGGCGCCGGGAAAGGAAAACATGCAGGCGTCTCTGGACTCCCTTACAAGGTCCTTTGAAAGGAGCGGTGTCACAGTGCTCATGAGGAGAAAGGCGGACGCCGCCCTGCTTGAAGAGATAAAACCGGACCTTCTCGTATGGGCTGTGGGCGCGGTGCAGAACATCCCGGAGATACCAGGCCTCAATAACACTTACAACATGACGTCCATCCAGTACTTCAAAGAGGAAAAGGAGGTCAAAGGCCCTAGGGTCCTTGTTATCGGCGCCGGAAGGACCGGCCTCGAGATCGCGGAAAAACTGGGGCGTGAAGGCTATGAGGTAACGGCCACAAAACGCACTGACCCCATCGGGTCCATGATGGAGATGATCACAAAGAAGCTTGCAATGAAACGTATCGGGGAAATGAAAAATGTCGTACTCATGCCCCACACGACCGTCAAGGCGTTTCATGAAGACAGTGTGGACGTAGAACAGGACGAAACACCCATGTCCCTCGAGCCCTTTGAGACCGTGATACTGGCATCAGGCATGCTTTCCGCCGAGGAACCGGAGGAAGAGATTCAAAAAGCGGTCCCAAAAATCGAGATCATAGGCGACGCACAAAATGTACAGGACATCTTCACCGCCACGCAGGCTGGTTACAACCTGGCGTGCACTTATTAGAAATTCAGTAAAAAGGTAAAACATTTCTGAAAGGATGTAGATAATCGACAAGATGAAGCTTGCCCATACTGATCACGCCGTAAAAGAACACCAGGACCTGAGGGCCCGCATAAAAAGCCTCAAAGGGCGGTTACATTCCCTGGAAACCCGAATCCATGCTATGGAGCAGGGCTCAAGGATTTCGACCTTTCGGGCTGTTGTAGCCCCCAACGCATGTGTTTCATGTGGATTGTGTAGTGATATCTGTCCCACAGGAGCCATTACCCTGAATGAAACGGCAAGAGTAGACTCGGCAAAGTGCACGGGTTGCGGCCTCTGCGTAGAGGCTTGCCCGCGGGGAGCCATTCGTCTCAGATCCGTTTTTCACTGATTTTGATGTGGCGCCCGTCCCTGCACATCACCCATAAATCAGGAGGTCTAATCATGGATCACGTATCCTTTTCAGATATTGCCGTTGTATCCTGCGGCACATTAAGCCTGGAGTTGAACCATCTGAAGGAAGAAGGATTTCTGGATACGAACCACCTGCTCTATACCACCCCGGGTCTGCATGAAGATACGCGGGAGCTGGAAAGACAGCTGGTCAAACGCATCAGCGCGGCCAAGGAAAAGGCGGATAAAGTCCTCGTGGTCTATGGTGGAAAATTCTGCTACGTCAACGCTGAAAACCCCACCCGAACCATGAAGGTTATCATCCAGGAGCAAGGTCCTGATGTGGCAAGGATCGATGCCACGCACTGCATGGACATGCTGGCCGGTGAGGCTGAAAGGGAGGAGATCGCACAAGAGGTTGCCGGCGGGGAAAAGGTCTGGTGGATGACGCCGGGGTGGATAAAGTTCCGGCACCAGGTCTTCAAGGGGTGGGACCAGGGCCTTGCCAATGAGAATTTTCCCAGACATACGGGAGGCGCGATCGTTCTGGACGCCATAGGATACGTGGATCAGTACATGGCGGACCAGCCCGAGGAGTTCCTGGAGTACGCGGACTGGATGGGGATCCCCATACAGGGCTATACTATCAAGACAGATCGAATCAAATCGCTGCTTGCAGAACAGGTGAACCTACTTCACGGCAGATGACCTGTAGAACACAGCCGTCTGAAGACCGCACATCACCGCTGTTTGATTCTGCGGGATTGCTGTTTATAGTGGATATCCAGGAGGGCCGAATCAGAGAAAGGCATTGCGAACCTAAGGAAGCCTCAGCAGGCTTTTCCAAAAGCAATGTAACAAATCAAATCCGGAATTTTACCACTGCCTCCTTCGTGTTCTTCATGATCTTCGTGGTGAAACAGATGCTTTTTATACCACGAAGATCACGAAGCGCACGAAGAGAGGGAAGAAGAACACCTGAATCGTATTTGTGGAATCATGCACTTGGCGACAAACTTTTTGTTAAGTGTGTCTGTGGATGAAAGAAAAAAGTTCCTAATGTTTCACCAAACAGAATAGAGTAGCTTTGGTCTTTTAAGAGAAGGAGGAAGTTGAAATGAAAATAGCAGTCACATCCAGCGGTCCGACACTGGACGATATGGTTGAACAGCGTTTCGGCCGCTGCCCCTACTTTCTGATCATTGATCCTGACACCCTCGAGTGTGAGCCCATTCAGAACCCCAATCTCTCGCTCGGCGGAGGCGCCGGAACCCAATCGGCCCAGTTGATGGCAAACAACGGTGTATCTGCGGTCCTGACCGGAAACTGCGGGCCGAACGCATTTCAGACATTCGGTGCCGCCGGGATTAAAGTTATTACAGGAATCAGCGGCCCTGTCCGTCAAGCGGTTGAACAATACAAGACCGGAGCCCTTGCCCACTCTTCGGCGCCGAGCGTCCAGAGCCACTTCGGCATGGGTGGAGGAGGCATGGGCCGGGGTATGGGCATGGGCGGCGGCAGAGGCATGGGCGGCGGCAGAGGCATGGGCGGGGGTATGGGTGCAGGTATGGGCGGCGGCCAAGGCATGGGCCGAGGCATGGGCAGGGGCGGCGGCATGAGCGGACCGGGCGGTTTCAGCCAACCCGCAGACATCCCGGCGTCTGCAAATGGAACTGCGTCCAAGAAAGACGAGCTTGCCCGCCTCAAAGAGGACGCCGACAGCCTGCGCCGGCAGGTCCGGGAGATTGAGGCAAAAATCAGGGACATGGATGAAAATTAATGACCATGCAGAAACTGTTTTCCGACACCATGAGAAGAAAAGGCCTTTGAGGGGGCATGAGAATGAACGACAGCTTTGATGATTTTATCAACGAACTTCAAAATCAAATTCATGATGAAACAAGAAAAGCCTATGGTGATGCAGGGTTTGAAAGATGGCTCAACCCCTTATATATCGGGACCATGGAGAATGCGGACGGTTACGGCCGGGTCACAGGCTCCTGCGGCGACACCATGGAAATCTATCTGAGATTCGAGGGCGACAAGGTCAGCGAGGCCCTGTTCCGCACGGACGGCTGCGGAGCCAGTACGGTGTGCGGATCTTTTGCCTCTGAATTGGCGCGAGGGCGGACTCCTGATGAACTGATTGAGATTTCAGGTGAATCAATCCTAAAAATGCTCGGAGCTCTCCCTGAAGAAGAGCAGCACTGTGCCTTTCTGGCGGCGGAGACCCTTCAGGAGGCCCTGAATGATTATATGATCAGGCAAAAAAAATAGAAGGAGCACATAATGATTATCAGTGTAGCGAGCGGAAAGGGCGGCACCGGTAAAACCACTGTAGCCACCAATCTGGCCCTTTCCCTGGAGGGAGACATACAACTCCTTGACTGCGATGTGGAAGAGCCCAATGCACATCTGTTCATCCACCCGGAGATCGAGAAAACCGAGACGGTGTTCACCCCTGTCCCGGAAGTGGATATGGAAAAGTGCAACCTCTGTGGAAAATGCAATGAGATATGCCAATTCAAGGCCATCGTCGTGATCGGTGAGACGGTCCTGCCGTTCCACGAGCTCTGTCACAGCTGCGGTGGCTGCATGGAGGTCTGCCCGGAAAAGGCCATTACGGAAACCAACCGCGAACTCGGCATCATCGAGCACGGCAGGAAAAACGGGCTGGAGTTTGTGCACGGCACACTGCGCATCGGTGAGGCCATGTCCCCGCCTCTGATTCGCAAAGTGAGGGATTTCACCCGCGCCGGCGTACTTACCATCATTGACGCACCGCCCGGGACATCATGCCCCGTTATCGCCTCCATGAAGGGGGCGGATTTTATACTGCTCGTTACCGAACCGACACCCTTCGGCCTGCACGACCTTAAGCTGGCTGTCGGGGCTGTGAACATGCTCGGCATTCCTTGCGGTCTCGTTATAAACCGGGCGGACATAGGCAATGACAAGGTCAGCAATTACGCACAAAGCCAAGGGATACCCGTTTTGATGGAGATCCCTTTTGATCGAAGAATCGCCGAGCTGTACTCGAGAGGTGAGATGCTCGTGGAAGCCATGCCTGAGTGGAAGGAAAAATTCAAAGAACTCTTTCATCGAATTGAAAAAATAAGGAGCTGAAAAGGAGCGCTTTCAATGAAAGAAATTGTCATTATAAGCGGCAAAGGGGGGACGGGAAAGACCAGCGTCGTCGCAGCGTTTGCCTCGCTTGCCGAAAAGATGGTCCTTTGTGATGCGGATGTCGATGCCGCGGATCTTCACTTGATAATGGACCCGAATATCAAACAACGGCATGATTTTGAGTCAGGGCACACGGCGGTCATACAGAAGGACAAATGCACCCAGTGCGGCCTGTGCCGCGACCTTTGCCGGTGGGATGCAATCAGCGAGGATTTTGTGGTCGACCCCATCGAATGCGAGGGCTGCGGCGTCTGCTGTTACTTCTGCCCCGAAAAAGCCATAGATTTTCCCCTCAATACCTGCGGTGAGTGGTTCATTTCCGACACCAGGTTCGGTCCCATGGCGCATGCCAGTCTCGGCATAGCCGAGGAAAACTCCGGAAAGCTGGTCTCTCTTATCCGGCAGGAAGGGAAAAAACTCGCCGAAGAGAAGGGCCTGGATACCCTTATCACGGATGGCCCCCCCGGAGTGGGTTGCCCGGTGATCGCCTCCATGGGCGGGGCCGACGCCGCGCTCATAGTGGCGGAGCCCTCTGTCTCCGGTAAACACGATATGGAACGTGTGGCCCAACTGGCGGCCTTCTTCAGGGTTCCGGCAATGCTCTGTGTCAACAAATTCGACCTGAACCCCGGCATGGGCGAGGCCATGGAGACCTTTGCCGAGGAGAAAGATATAAAAGTTTTAGGGAGAATTCCCTTTGACAGCGCCTTTACAAAGGGCATGGTGGAGGGAAAGACCATTCTGGAATTCGACGAAGACTCCGAAGGATCCAAGGCGGTCAAAATGATATGGGAAAACCTCAATCAGCGGCTTCAACAATGAAAATCCTCGATCACCTGATCGCCACACTTGATCTTGACGCACCGGTAAGAGATATACGCCAGGGAGTTTTCCACACCGGCGTCCTGACCCGAAACTGCGGACTCGCGTCCAATCTCCCCCGTGACGCATTGCGTCAGACCCCTCCTCTGGTCAAGGAACCCGGGCTTCTCTTGAACAGGACTGCCGAGGAGCTGACCAGGATGGCATACTCCGAAAGCATACTCGAGGCGGCCATCGGAATGGCCGCCATAAACTCCCTTACAGAGGTTGACAAACCTTCCTGCCTGGAGTTAAATGCCGCTGACCTCATACTGGAAAAGGGTGAGGGAAAAAGGATAGCCATCGTAGGTCATTTCCCTTTTCTTGCAAGGTTGAGAAAAAAAGCAAAGGAACTATGGGTCATCGAGAAAAACCCCTGGGAAGGTGATTTTAACGAGGAGCAGGCCGGCGACCTCATTCCGGAAGCTGATGTGGTTGCAATAACCGGGACGTCCCTTACAAACCACACCCTGGAAGGCCTGCTTTCCCTGTGCGCACCGTCCGCTTATGTCATCATGCTGGGCGACACAACTCCTCTTTCCCCCGTCCTTTTTGACTATGGTCTGGACGCCCTCTCAGGAACCAGCGTGATTGATACGTCCCTTGCCCTTTGCTGTGTGAGCCAGGGCGCCAATTTCAGGCAGATCCTTGGGACAAAAAGGCTGACCATGTTGAGATAGACATGGGAACGGCCGTTGCGGATTTGCAGTACCGCGGGTATCTTTTCTTGCGAAACCGCAACCCCATTGAGTTGCTCTTT
>CAZEIA010000163.1:0-8190 GCA_964512335.1 uncultured Desulfobacterales bacterium
TGATCCGGATGAATCCGGAGGAGATGTCAGCCCCATTGTCAGAACATAGGCCGCCTGCAGCGCTGATGTTGGGCAAAGCGGAAAACACTCTTTACAGTCCCAGCACTCCTTGGCCGCTATTTCCGGAACGAAACTTATCTCACGCCTTGTTCCCCTATCGACAAATCCAACAGCGAATTTTTTCTTTACCTCTGCGCAGTACCTGACACACAGGCCGCAGTGGATGCAGAACGAGGCCTCCTTCTCAAAGAGGTCCTTGTCCGCCCCATACTCTTCAGCCAGTTCCTCAAGCTGCGGCGAGTCCGGGGCGTGGGCGAGAAGGAGCTGAATGATCATCTTGCGGATCCTGTCGACCTTTTCAGATCTGGTCCTCACCACCAGGTCTTTCTGTACCGGGTATAGGCAGGCCGCAACGAGGTTTGTCCATCCGCGGCTCTCCACCTCCACCGTACAGACCCTGCAGCCTCCGTATGGTTCCAGTTTCTCGTGGTGGCAGAGTGTGGGGATATAAATGCCTGCGCTCTGGGCCGCCTCTAAAACGGTCATGCCTTCTGTGGCCTTGACATCTTTTCCATCGATCTGCAGTTTGATTTCACTCATTTTTTTTGCTCTTCCTGGCTATGGTTCTCTCTTCTTCAGGGATGGGCGGCGGAACGGGCTCGCCTGAAAGCTTGATTACCGCCCCGAACTTGGAGGGGCAGACCTCGAAGCAGGTCCCGCACTTTGTGCATTTTTCCTGGTCAATGACGTGGATCTTTTTCTTAGCGCCGTCAATGGCGTCCACAGGGCATTTTCTTGCACAGATCATGCAGGCCTGGCATTTGGCAGGATCAATATAAAACGATATCAGTTCCTTGCAGGAAAGGGCCGGGCAGCGCTTTTCCTTGATATGCGCCTCGTATTCATCCCTGAAGTACTGAAGCGTGCTCAGGAACGGGTTGGGGGCGCTCTTGCCCAGAGCACACAAGGCGGCCTCTTTGGCCACCTCGGAAAGCTCCTCCAGGAGCTCTATATCGCCCTCTTTCCCTTTGCCTCGAGTTATATTCGTCAGGATCTTCAGCATCTGCCTCATGCCTTCACGGCACGGGACGCATTTGCCGCAGGATTCATCAGTGAGAAACTCCAGGAAGTACCTGGCCACATCCACCATGCAGGTGTCCTCATCCATGATGATCATCCCGCCGGAGCCCATCATGGAGCCGGCCTTGGTGAGCTCATCAAAGCCCACTTCCAGGTCAAGCAGCTCTTCGGGGATACATCCTCCTGAGGGGCCTCCGGTCTGCACCGCCTTGAATTTCTTGCCGCCGGGGATTCCACCGCCTATCTTGTAGATTATGTCCCTCAGGGTCGTTCCCATGGGGACTTCCACAAGGCCGGTGTTGGTGATCTTGCCCACAAGGGAGAAAATCTTGGTGCCCTTGCTTCCTTCGGTACCGAATTGAGTGAACCAGTCAGCGCCTTTATTGATGATCAGGGGGACATTTGCCCACGTCTCAACATTGTTCAATACGCTGGGCCTGTCCCAGAGACCCTTGACATTGGACCGGATATATTTGGGCCTGGGCTCTCCGGCCCTTCCTTCCAGCGCAGTCATAAGCGCGGTTGATTCACCGCACACAAAAGCGCCCGCCCCCTGGTGCACGATTACCTTGAAATCAAAACCTGAGCCGAGGATGTCTTTTCCGAGAAACCCGTATTCCTCGGCCTTTTCAATGGCCAGATGTATATTCTCCACCGCCAAAGGGTATTCCTGCCGAACATAGATGTAGCCCTCGTGCGAACCTACGGCATAGGCCCCGATGGTCAGACCCTCGAGTATCGAGTGCGGATTTCCTTCGAGAAGGCTTCGATCCATGTAGGCACCGGGGTCTCCCTCGTCCGCATTGACGATCACATACTTTATGTCTCCAGGGGCGTTGCGTGAGCCCTCCCACTTCCTTCCCGCAGGGAATCCGCCGCCGCCTCTCCCTCTGAGGTTGGCCTTCTTTACTTCCTCCAATACGTCCTCAGGGCTCATTCCGGAGAGGACCTTTGCCAGTGCGGAGTACCCGCCTATTGCCAGGTAGTCATCAATGTTCTTGGGATCGATATTACCATTGGAGCCGAAAACAAGCCGGTTCTGATTCTTGTAAAAGGGTATTTCAGATTCATGAACTATTTTTTCATTGGTCTCCGGATCGGTATAGAGCAGACGATCTATTACCTTTTTTTCCTTTACGGTCTGGGATACGATTTCAGGAATATCTTCGGGCGTTATTTGCAAGTAGCAAATTTCATCGGGGTGAATGACTATTATGGGACCCCGCTCGCAAAACCCGTGACAGCCCGTCTTCCGTATTTCCACATCAGCACCAAGGCCCTGCTTTTCGATCTCCTCCTCAATGCCCCTGGCAACGTCTTTGCTGCCGGAGGCGTGGCAGGCGGATCCGGAACAAAGAGTGATACAGGTCTTTTGGGGGTCTCTTTGGGAAAGTATACCCTCTCTGAATTCTTCCAGTTCAGCTGGCGAATTTATCCTCGACATAATTTTACCCTACTCATAGTTTTTTAGAACTTCTGCAGTATCGGCAGGCGCCAATTTGCCGTGAGTCTTGCCGTCTACTTCCATCACCGGCCCGAGGGCACAACATCCAAGGCAGTTAACGGTCTCCAGGCTGAACTTCAAGTCCAGATCCGTTTCACCGGGTCCAATGCCTATCAAGTTCTGGACCGAATCAAGGAGACGCGGGGCGCCGCGGACGTGACAGGCGGTGCCCATGCAGATGTGAACTTCATGGCGTCCTTTGGGAACCAGGCTGAAGGCCTTATAAAAGGTCGCTATATGTTGTATCCGGGTCAAAGGGACCTGAAGCCTCTCGGCGATCCTCTCCAGAGCATCTTTTGGAAGCCAGTGATCCTCGCTCTGAATCTCCAGTAATATCTGAATCAACGCGCTGGCTTCGCTGTGGTATTTGTCAATTATTTGATCAACTCTGTCGTTATCCATGACCAATGTCCTTATTTTGATCTAAGACCAATCCTGCGCAGTTATTTTTCAGGCTACGGCATATCGTTTCTGACTTTCGTCGTATCTTATAAACCCTTGTGTTGATGAATCAATAAGGTGTTTCGATACTTTAGAAGGATTAAGACCTAATAACTCTGCTATCTCAACTGTTGAATGAGGCCTTTCTTCCAGAAGCGTCAAGATCTGGCTGATAGCGAGCTTGTTGACGACCAGTTCATCGAATAACCGATCTGCTTCGTCACTATTGAAGAACTTTTCAAACTCTTCTCGTTTCTTGAAATCAACCCTCAGCCTCTCGGCCTGTACCAGCCTGAGGTAGGGGACCAGCCTTCTAATGGCCTCAAACTTGAATTTCAATGTCTTATCATCGACTCCTTCGCTGGATCCAAGAGGTCCCAGTTGCTCCACTGTCTTGCAGAAGTCATTGAGGACCTCAGTAAAATAGAGTCCTTCTCCGGAAGACATGAATTCGATCCTCAGCCTTTCCGGGTTAAGCCCAATGTGCCCCATTATTTTCTTGAACAGAAGCGCCATGCTGAGCGCGTGAAAATTACCGTGGGTAATATAGTTGCATTCATTGAGGCGGCATCCGCCGATAAATACCCCGTCCATTCCATTTGAGAACGCCCTGAGCACAAATTCCAGGTCGACTCTACCGGAGCACATGACACGAATAAGCCTTGCTTCAGTCTTGTATTGTAGTCTGGAAACTCCAGCCATGTCTGCAGCGCCGTAGCCTCACCAGTGACATACAAAACCTAATATTTTCGGCTTGAACTTAACTGCTGCGCCCATCCGTTCTCACCTCCTTAAGTGCAATCCTCCTATACATCTCCCACCGCCGCATCGATTTGTTGCAGGATTTCTTCATTTGAGACCGCTGCGTCAATCTGGCTCAAGACTTCTTCGTCGGTAAAATGCTTCAGCTTGATGGCACCTGTCGGGCATTTTACATTGCAAAGGCCGTCTCCCTTGCAGATAACAGGGTTTACCACGGCCTTCTTGCCGAGCGGTGTCTGATGAAATTCTATGGCATTATAGGTGCAGGCTGCCATACACGCCCCGCACGCAACGCATTTTTCGTGGTCCACCTCGCAGACAGCGCCCGAGACAGTCACAATGTCATGTGACAGAAGCGTCAAGGCCCGGCCCGCAGCTCCATTGGCCTGGTTGATTGCTTCGGGAATATGCTTGGGAAAATGCGCCATCCCGCAGATATAAACGCCTTCAGTGGCAAACTCCACAGGCCTCAGCTTGACATGGGCCTCTTTGAAAAAACCATCCGGCCCCAGGGTGACCTTGAACAAATGGGATATTTCCCTGTTTTCCTGGTGAGGAATAACTGCCGCGGACAAAACCACATGATCGGCATCCACTGCAATCCTCTGGCCGAGAATGGGATCTGTTGTGCTGACCCTTAATACAGGCCTGCCTTCTTCCTCGGCAGTCTCCACCTGGGGCTTGTCAGCCGCCTCATACCGGATGAATTTCACTTCCTTTTCTGAGGCTTCCCTGTAGTAGTCCTCCAAGAGGCCGTATGTCCTCATATCCCGGAAGAATATGTAGACATCCATCTCCGGGTTGACGTCTTTCAGCTTCAAGGCGTTCTTTATGGCATTGCTGCAACACACCCTCGCGCAGTAGTCCCTGTCCTCCTGTCTGCAACCCACACACTGGATCATGGCCAGGGCCTGGGAATTGATGAGACTCTCTTCTCCCTTTACAATCCTGTCCTCCAGCTCCAACTGGGTCAATACCCTGTCATCCCGGCCGTAGAGGTATTCAGTGGGCTTATACTCATCTGCGCCGGTTGCGATTACAGTCACCCCATGTTTTATTTCCGCGACCCCTCGTTCGGACGTCACTGTGGTCATGAAATTCCCCACATAACCTCCGGCGTCGGTTATGACGGCATCGGGATACACGTGGATCAGGGGGTGCTGATAAACCTTTCTCACGAGCTCACTCACATAGGCCTGGACATCCAGACCATCAAGAGTGTAGTGGAGCCTTCTCGCCGTTCCTCCCAGTTCTTTGTCCTTTTCCACCAGAAAGACATCATGACCCTGGTTGGCAATGGAAAGGGCGCAGGTCATGCCGGATATTCCGCCGCCCACCACCAGCGCCTTCTTGTTGACGGGCAGATCAATTTCCTGCAAAGGATCCAGAAGACAGACCCGTGCCACCGACATCCGGATAATGTCCTTTGCCTTCCTTGTGGCTTCTTCCGGTTCCTTGGAGTGCACCCAGGAGTTGTGCTCCCTTATATTCGCCATTTCCAAATAATACTGATTGATCCCCGCCTCCCGAAGCGTGTCCCGGAAAAGGGGTTCAAGGGTCCTGGGTGAGCAGGCCGCGATAACCACCCGGTTGAGCCCTTTCTCCTTGACCATGTCGGTTATTTCCTGGGCGGAATTCGTGGCACAGGAAAAGAGCTGTTCCTGGGAATAGGCGACGTTGGGAAGGGTCAGGGCATATTCCACCGCCGAGGGCACGTCCACAATCCTTCCGATATTGGCCCCGCAGTGACACACGAACACTCCCACCTTGGGCTCTTCCGCAGATACATCCTTTTCCGGCGGGTAGGCCCTTTCGGTCGTCAGCTTGCCCCGCCTGTGGTCAAGCAGTTCACCGCACTGGGCCCCGGCCCCGCTGGCGGAATAAACCGATTCAGGGATATCCATGGGCCCCTGAAAGGCGCCGCTGACAAAGATTCCGGGCCTGGTGGTCTCCATGGGATTGGTGGTAGCCGCCCTGCAGAATCCGTGAGATTCCAGCTCGACCCCGAACTTCTTGGCCAGGCCGTCGTAATCGGCCGGAGGATTCAATCCGACTGACAACACCACCATGTCGAATTCTTCCTCTTTCACTCCCTCATCTGTCGTGGAATATCTCACAACAAGGTTTTTACTCTCAGGGACCTCTCTTACTATGGAGGCGTAGCTCCTGAAAAACCTGATGCCCGGAAGCTCCTCTGTCCTCTTGTAATACGCCTCAAAATCCTTGCCGTAGGAGCGGATGTCATTGTGGAATATGGTGCACTCGGCCGCTGGGTCATGGTCCTTTGTGAGAATCACCTGCTTCTGTGTGTAGGTGCAGCAGACAGCCGAACAATAGCTGTTGTCCCCGGGAGTGACGCGTCTGGAACCGACGCATTGAATCCACGCTATTTTGTGAGGGTGCTTCTTGTCTGAGGCGCGGAGTATCTCGCCTTCGTACGGCCCGGTGGCGCACAACAGCCGTTCGAAGTCAAGACTGGTTACCACGTTTTCAAACTTTCCATAGCCGTACGTGCCTGTTGCCTTCGGGTCAAACGGCTCATAACCGGGGGACAAAAGGATTGCCGCGACGTTTATACCCATTTTCTCCGGCTGTTGCTGGAGATCTATGGCGTCATTCTGGCAGACCCCTTCGCAAATGCGGCACTTGTTCTCCTTCAGGTAAAGACAACTTTCGTCAATATAGGCGATAAGAGGAATTGCCTGAGAGAAGTAAATATGGACTGCCTTATTGTCGGATATTTCCTGGTTGTATTGATCAGGGTATTGGACAGGGCAGTATTCCGCGCAGGTACCACAGCCCGTGCATTTGTCTTCTATGATATATCTGGGCTTCCTGATCAGGGTTACATCAAAGGCCCCTGCGTCACCTTCCACCTCGTGAACCTCGGTGTAAGTCAGGACCTCTATGTTGGGATGCCGGCCGACCTCGACCAGTTTAGGAGAGAGAATTCACATGGAGCAGTCATTGGTGGGATATGTCTTGTCTAGCTGCGCCATATGTCCACCAATGGCAGGTCCTTTTTCAATCAGATAAACCTTGAAACCGGCGGTTGCAAGGTCAAGGGATGCCTGAATCCCGCTGATCCCTCCACCAACAACCATTACATCTCCAAAACGACCGCTGTCTTCACGGTCTTTGCAGAGTTGTTGGATCTTCTCTCTCAATGATCTTTCCTGTTCCAATTTTATCACCTCACCAGATTTTGATGCGCTTATTATCCGGCCTGAATCGCTTCCTGTATGACCTCAGTGATGTCTTTGATTTCGATCTTATCATCCGCTTCCATGGTCATCCTGCTGTCTTCGAACATTGTAATGCAGTAGGGGCAGGAGGTCACAAGCAGTTCAGCTCCGACCTCAATGGCCTGATCAATCCTGAGATCACTGAACCTTTCGCCCTTTTGCGTCTCCATCCAGACCCTGCCGCCGCCGCCTCCACAGCAGAGGCTGTCTATCCGTGAATCGGGCATTTCCGTCAACTCCAGGCCCGGGACCTTCTTAAGCACTTCCCGGGGCTCCTCGAATATCCCGTTGTGCCGGCCCAGGTAACAGGGGTCATGGTAGGTTATCTTTTTTGAGAACTCTTCGGTTAGTTCGAGTTTTCCGTCCCTCACCAGCTCGAAGAGGAACTGGGAAATATGTACCACTTCGAAGTTCACGCTGAATTCGGGGTACTCGTTTTTGAAGGTGTGAAGGCAGTGAGGGGAGGACACAAGGATCTTCTTGACCCCGTGATCTATGAAGGTCTTGATGTTTTCTTTTGCGAGGCGCTTGAATACCTCCTCATCGCCCGTCTTTCGTATGCTCTCCCCGCAGCAGTTTTCCTCCGGGCCCAGGATCCCGAAATCAACCCCCGCATGTATGAGGATCTTGGCGGTGGCCCTGGCCACCTTTTTCAACCTGGGATCAAAGCACAGGTAGCAACCCGGAAAATACAGGAAATCCATTCCCTCTTCAAAGGTAGGCACTGAAAGGCCTTCCGCCCAGTCCGCCCTCTTTTTCCTCTCTTCACTCAAGGGGTTGCCTTCACCGACAAGGCTCCCGCTTATTGTGCGGACGGGCTGGACAGAGGAGGGAAACACCCCGTACTCCGTGGCGATCCTGCGCAGGGCCACCCCGGATTCGATCTGCTGCACGTCCCTGGGGCAATGCTGGGGGCACCTTCCGCATGTGGTGCACAACCACATGTCTTCACTCTCAATGTCCGTCAGGCCGAACGTGGCTTCTCTTACGAGCTTGCGCATGCTGAAGGTCCTGACCCGGTTCCAGGGGCAGACAACGTCGCACAACCCGCACTGAAAGCATCTCTTGAAGGCCTCTCCGCCGCTCGTCTTTATGACGTCGATGATCTCTTTATATGGGGCTACGGTTTCCACGGTATTTCTCGATCCTTTTGTTTTG
>CAZEIA010000164.1:0-8081 GCA_964512335.1 uncultured Desulfobacterales bacterium
TTCTGGCACAATAAGGCCTGGCTGGAGATGTGGTCGGCCTGGCTGGACTATCAGCAGGCGATTCAACAATTCATGCGCTCTGCGGAATTCAAGCTCCTGTTATCGGAAATTGAGAAATAGAACCTACGTAACTCGGAGGAAACCCATGTTTGGGATAGGCATGCCGGAATTAATCATCATTCTGATCATTATTTTAATCATTTTCGGTGCGGGAAAACTTCCTGAAATCGGAAGTGGAATCGGAAAAGGAATCAAAAACTTCAAAAAAGCTACAAACGAAAAAGAAGAAATCGAGGCGCCAAACAAAGAAACCGATAATAGTAAAGATAAAGACAAGTAAGCGCTTAATGACTGATAAATACGGAAACCAGATTTTGTTGTTTTAAACGGCAACCGTGCTCAAACAGGGATTTAAAAAGGGATGTCATCTTCAGGCATGTTGATGGGCTCATCGCTGGGTCCTCCCTGCCTCTCAAAAGACCCCTGCTCCTGGGACTGCCTTCCGGGCGGCGGCCCCAGCATCTGCATCTCTCGGGCTACTATTTCCGTAGTATACCGGGTGTTTCCATCCTTATCTTCCCAAGACCTTGTCTGAAGGCGTCCTTCCACATAGACCTGTTTCCCCTTGTGAAGATACTCCCCACAGATCTCTCCCAACCGGGCGAAAGCAACCACTCGATGCCACTCGGTGCGGCTCTGCTTCTCCCCGGAAGTCCGGTCCTTCCACTCTTCGGACGTAGCAATACTGAACGTGGCCACCGCCGATCCGCTCGTGGTATAGCGAACCTCGGGGTCGCCCCCCAAGTTCCCGATCAGGATCACTTTGTTTACACCCGCCATGGCAGCCCCTCCTCTCGACATTTGGAAATTCAAAAAACGATCCTGAACCAGCATGGATCGCGACGCACATCCGGCACCTTAACACAAAGTAAAAAACGAAATCAAGTCGAATTCAGTCATAGACAAGCATTGTTTAATTCTCTATTGACTGCCGGACCCTAAAGAAGTAAGCTTCCGTTAATTCAGGAAAATGCTAATTTGAGTGTGGGCGGATACTCTCTGATGAAGATGGCTGTCGAGCGGAGGCAAATACATGCTCAAGGTGATCCCCTTAGGAGGACTCGGTGAAATTGGCCTGAACATGATGGCCTTGGAATACGAGGAGTCCATCCTTGTGATCGACGCCGGGCTCATGTTTCCTGAGGAATACATGCTGGGTGTGGACGTGGTAATCCCGGATTTCGAGTATCTTCGTGAAAACCGAGGGCGGCTTAGGGCCATGGTCCTGACCCACGGTCACGAGGATCACATCGGGGCCATGCCTTTCCTGCTCCGCGAGTTCTCTGTTCCCGTGTTCGGCACAACATTCACCATCGCACTTCTCAGGGAAAAACTCCGGGAACACCAGCTTCCGGAACCCCCGGATCTACGAACCATCCTCCCCGGCGAGACCGCCGGGTTCGGGCCCTTTCACGTGGAATTCATCAGGGTGGATCACAGTATAGTTGACGGTGTGGGACTGGCTGTTCACACGCCCGAGGGCATCATCATCCATTCCGGAGACTTCAAGGTGGACCACACCCCTGTGGACGGGATCGTGACCGACCTGCCTCGCTTCGCCCATTTCGGGAGCCTGGGCGTGCTGGCCCTGCTCTCCGATTCCACCAACGCGGAAAAGGAGGGTTTTACTCCAAGCGAGCGTGATGTTCGCCGGACCCTGGGCGAACTCTTCCGTTCAGCATCCGGAAGAATCATTACCGCGGTGTTCGCTTCCAACATCAAACGGATTCAGCAGGTGGCGGAGCTGGCGCTTCAGGGGGGGCGAAAGCTGCATTTCAGCGGCAAGAGTATGCGATCAAACGTGCGAATAGCCAGAGAGCTCGGGATCATACGGATCCCGGACGAGGAACTTATCGAAGAACGCCAGATAGTGCAGTTTCCAGACAGGGAAATCGCCATTATCACCACCGGAAGCCAGGGGGAGCCCATGTCCTCCTTGACGCGTATGGCACAGAACAGGCACAAACACATAAAGACCAAGCCGGGGGATACAGTGATTCTCTCTTCGAGGTTCATACCCGGCAATGAAAAGGCCATTACGGCCATTATAAACAGCCTTTATCGAATGGGAGCCGAAGTCGTCTATGAAAAGGTGTCGGATATTCATACTTCGGGGCACGCCTACCGTGAAGAACTCAAACTGATGCTGAACCTCGTTCGGCCCAGATATTTCATTCCCATTCATGGTGAATACCGGCACCTGGTAAAGCACGCGGCGCTTGCCAAAGAGGTAGGCATCCCCGGGGAGAATATTCTCCTGGCTGAAAACGGAGATACCGTCCATTTCGAAAACGGCCGGGCCTTCCTTGGAGAACGCATCCCCACGGGCCGGGTTCTCGTGGACGGCAAAGGTGTGGGTGACGTGGGCGAAGTGGTCCTTCGGGATCGCCGGCGGCTGTCCGGAGACGGCATGGTGATCGCACTCATGGCCGTTGACGAGCAGACCGGGGATGTAGTGTACGGACCGGATATCGTATCGAGGGGATTCATTTTTGAAGACAGAAACCCCGCTATCCTCGAGGACGCCAAGTGCATAGTGCTTGAAGTCCTGGACGAGATCGAACGTCCTGCACTGATCGATTGGACCGATATAGCGCCCGACATCAAGAAGGAGTTGAAAAGGTTTTTCTACAGCGTCCTGGGGCGAAGCCCCCTCATCCTGACCGTCATAATTCCAGTATGAAAATGTCCATTAACGATCAACCATCCGCCACGGAATCCGTCGAACCGGAACATGAGGGAAGCAAGTGAGCAGGAGAGCAAAGACCAAGCCATCTCCCATTCGAAAAGAAATCCGAGGGATCCTCTTCCTGCTTGCGGCCCTGGTCCTGAGCGTGAGCCTCTTCTCCTACCATCCGGGCGATCCCCTTCTTACATGGGATGCAGGGGCGGGATTCGACAAAGCGCGGAACCTCTTCGGACCCATGGGCGCTCATCTCTCGGGCGGCCTGTTCTTCGTCCTGGGCTTCTCTTCTATATGGCTCGTGGCGGTATTCACGGCCGCTGCTTTGTTTTCATTTCTTGACCGCCCCATGCCGTCACCCGCCCTGAACGGGGCCGCCGTATTCTTCCTGTTGATCTCCTTTTCGGGTCTTCTCGCCCTCCAGTTTCCTGAATCCGTTTCCTTCCGTGGGGGTCGCGTCCTTTGCGGCGGCATAGTCGGCCTTCATGTGGCCGGAGTAATGAAAGGATACCTTAACGGCTTCGGGGCTAATGTCCTTTTGGGTGCGGTCTTTCTCATCTCGCTCATGATCACTACGCGCCTTTCCTTCGGCCGCGTGTTCTCTCGGATCTACTCTTGGACCGCCGCCCTGGGCCGCAGGCTGATGGAGTGGACCGAAAAGCGAAAAGAGCGGAAACGGAAAAACCGTATTCGGGCCGCCAACATGAAAAAGAACGAATCCAAGCCCAAACGCAGGCCCACTATCGTGCCGCCTCCTGAGGAGCCTCCGCAGGCCCCCGAGCAGGAGTCTTTCTCTTTTATGAGAGCCGCGGGAAGCTTCTCCCTCCCCTCCCTGGACCTCCTGGACGAGCCTCCTGAACGACCGAGAGGGGATATTGCAAAGGAAAGCCTGGAGATGAACGCCAGGCTCCTGGAAAAAAAGCTCTTCGACTTCAACGTGGAAGGAGAAGTTGTGGAGATCCTCCCGGGGCCGGTGATCACCATGTACGAGTTCAAACCGGCGCCCGGTATCAAGATCAGCAAAGTGGCAGGCCTCGCGGACGACTTGGCCCTGGTGCTCAGGGCCTCGGGCGTGCGCATCGTTGCCCCGATTCCCGGAAAGGCGGCCATCGGCATTGAAATTCCCAACAACAAACGGGAATCGGTCTTTCTGAAGGAGATCCTTTCGTCCCCCGCCTTCAAGTCATCCACACACCGCATGGCCATAGCTCTTGGCAAGGACATCACCGGGGCCCCGGTGGTCGTGGACCTCAACCGCATGCCCCACCTGCTCGTTGCCGGAGCCACGGGAACGGGAAAAAGCGTATGCCTCAACGCCATGATCAACAGCCTGCTGTTCAAGGCGTCGCCCGACATGGTCCGCTTCCTCATGATCGACCCCAAGCGCATCGAACTGTCCATCTACCAGGATATCCCCCATCTACTCCATCCCGTGGTCACTCAGCCGGCGGAGGCCACCAAGGCCCTGCGGTGGGCCGTAGAGGAGATGGAGTACAGGTACGGTCTACTCTCTGACCGCGGTGTCCGCAATATCGAGGCCTACAATCGAAAGGCCCTGAAGGAAAAAAAGCCGCCGGAGGAACCCGAAGGCGCCGACTTCAGACCACTCCCTTATATCGTCATCGTGATCGACGAACTGGCCGACCTGATGATGATCTCTTCCAAGGAAGTCGAGGACGCGATCCTTCGCCTCGCTCAGATGGCCCGGGCCGCAGGCATTCACCTGATAATCGCCACCCAGCGTCCCTCTGTGGACGTGCTCACAGGTGTCATCAAGGCCAACCTGCCCACGCGCATCTCTTTTCAGGTCTCGTCCAAGGTTGACTCCCGCACGATCCTGGACGCCATAGGGGCCGAACACCTGCTGGGTGAAGGCGACATGCTGTATATGCCTCCGGGGGTCGGCCGTCTTACGCGGATTCATGGGGCCTTTATTTCGGAAAACGAAGTAAAAAGTGTAACCGATTTTCTCAAAGAACAGATGAAACCCGAATACGATCCCGCTATACTCGAAAAGGTGGCTCGGTCCGACGAAACCGGCGACGAGGACCTGGAACTCGATGAAAAATATGATGAGGCCGTTAAAGTGGTGATGAAAAGCGGCCAGGCCTCCATTTCAGGTCTTCAGAGGAAGCTCCGAGTGGGATATAACCGGGCCGCCCGAATGATCGAAGCCATGGAGAAGCAGGGCGTGGTCGGCCCGTCCGACGGCGTGCGGCCTCGAGAAGTCTACGGCCGAAGGGAGGATTCATGAATAGAGAACCAGGCAAGGCATGGGCCTGCCTCAAGAGACTGATTGTCACGGCAGCTGTTTTTTTCCTGATGCCGGCCGCGACCACGGCGGCCGATGATCCACGGCAGGATGTCGTGGATTGCCTTCGAGCCGAGTTGGGTGATTTGAAAGGCCTCAGCATACCTTACGAACGTCTTATCTTCACCTCTTCCACTATGCTCCTTGGGGGCGGCAAAGGAGAAGACCCGGCAAGGGGCCGCATGTATTTTAAGCCGCCTCACTTTCTAAAGATCGCACAGGAGGACCCCCGGGAAGAGACCGTTGTCGCAGACGGCGAAACCCTCTGGTGGTACATCCCCGTGGAAAAACGGGTTTACCGGTATCACGCCGAGACCATGGGGCAGGAGCTGAAGGCCCTGACTGACGTGTTTCAGGGGCTCAGAGATGTGGAAGAAAGCTTCGATGTGATCTGGGAGGGGCACACCGACAAAGGGGACCGGCGGATCCGCCTGGTCCCGAACCCTCCTTGGTCCCAGACGGACTCCATCGTCCTGGAGGTCACCGGGGGTTGCCGCCTCAGGAGCGTGGAAATCCACAACGCGGTGGGAAACATTACGCGGTTTGAACTTGATTCAGTGGAAGAACGCGAGACATTCGAAGAGGGATTTTTTTCATTCACAATCCCTGAAGGGGTGCGTGTAATCGATGAAACGCATTAGTTTCCATCCAGAAATGGTCTTTTTTGCCAATCTCGGCGTCAATAATTTTTTCCCTCATCAATGATCCCTCAACACACCCGCCAGCACATGACCCGCCCGCATAAGACTCCTGAGGCTGTCAGCCGGAAGAACGTGGTGTATGTAAGGAAGCGCCGCCCTCATACCCCCGCACAGGGACTGGACGTCCGGATCCCCCGCCAGCGGATTAAGCCATACCACCCGGCGGGCCTTTCCCCGAATAGCGGCCATTTCGTTGCGAAGAATCTCCTTGGACCCCAGGTCCCACCCGTCGCTCAGGATCGCCACCACGGTCTTGCTCGTGAGCATCCTGTCACCGTATTCCCGGTTGAACTGCCTGAGTGAATACCCGATACGCGTCCCCCCTGACCAGTCCGGCGTAATCTCGCACAGGCGGTCGAGGGCCTGGTCCACAGAGTGTCTTCTCAACAAGGGAGATATGTATGTCAGGCTCGTTGAGAAAACAAAGACCTCGGCCCGGACGCCGCTTGCCTTAATGCCCAGCAAAAAAGGCATTACAAAACGAGCATGACGGTCCATGGAACCGCTGACATCTGCCAGCACCAACAGTTTTCTGAGCCGCTTCCTTTTTTTCTTGTGGTACAACCTGAGGGGAAGTCCTCCCGCCTTCAGGCTCTCCTTGAAGGTGCGTCTGAAATCCATATCCTTTGATTTGCGGGATTTTCTTTTCCGCCGAGAAGCGGCGAAACGAAACGGGGTGATCATATTCCGTAAGGCGAGGCGCGCAAAACGGATGTCTTCCGGCCCGAGCCTGTCGAAGGTCTTGGCCTCGAAAGACGGCACAGGGCTGTAGACGGCCCCTTCGAGCCATTCCTTCTCCCTGGCGGGATCGTCGCATTGATCATCGTCGATCACGCCGACCTCCAGGCAGGCCTGCTGAAACGAGTCTTCAGGGAGGAGGGGCTCTGCGTTCTTCTCAGGAGATTTCTTCCCGGCCGGTCCCTTTTCAGGACCAAAGAACCAGAATTCCCGGAAAAGCTCGTCAAAAAGGCGCCACTCAAGGTCGGAGTGCACCATATTCGCCCGCAGGGCATAGTACATATTCTTTGGGCCTGTCGGCCCAAGGGCCTCTAATGAACTGAGCGCTTCGGGCACAGATGAGGGAAAGACCTTGAAACCATGTTGCTTCAGAAAACCGGAAAACCGGATGACATGATGAACCAGGCCGTCTTTACTGGTTCTCCATTGTCTTTGAACCGTCGTCACTCCGGGCCCCCTTCACCCAGATACCCGGCCCTGGTCTCGAAATCAACCCATACCTCATCACGGAAACGGCGGATGTCATCCTGATACTTGAGAATACAGCCGAGGGTCTCTTCAACCAGGGACGGATCCAGGCGGGAGCGTTCCATTGCGATCAAGGCCGCACCCCAGTCCAGGGTTTCCGAGACGCCGGGCCTCTTTAGAAAGTCCACCTGCCTGAGTCGCTGCATGAATCCGGTAATCTGCGCGGCAAGCCTCTCTTCTATCGCCGGAAGCCTGGCCCTCAGGATACTGTATTCCTTTTCAAATGAAGGATAATCGATCCAATGGTAGAGGCACCTGCGCTTGAGGGCGTCATGCACATCGCGTGTGCGGTTCGATGTGACTACCACCATTGGGCGTTCCTGTGCCTTCAGGGTCCCGATCTCCGGAATTGTAATTTGAAAATCAGCCAGGACCTCCAGCAGAAAGGCTTCAAACTCCTCATCGGCGCGATCGATTTCATCTATGAGCAGGATTGGAGGCCGGCCGTTCTCAGGCGTGATCGCCTCCAGCAGGGGACGCCGGATCAGGAACTCGGGGCCGTAGATCATGGACTCGATATCCTTTCGGTCCCGCCCTTCGCGTTCGGTCATTCTGATGTGAAGAAGCTGTTTGGGATAATTCCATTCATAAAGGGCCGCTGCCGAGTCAAGACCTTCATAACACTGCAGGCGAATAAGCTTGGTCCTGAACAGCCTTGACATGACCAGAGCGACTTCGGTCTTACCCACGCCGGGCTCTCCCTCCAAAAACAGAGGCTTACCGAGTCTGTTCGAAAGAAAAATCACAGTCGCCAGAGGGCGGTCCGCGATGTAGCGACCCGAGTTCATGGCCTCCATAACCTGATCCACCGTTTCAAAGCTCCGCTTTAATTCCATGGCTTGTCCTTGAATCCCTCCCTTGTTCACGAAGGGCCGTTGTTATGTCATTTCTTCTTGAACAAGGCCTCGAGCGCCTCCATTGCATCCCCCCGCTTTATGCCGTACCCACGATTGGCAACCTTGGTGCCGCGAGGGAGGAAGAAATCACAGAAATTGGCGCGCTCCTTGTCTCGAATCCGCTCGGCACTCACTTCTTTGCAGTCGTTGTAGGCGCGAGGGTC
>CAZEIA010000165.1:0-7924 GCA_964512335.1 uncultured Desulfobacterales bacterium
TGGTGTAGGCGGGCCAGGCCAGGCGAAACGCCTTGGGAAGAATGATCCTGCGGTAAAGCAGGGCGCCGGACATGCCGCAGGCCCTGGCAGCCTCTATCTCGCCCCAGGCGACTCCCTGGATGGCGCCGCGCAGGATCTCGGCCGTATATGCGGCGGTGTTAAGGGTAAGCGACAGGACGGCGCAGAAATAGGCCTCCCGAAAGAAGGTCCAGAGTCCCACCTGGCTGAGAAACTCCTGAAACTGCCCGCTTCCGTAGTAGATAAGAAAGATCTGGACCAGGAGAGGGGTACCCCTGAAGTAGAAAATAAACCCGTACACCGGCATCCAGCAGAACGGGTTGGGGGAGACACGCAAGAGGGCCAGGGGCACGGCCAGGCACAGCCCTATGAGAACACTCAAACCCGTGATCTGGATGGTGACCCAGGTCCCGTTGAGGAGCCGCGGCAGGCTTTCCAGTATGATATCGAACACCATGCCCTAGGCCCTCCTCACGCCTCGGTTGGCCCAGGCCTCCGCCTTCTGCTGAAGGACCATCGATACTATGGTGATCACCAGATACAGGAGAGATGCGGCGAAGTAGAAGGTGAAGGGCATCCGCGTGGCCCGTGACGCGATGTCTGCATTGCGCATGAGTTCAGGAAGCTGAATGACCGAAATCAAAGCCGTGGCCTTGATCAGGACCATCCATACGTTGCCCAAGCCCGGCAGAGCGAAGCGCCACATCTGGGGAAGGGTTATCCGCCGAAAGGTCAGGGCCGAATTCATGCCCATGGCACGGGCCGCCTCCATCTGGCCCTTGGGGACCGCCATGTAGGCCCCGCGAAAGACCTCCGTGGCAAAGGCCCCGTAAATGAAACCTATGGTTGCCACCCCGGCCGTGAAGGGATTCAAGTCAACGATGATTTCCCTGCCGGCCGCAGCGGTTATGTCCTGGATCAGGGTGGGAACCCCGTAGTAGACAAGCAGGATGAGGACTAGTTCGGGAATGCCGCGAATGACGGTGGTGTATGTCCCCGCCGCCATCCTGGGGATACGCGCGCCGGACAGCTTTCCCCAGGCGCCGATCAGGCCGAGGAAGATAGCGATCACCATGGAAGCAAGACCGACAAGGATGGTAAGCTGCAGTCCTTTAAGGAGAAGCCAGCCATAGCCTTGCAGATCGATCAATCGTGACTCCGTTCGGTACCGGTGGCGCGGTGCGCGTTGAGGAGACCGTGGGTCACGCGCGGCCGCATCCCACGCGTGACCCACCTTGCATACGACGATGGGGTCAAGAGCCTCTGGTACTACTCCCCGTATACATCGAAGTCAAAGTAGCGGGCGTTGATCTCCTGGTAAACGCCCTTCTCCCGGATACCCTTAATAGCATCGTTGAACATCTTACGCAGGTCGTCGTCCTCCTTGCGGATAGCGATTCCAATGCCTTCGCCGAACCACTCCTCATCCGTAAAACCGGGGCCTACAAACTCGTAGTCTTTCCCGGCGTCGGTCTCCAGGAAACCGCCCAGGAGCACCGTGGCATCCGCGATCACCAGGTCAACACGTCCTGAAGCCAGGTCCATGTTGGCCTCGTCCTGGGTGGCATATGACTTGATATCCACCGCATCCCCGAAGTTGTCCCTGAGAAAGTTCTCGTGGATCGTGGCGCGCTGGACACCCACGGTCTTGCCCTTGAGCCCTTCCTTGGAGACCTCGATGCCGGCGCCCTTCTTGGCCACAAACCGGGCCGGAGTCAGGTAGTACTTCTCCGTGAAATCCACCTTCTGCTTACGCTCCTCCGTGATGGACATGGAGGCGATGATTGCATCGTACTTCTTGGCCAGGAGTCCTGGAATGATCCCGTCCCAGTCCTGGATTACGAACTCGCACTTAACGCCCATCTCATCGCAAAGGGCCTTTGCGATGTCGATGTCAAAACCCTGGAGGTTGCCGTCCTTGTCCACATAGTTGAATGGAGGATAGGCCCCTTCCGTCCCGATCCGGACATTTTTCCAGTCCCCGGCCCCGGCCGTTCCCGCAAAAAAACCCGCTAAGGCCATGATAATCATGCACGTCAAAACTTTGTTAAACCTCTTCATGCTCTCCCTCCTTTTCATTGGTGAAAAAATGTGATCTATCCCAAAACCCCTTGGTTCTTCAAGACAGAACAGGCCGTGTCTGTGGCCCGCAGGTCGCGGGTTCACTGATTTTATCGGCTCAAAATCCGGATCGCCGATTCAACAGCTTAACAACTAAATCCTCTTGTCCGTAGCGGCGAAAAACTCTCAGAGAAAAGACGCCAGAAACTGGCGGCACCTTGGGGATGTAGGATCCCCGAACATCTTTTCGGGCGGACCCTGCTCCTCGACACAACCGTCATGAAGGAAAACCACATTGGAGGCCACCTCCTTTGCAAACCCCATCTCGTGGGTTGCAACCAGCATGGTACGCCCTTCCTCGGCGAGCTGCCGAATGACTCGAAGCACCTCGCCCACCAGCTCCGGATCCAGGGCCGACGTGGGCTCGTCAAAGAGGAGGACCTCCGGCTCTATGGCAAGCGCCCTGGCGATTGCGGCACGCTGCTGTTGACCTCCCGAGAGCTGGGACGGATAATGATGGGCCTTCTCGACAATCCCCACCTTTTCCAGAAACTCGAGGGCCTTTTGAAGGGCTTCCTTTTTGGGTCTGTGCAGGACGTGAACCGGGGCCTCGATCACGTTTTGAAGTACCGTCATGTGAGTCCAGAGGTTGAAGTGCTGAAACACCATGCCCAGCTTGGTTCGAATGCGGTCCACCTGTTTCGAGTCCTCTGGGACCGATTCTCCACGACGGTTCTTTTTCATCCTTACCAGCTCGCCTCCCAGGTAGACACTGCCCGAATCGGGCGTCTCCAGGAGGTTGATACACCTCAGGAAAGTGCTCTTCCCTGAGCCGCTCGACCCGATAAGTGCGATGACATCCCCCTCTTCGGCACTCACAGTGACCCCCTTCAATACTTCCAGGGAACCGAAACGCTTGTAAATATCTTCAGCAAGGAGTGCGGGGGGAGGGCTCTTCTCCATGGATTCACCTGTTGGGTGCAAAACGGCATACCATGCATAGGCCTTCAGGCCGATACGAGAGCATAAAACCTGTTCTTAACGAAGCATGAGGCACAAGGATCCGAATCACGGGCGGCGCAGGAAACGTATTGCATCAGTGGAGCGGGGAGCCGGCAAAGCCAGGGCTCCCCGGCGCTGTCGGTGTATCGAAGTATCACACGAAAGGCCTGGCTGTCAAGGCGATCGTCCGAGGATCAGAAGAGATGCCCGATCTTACGAGCGATGTCCAGAACGATCTCCGCGTGCCCCCGGGTGTACCCGTTGCCGATAAGCATCCGGACGTCTTTTCCCACTCCCTCGGCGCCCAGGGCGGCCGAGGTGAAGTTGGTGGCCATGCTGAAAAAGTATATGGAACCACCCTCCCGGGTCGCAAGGATCGAGGCCATCTCAGTACCTGGGACGTCCACGCAGTTGATGGTTGTGTCCGCCAGCTCCCCGTTCAATGCGCCGGCTAGTGCATGAAAGAAGTCCAGAGGGCGGGTGGCGTCCGCCTGAAGGACCACATCCGCGAAACCTGATTCCCTGATGCGGCCGCAACCCCTCTCACTGTAGGAAACGCCCACGACCCGCCCGGTGACTCCGGTCCTCCTTTGGGCCTCATACATGCACAGGAGGCCGGACTTGCCGCCCCCGCCGATAACCAGAACGGTCTGCCCCGGACGAACCAGCCTGGCCGTCTGCGCAGGCGCACCGGCCACATCCAGCATGGCCAGGGCGAAGTCCTCGGAAAGATCGTCCGGGATTGAAGCCCATATGCCGCTTTCAAACAGGATGGCCCGGCCCTCGACCCTGACCTGGTCCCGCTCCCCGTCCACCTCGAGAATGCGGTCGATCCGTAGAGGCGTAAGGCTTAGAGATACCAGGGTGGCGATTCGCTCTCCCGGAGTGACATTGTCCGGGAAATTTTCGCCTGCGCGGTTCACGGATCCCAGCAGCATGCCCCCCGAACCGGTAACGGGGTTGTGCTGTTTTCCCCGCTCAGCCACTGTCCTGAGTATGATCTCCTTTATCTTCTCCTTATCACCGCCCGCTTCTTCCCTGATCTGTCTGAAACTCGCTGCATCGATGTTCAGCTTGTCCACGTCGATAAGAAGTTCATTGTCCCACGGCTCCATGGTGTTGTCCAGTTTCCACGCCGCCTGGGGAAGCGTCCCCTTGGGCTCCAGCACGCGATGAGATCCGAACGGGCATCCTTTTTCCATGGGTTTCAACATCTGCCTCCTCCTTAAAGTCTTCAACCCGGCCCAAGGCCGGCCGCAACATCAAACACAGGGACGCCGGGAAGGGCGTCCCGGACGGCCCGAAAAAGGGATCCTGCATCGAAAGACCACCCCTCCGGGGAGAAGGGGTTCACGGTGACGGCAATCAGTCTGAGGGGTTCAATCACCTCGATGCGCCCTCCGTCGCGTTCGAATTGCCGGATGATTCGATCATCCACAAAGACACAGGTGGCGTCACGAACCACGACCCGAACCCGCTCTCCTGTCAACCCGCGCAGGAACTGATCCGTCAGTGACCCTCCGGCAAGGACCAACGCTTCATGTCCTCGAATCATGTACCTGATTTTCGAGTTCTCTTTCAAGGCCTCGGCAGAGGAAAACGACTCAGTCCGCTCCCCGATCCGCACCACAACCCGGCCCGCCTGCCATAGAGACCTGTTCCCGCAGGAGGCCCTGGGCAGGGTAATCTCCCGAACCCGCTCACAGGTAAGTCGTACCACCTCTCCCTGATCCTCGCCCAGGATCGCCCCTGTGGCCAGGATGCATCCTTCGGTCACCCGCGGGGAAGCAGGACCCCTTCGGTCAATGGCGCCGTCCACCAGGACCAATGACGCGCCGAGGTCGAAAAGCCGTCCAACTATTTCGCGAAGCTGCTCCACCCGGCTGGGCCCCGCCGCCTCCACGCGGCCGGAGTGTTGAACGCGGGCTATGCGAACAGGCCCCAGCGGTGTGGCTATATGGGATGTCTCCAGGGTCTCGAGCCGGGCCGTTCCCGCCTTCAGGCATGCCTCGGCCGTAGCCAGCAGGGTCCCTTCAGCCAAGCGAATCGACGGCTTCCGGCGATGAATGAGCACGTCCCACGCCTCACCGTCCCTGCCGATCGAGGTCAAGCCCAGGGAGATACCCTCCCTGCCGGCGGCGTCGACCAGGTGGTTGAGGGCCACCGTCTTACCCGCATTCTTGGCCATGCCGAAAACGGCCACAGAACGGCACCCGCTCAGCCGAACCGCGTCCCACAGACTCATCTATCGATTCCCAGGATCGCCCGCGCCTCTTGCGGTAAGGCCACGTCCCGCTCGAGTTCCCGTGCGATGCGGACGACACGCTCCACCAGCGGGGCGTTTCCCTCTGATTTCTCACCCTTCCTGTAAAAAATGTTGTCCTCCAGCCCTACCCTGGCGTGCCCGCCCATTATGACAGCCGCGGCTGCCATTGGAAGCTGGCTCGGACCTATGCCGGCCACGGACCAGGTGGAACCCGGAGGTATGGATTCCGAAAGATAGAGGAGGTTCTTCATGCCCGCGGGAAGCGCCCCCGGCACACCCAGCACGAAATCAAAATGGAGGGGTTCATCCACAAGCCCTTTTCGAACCAGCCACAAGGCATTGGCCACCATGCCTGCGTCGAATATCTCGATCTCCGGTTTCACCCCGTGCTCACGCATGGCCTCGGCAAAGCGGACCATGAGGTCCCGCGGGTTGTGGAAGACTTCGTCCCCGAAGTTCACCGTTCCGGCTGTCAGGCTGGCCATCTCAGGTCCGAGGGAGACCGGTTGAAGCCGCTCCTCCGGGCTCATGCCCACAGCTCCGCCCGTGGAGACCTGGATCACTGCATCGCAGCGTTCCCTTACCCTGTTGATTATCTCCCGGTATGCCTTCCTGTCCTGGGTGGGATTCCCCTCCCCGTCCCGGGCGTGAAGGTGCAATACGGACGCCCCGGCGTTGCAGGCCCTAACAGCCTCCTCGGCTATCTCCGCGGGCGTCAGCGGAAGATAGGGTGTGTCACTGCGGGTGAGTTCCGCACCCACCAGAGCCGCGGTGATGATAAGCTTTTCCATGTTTACCCCTTCTTCGTCTTCCGCCTGGCAAGCTCCTGGACCAGAAAAGAGGCCACATGCTCAGGATGGGTCCCCCTTCCGAAGCCTGCGTCGTATCCCAGTTCCTTTGCCAGCTCCGGCGTCACCTGGGGCCCTCCGACAATCAGCACCATCTCCTCGGCGACGCTCTCCGCCTCCAAAATCTCGATAAGGCGCGTAAGGTTCTTCAAGTGTGCGTTTTTCTGCGTGACCACCTGGGAAACCAGAACAGCGTCGGCCTTCTCCTCCATGGCCCTGGACACCAGGGCCTCGCAAGGCACCTGTGCGCCGAGGTTAAGGGCCCGAATCTCCGGATAGCTCTCCAGGCCTTTGTGCATGTCATAGCCCTTCATGTTCATGATGGCATCGATGCCCACTGTGTGCGCGTCGCTCCCGATGCACGCCCCTATGACCACAAGCTTTCGTCCGAATGTCTCGCGAATGAAGCGGTTGATCTCATCCGGCGCCATGACCTCGTACTCCGCCTCGTGAACCTGAATGGAAGAAAAGTCCACGGACTCCCGCATCCGCCCATACAGGATAAAATACGTGAACGCCGGATCAATGGGGTCCATCAATACCACCCTGGGCTCCTGCAGGCCCATCTTGGCGGCCAGTATCAGGGCGGCCTGCCTGGCCTTTTCCCCGGACGGCACGGGAAGGGTGAAGGAAAGCTGGACCGCGCCGTCCCCGTGCGTATCACCGTAAGCAGTCACCTGACCAATCCGCTCATTCATGACGCAGCCCTTTCCTCTTCGAGGAGGTCTGAAACAGGATTACAGTAATCATCGGCCTTGGACACCACGCCCTCAAGTCCCTTGCCGCCTTCGCGGGTCCTTGCGATGTCCGCGAACATGGCCTTGGAGATGGCCTCCATCAGGCCCATCCCGGCAACCTCCTCGAGCATGTCCACCGCATCGGCGAGAACCTTGCGGGCACGGGACTCGACCCGGCCGCCCGGCCGAAACATGATGTCCTCGCCCAGGTGCCTCATAGCCTTGAAGACGTAATCCACGTTCTCGAGGCTCAGGTGCCGGTCATGCACGTGGGGCGTGTGAATCGCCTCGGTGGGCATGCCCAGAAGATGCACGCTCTGATCCGTAAGCACGGAGACCGCGTTGAACAAGGCGTTCTGCACGTTGCCCTGAAAGATGTTACCGGTCATGTACTTGGTGGGCGGCATGTACTTGACCGGGCAATCGGGGAAGATCCGGCGCACCATCATGGCCTGGGCCAGCTCGTACAGGAAGCTGTCCTCGAGCTTGGGCGAAATCTCGAAGGCATGACCCAGGCCGATCTGCCTGGGCGCAAGCCCACTCTTGAGGGCGAACTGCTCGTTGATAAACTGGCTGGCCAGCACGGTATGGGCCTTTTCGAACGCGTCGGAGGTTGTGAGGTAGTTGTCCTCGCCCGTATTGATCATCATGCCGGCCCTGGCCAGCAGGGCCCTCGAAAAATGCTGATCAATGAAGGTCCTGACCATGTTGATGTCCCGGAAGATCACTCCGTACATGGAATCGTTGAGCATCACGTCCAGACGCTCCTCTGCCCCCAGCACGGCCATCTCGGGCATGCACAGGCCCGAGCAGTAGTTGGTCAGGTAGACATACCTTCCCAGTTCCTCCGAGACCTCGTCCAGGGCCTCGCGCATGACCCGGAAGTTCTCACGGTTGGCGATGGTTCCCCCCACACCCTCGATGCTCCCGTCTTCCGGAACATAATCGAGGAGGCTCTGGGCCGTGTGGCGGATCACGGCGATGATGTCCGC
>CAZEIA010000166.1:0-7656 GCA_964512335.1 uncultured Desulfobacterales bacterium
TTCGTGGTTCTTGGTTCGTGGTTCCTGGTTCTTAGTTCCTGGTTCGTGGAAAAGAACCGTATCTCCCATTCTTTATGTTTCGTTCTCAACACCTAATCACTTAACCACCTAATCACTTAACCACTTAATCACCTCAACACCTTAACACCTCAACACCTGCTTTTTAAAGCTTTCCTTTCTCGCGTGCCTCCTTGATGGCCATATATACCCGTTCGGGGGTCAGGGGGAGCTCGCGGATCTGGACGCCGACGGCATCGGACACTGCATTGAGGATAGCGGGGATGGTGGGCATGATCGCCCCTTCTCCCACCTCTTTGGCTCCAAAGGGTCCGTTTGGTTCGTTGCTCTCAACAATGATTGCGTCTACGTTGGGCATGTCAAGGGCTGTAGGTATCTTGTACTCAGCCAGGTTGGCGTTCAGGATTCGCCCCTTATCATCAAACTTGACCTCTTCGAAAAGGGCTTCACCCAAGCCCATGGAAAGCGAACCCTGCATCTGCCCCTCCACAGAGGTGACGTTTATGGCCAGACCGCAGTCATGGGCATCGGTCATCTTCTCCACCGTGACCTTGCCTGTCTCCATGTCCACGCTCACCTCGACCACCTGGGCGCTGGGACCGTACGCGGGCGATGTCCCCACGGCCGCACCTTTGAACCTGCCTCCAAGTTCGCCCGGTTTGTACTTGCCGGTCCCAACAATGGTCCCCTTTTCCAGGTAGGCTATGCGGGCGGCCTCCTTGAACGTCAGGGCTTCTTCTTCCGTGGGGTTGTCAGTAAAGCCCCGGTGTTCTTTTATGTATCGTGTCCGGAGAGCTGAGAAATCCGGTGTATTGCCGCTGAAAATTATGTGCCCGTCCTTTGCGTCCAACTCCTCGAAAGGCAATTTCAAGGCGTCGGCGATGACTTCAAGGACTTGACTCTTGACGCTTTCGGCCGCCTGCTTGGTTGCGTGGCCGGTCATGAGGGTCTGGCGGCTCGAATACGCCCCCAGGTCCACACTGTATTCGGTGTCCCCCGAGCTGACCCGGATGTGATCCAGGGGGACACCCAGGGCCTCTGCGGCTATCATGGCCATGGCTGTGTCCGAACCTTGCCCTATCTCCGCCGATCCTGTGAGCAGGTGAGCGGTTCCGCCGTCTTCGCTCAACTTGATGACCACGGTGGAGTGGGCGGTGTCGGAGCGGTAGATGGGGTATCCGGCACCTGAAACGAAAAAGCCGCACGCCATGCCCACGCCACGGCCTTTGGGCATTTTCCCCCTCTTTTCTTTCCAGCCCGATCCCTCGGCGACCGCCTGTATGCACTCTTTCATGCCGAAACTGCTGACGTTGAGGTCGTTACAGGTAATATCCCCGGCGCCCATGGCGTTCTTGAGGCGGAACTCCACAGGATCAATTCCGAGTTCATCGGCAATCAAGTCGAGCTGCTGCTCCCAAGCGGCCCGGGCCGCAACGCCGCCGTGTCCGCGCTGGGCCCCGCAGGCGGGCTTGTTGGTATAAACGCGCCAGCCGTCATACTTCATGTTGGGAAGCCTGTAAGGGGCGCCCAGCAAGGAGCCTGCATAATAGACCGTGGCGATGCCGAAGCTGGTGTAGGCCCCGCCCTCCAGGTAGCACTCGTTTGTCAGGGCCATGAGGGACCCGTCCTTTTTCACACCCGTGGTGAGGGTGTGTCTGAACTGATGGCGCGCCCTGGAAAAGAGAAACACCTGTTCCCGGGTGTAGTTCATCTTGACCGGTTTGCCTGTCTTCATGGACAGGAGGCAGGAGGCCAGCTCCATTGGGTTGGTCCCGGCCTTGGGCCCGAACCCCCCTCCAACGTAGGGCTTGACCACGCGCACCTTGCCAACGGGGAGTCCCAAGACCATGGCCACAATCCTCTGGACATAGTGAGGGACCTGGGTGGAGGTGTGAAGGGTCAGGTACCCGTTAAGGTCGTAGTCCGCGATTACGCCGTTGGGCTCCAGAAATGCCCCGTCTTGCCTCTTGTTGAGGAAGGTGTCCGTGCGGATCAGGTCGCACTCCTTTAATGCCGCTTCCACGTCTCCGAACTCCTGGTGAACCTCCGAGCAGATGTTGCCGGCGTACTTGTCGTGCAATTGTGGCGCCCCTTCGGCAAGGGCCTCCTCCAAAGTCAGCAATGCCGGCAGTTCTTCGTAGTCCACCTTGATGAGGGATACGGCCTCCATGGCCGTTTCGAGGTCCACGGCCGCCACGGCCGCCACCTCGTCCCCCACGTAGCGTACGCGGTCGTGGCAGAATACCGTCTCGTCATACCGGGCAGGGCTGACGCCGTAATGGACCAGACCGGCGTCCTCGGCGGTTACTACGGATTTGACCCCAGGCAGCCTGACTGCCGCGGAGGTGTCTATGTTCAGTATCCTGCCATGTGCTATGGGACTTTGAAGAAGGGCTCCGTACAGCATGCCCTGCAGGGAAAGGTCGTCAATGTATTTGGCGCGGCCCGTGGCCTTGTCCGGGGCGTCCAACCTGGGCGCTCTTCGATTTATAACGCTGTAGGAACTCATCTGCTCCTCCTTTATGGGTCGCCTGGCCACTGGGGCCTTAGACGAAGTTGCCGGTCGGTCTCGATGCAGCCGGCTGATAAAAATCAGCGGGAAACAACAGGTCATTTATGCATGGTTTCTCCTGCGGACCTGATAGCTTCGACGATCTTCTGGTATCCGGTGCACCTGCACAGATTGCCTGATATTGCAGTGCGGATCTCCAACTCATCAGGGGAAGGTGATTTCTCGAGAAGGCTCTTGGCGCTCAGGATCATACCGGAGGTACAGAAACCGCACTGGACGGCCCCGTGTTCCACAAAAGCCGCCTGTATAGGGTGAAGCCCGCTGTCCGTCTCCACTCCCTCAATGGTGGTCACGGACCTACCGTCCGCCTGGACTGCAAGAACGAGGCATGAATTCACCGGACGGTCGTCCAGAAGGACCGTGCAGGATCCGCAGTCGCCCGTCTCGCACCCTTTCTTGGTGCCTGTGAGACCGAGGTCCAGGCGAAGCATGTCCGCCAGGGTCCGGTTGAAAGGTACCGCAATTTCCACTTTCTGATTATTGATGGTCAAACTTATGAGTCGCTTCATTTTATTCTCCCAAGGATAACAATTGGATTCCGTTGGAAAAGGGCCCTGCTGCCGGCCGCAGAAACGCCGGGTTGTTCGAAAAGAAACTTTGCTTCACCACGAAGGGCACGAAGACCACGAAGAGGCCGAAAATCAAAAAACGTGAATTTTGAGCACAAAGCTAGGCGCGAGCCCGCTCAAGGGCGGTCTCCAGCACCCTGCGTGTGAGGACGATCACCATGTCGCGCCGGTAGTCCGCTGAGGCGCGGAAGTCATCTATGGGCCTGGCGTCCCGGGCGGCCTCCTGTGCCGCCTTGGCGAAGAGGTCTGCAGAAGGCCTTTGCCCTGCCAGGGCCTTTTCCGCCGAAGGTGCACGGATGGGCGTGGGGGCGACCGATCCCAGGATCACGCGGGCGGACTGGATCGTTTCGCCCTCCAGTGCCAGGAAGGCTGCGACGTTTACAATAGATATCTCCAGGGTCTGCCGGATTCCAAGTTTGAGGTATGCTGCCCCGGATTGCGCGGGCGGAAGATCCAGATGCACTGACTCCATAATTTCCGTGGGCTCGGCCACAGTGGCTCCGGGTCCCTTGAAGAACTCGTCCAGGGGAATAGACCGCTCGCCCGATGCGCTGCGCAGGATTACCGAGGCACCGTATGCCATGAGTGGAGGCGGGAGGTCGGCTGCAGGACGGGCGGAGACCAGGTTCCCCGAAACAGTGGCCAGGTTTCGAATCAATGGGGAGCCCAGACGTGAGGCCCCTTCATGAAGGGCAGGGAAGCGTTCCTGAATATCGGAAGCCTGGGCAAGTTCGGCCGAAGTCATGCAGGCGCCGATTCGATAGCCGCCGTTTGATCGGCCCATCGCATGAAGCTCCTCGATTCGACCGAGAGATACCAGGTGCCGGGGCGAAAGCAGCCTTTTCTTCATGTTCACAAGCAGGTCAGTGCCGCCTGCAAGCGGTCTGGCCTCCTGCCCCAGGTCACCCATGAGGCGGCAGGCATCGTCCAGATTCAGGGGGTCATGGTATTCGAAGCGGGGTAATAGCATGATATCTCCTCTCCATTAGTTAAAACCAGGCAAAAGGCTCCAAGGCTCAAGGATTAAGGGGAAAGGTCCCCCCACCTCCTAAACAGGTTGTGTTCTATCCCCAGGTAGTCGAACACCTTCCCGATGGTCTGGTCCAGAATGTCCTCGATGGTTTTGGGGCCGTGATAGAAGGACGGGACCGGGGGAAGGATGTGTGCCCCCAGGTCGGCGGCCATGCTCATCAGCCTGAGGTGCCCTTTGTGTAGCGGGGTCTCTCTCACAACCAGAACCAGCTTTCGTTTTTCCTTGAGGGTCACGTCCGCGGCGCGGATGAGCAGGTTTGTGGTGAAGGAATTGGCAATACCCGACAGAGATTTGATGGTGCACGGGACAACCACCATGCCGTCCGTGAGAAACGACCCGCTCGCCAGGGCCGCTCCGACATCTCTATTATCATAGACCTTTGTGGCCATGGCCGCGACCTCTTCGGCCCTGCGGGAGGTCTCGATTTCTATGTTCTTTCGTCCGGCCTCTGAGAGGATGAGGTGGGTTTCCACATTCGAGTCCCTTAAATGCTCGAGGAGCCTGACTCCGTAAATAACGCCGCTGGCCCCTGCGATACCGACCACAAGCCGCTTTTTCATAAATTTACCCTTATCGCCCCTACTGTTTGAGTGTCTCCAGGGCCGCCCGGACCACGGCCTCGGCAAACGCCGGTTCTTCCATGTTGGCCTCCACCTCCTCGATGGGGATCGTGGGGTTGAGCAGGACCTTCAGCTCCCGGACGAATTCCCGGTCTTCTTCGGGATCGTGGGTCGAGTTGCCAGGGGCATCCACGGATGACCATCCCTTCAGGGGAATGACCATTCGGACCGGACCCCTGGCATCGTTGAGCTTTCGAGCGAACTCCCGGGCCACCTCCCTGAGTTCCTCCGGTGAGTGTCTGATCCAGGTCCTGTGTTTGTCAAGGTCATACTTCCGCCGCTGGGCGTAATCGGGCTTGTACTTGCGTTTCGAAGGGGTCATGTGGTTCACGCCGCAAGTGGACACTATCTGGGGAATGCCGAGGCCTCCGGCGGCCTCCAGCCGGTCCGGTCCTGCGTCCCGCATGAATCCAAAGAGATGCTCGCCCACTCCGCCCGGGGCCAGGTCCACCACCGCCTGGAACAGGCCTTCCCTGATCATGGCCTCCATGGCCCGGTCCCCGATCCCGGCGGCCGAGAAACCGATCACCTGAAATCCTTCCTTCTCCAGGGCCTTTCGAACCGCGCTTGCACATTGTTCGCATGGCCCGAGCATGGTCAGTGCAACGGCCCGGCCGCTCGCTGCGCGGAGGGAGGCTACATCGTCCTCCACCATTCCTGCAACAGCCCGGGCGGCACGGTCCAGCACATTTCGAAGGAGATCGGTCACGCCTGAAATTTCAACCACCGAGTGGAAGAGCGCGATATCGCCTGTGCCGATGTATCGGGTGGAAAGGCCAGGCAGGGCGGCCGTCGAAGATACCATGAACTTGGCCACGCCGAAAGGCAGTGCCCGCATGATCTCGGTGGCCATGAGGGAACCGGTGGAACCTCCCAGCCCTATTACCCCGTCGGCCTTTCCCTCTTTGTTAAGGCGCTTTGCTATCCTTGAAGCGCCTTCAATGGTGATGTCCGTGATCCTGGATCGCTCTTGTGATGCATGAATCTCCTCAAGGGAGCTTCCTCCTGCTTTTGCCACCTCGGCGGGAGGTATGTCCGCGGGGGATGTGCCCTCACCCCGCATGGACAGGTCCATCAGGAGGGTATTCAGGCCAAGGGATGTCAGTTTATCCCTCAGATACATGGTCTCCGGACCCTTGGTGTCCAGGGTTGATATCACGAGAATGGTTTTCGGCATGGGGTGTTATTCCTCATCGGGGCTGAATGAGAACAGCCGACAGCAGAAAAATCACCACGAAGATCACGGAGATCACGAAGGGAATAAGCAACTTTCCGGGTCCTTCTTCGTGGGCTTCGTGATCTTCGTGGTGAGTCGCTCTTATTTTTCGGATGCCACCTTTTCAGCGATCATCTTCTTCAGGGTCTCCTTGTTGACCTTGCCCGAGTCTCCCACCGCAGGGAATTCATCCACGATCTCGAGGCGCTCGGGGATCTTGAACTTGGCCAGTTGCTTGCTCACAAGAAAGTCCTTCATCTCATCGAACGTGAAGGTCTCGCCCTGCTTGGGGATAACATAGGCACAGCAACGTTCCCCCATTTCCCGATCCGGATAGCCCACGATAGCCACGGACGACACGTTGGGGTGCTCGTTGAGCAGGCCCTCTACCTCGGCGGGGTAGATATTCTGTCCGCCCCGGATGACCATGTCCTTGGCCCGGCCCAGGATCCAGAGGCAACCCTGGTCGAACTTGACGATGTCTTCGGTGGTGGTCCATCCGTCATCATCGAATACGGTGGCTGTCAGCTCCTCGTCGCGGTAGTAGCCGGCCGGGGCATGGGGGCCCCGGAAGTAAAGGATTCCGGGTTCCCCTTCGGGCACCTCGTTTCCCTGCTCGTCGACCAGCCTGACCTTGTTCCCCGGAAGCATCCGGCCTACGGTCCGACGCCGAAGCTCGGGAGGATCCTCCACACGGCAACCGGAGACCGAACCCTTGTCCTGGGTCCCCAGGTCGCTCGTGATGGACGCCTGAAAGGCCTGCTCGGCCTCTTCGCCGACCTGAGGGGATAGATAGCCTCCGGCCGAACGGATGAAGCGAAGGGAACTCAAGTCGTATTTTGAGGGGTCGGCTTCGAGCATGCGGATGAGGTGGGTTGGCACCACACCGATGGCTGTTGCGCGCTCGTTCTGAATGAGTTCCAGTGCCCCTTCGGGGGAAAACTCTTCCAGCATGACGGTCTTGGCGCCTGCAATAGGGGCTGCGAAGTAGGTAAGGGTGCCGGCCGCTCCCCCTGCGTGGGGTGCGATGGCCATGGTGATGTCGTCCTTGTTGAGCCCCCAGATGTCCACCCGCCCCTTGGACGTGCAGATGCGCGGGGCAGTGGGCCACTCCACGAGCTTGGGGATCCCGGTGGTGCCGCTCGTGGTGGTGAGAAGCGCCACGTCCCAGAAGGGGTCCAGCCTGCGCTCGTTGAACATGTTTTCATCCAGGGGCTTGCCGGCCCTTTCGTGGGCGGTCTTGATCAGGGAATAGGTCCCTTTCGGGGCCGTCTCAGGCACTTCATCGTCAAAAAGAAAAAAGTGCTCGAGGTGAGGAAACTGCTTTTGGAGATCTTTGTACATTTCCAGGTAATCGAAATTACGGTATACGTTGGGAATGACCACGGCGCTCGCTTCGGTCTTCTCAACCATGTATTCCAGTTCAAGCCGGCGGAGATAGGGATATACGGTGAGGGTAATGAGCCCGGCCCTCTCGCCGGCGATTCTGGCCAGAAAGCCGAATACGCTGTTGGGGGACTGGATAATTATCCGGGCCGACTTTGGTATGCCCATCTCCACCCATGATGCGGCGATGGCGTCCACCAGCCGTTTGGCCTCGGCCCAGGTCACCCGGTATTTGGAGTCCA
>CAZEIA010000167.1:0-7118 GCA_964512335.1 uncultured Desulfobacterales bacterium
AGTGCGCGGAAAGGCACACCACAAACTCCCCTCCGGATTTCCGTATCCCCCGGTTGAGCGCCTTACCGGGCAGGAAGTCATTTATTTCCAAGACCTCCACAGGAAATGCCCGGGCCTTTTCCACAGTGGCGTCCTTGGAGCGGTTGTCCACCAGGATGACCTCGAAATCGGAAAAGCGCTGGCGAAACACGGCGCTCAGGCAGGAACTTATCCACTTCTCCTCGTTCCTGGCACGCAGTATGATGGATACCCTGGGTCTTTTACGCGGCATGCTCCTGCTCCAATCTACGATCCGGTCTTATTGTTCCTCCCGCTGGACGGCCGAACCGAAGACATGGAGCCCCTTCATGAGTTCTTCGATCTTGAGACGATACTCAGCGATGGTGTCGTAATCCACCTCCGTGAAGGACTCCACCCAGTATCGCTCCAGAAAGCCCAGGTCAACATCGTCGGCCGCGGCCAGATCCCTGCCCAGCCGGGTCTTCTCTAGGACCCGGTTGTACGCCGAAGACCCTGGAATGGGCTTAAGGATCGTGGCGGACATCCGGTCCAGGCCGCCCATCTCGGCTATCTCCCGGCACATGGAATAGGTCATTTCGAGGCTTTCGACGTCCTCGCCCGGGAGGCCCAGAACAAAACTGGGGTAGAACTTCACCCCATGCGCATTGAGGTCCCTTATGGCCTGAAAGGACCTTTCCCTGGTCTGGCCCTTGAACGATCCTCTCAGCAGCCGGTTGTCACCGCTCTCCACCCCCAGGAAGACCTCCCGGACGTTCAGCCGCTCGAAATACGGGAACACCCAGGGCCTGATGGGGTTTACCCTGGAGTAAATAAAGAACTCCACGTCCTCTAGATGTCCGGGCCGCGCATCAACGAATCTGATGAACCAGTCCCTGTTGTTCAGGTTATCGTCGGCGATGTCCCATATGGAATTCACGCCATACCGTTCCTTCAGCATGGCGATTTCCTCCCAGATCCGGGCTATGGGCCGGAAGCGGACCCCCTCTTCCAGGCGGGCGCAGAATATGCAGCCCCCGGTCTTGTCCCTCCATGAACAGCCTTTGGATGAATAGATGGACCCGGGCAGGACCTCCGGCATCTCCGGGTAGATCTTATGGTAGTTCTCCACGTATTTCTCAAAGGGGACGAATTCCCTTGACGGGTTGGGCAATGTGGAGAGATCCGTGAAATGGACCTGCCCGCTCACAGACACCTCACCGTTTTTCCGCCTGAAGGCCATGTTGGGCAGGGCCTCGAGGTCCCGGTCCCCGGGCTCCCCGCTCAGGAGCAGGGAAACCAGTTGGACAAAGGCCTCCTCGGCCTCGTATCGCAACACATAGTCGAAACAGGTCTGATTGTTGAGGATGTTTTGAGCCAGAACCGTGGCATGTGGCCCCCCAACAACCGTCCTGCACCCGAACTCCTTGGCGGTACGGGCATAACGCACCGCCTGGCCGTAATTGAACGTGGTCGTGTAAAAACCGACGAGGTCATAGTCCTTCATGCCGCGGGTATCCAGACTGTCCACATCTTCATCCACTACATGCACATCCACCCTGTCCTTCAGCCGGCTTAACAGAACGGTTGCGATTGTAAGAATGCCCAGAGGGACGTACATCCCTTTTCTGGAGTGCTTTGTACCCTGTGTATTGGCCGGATTGACCAAAAGAATCTTCATGTCCGAGCGCCTTTACTCTGTTCTTGAAAAAGAAAACGGACGAATTTCACGTCCAACTCGCTGTTGATATCAACCGCCTCGATTTCACTGACCACGACTCCTCGGGGATCCTCTCCCAGGCCGTGTCCCGCCAAGCCGGGACGCGCCAGGAGATTGCGGCTCCTTATGTAAAACCCCCCGGTCAGGTAATAGGCCTTTTCGCGGCTCTGCCTCGGAGAAACAACGGCGCCGGGAGGTATGGGTGAGAAGTCGGAGATCCGGCCGTCCTGCATGCGGCGTTTGGCGATATAGGGGTGCCCCTTGACGATTTCGGCAATGGATACGACACTGTCACACCCTGTGCCGGCAAAAAGCTCGATGCCCCTGTCCATGGATTCAGTGCTGAGAAAAGGGCATGTGGGCTGAAAGCTTATGACCGCATCGTATTGGATCCCCCTGGCCTCGAAATGGCGAAACGCGTGAAGATTGACCTCGATGAGAGGAGCCCTGTCACCTGCAAGCTCCGGGGGCCGCGGAAAGGCTATTCCCTCTCCAAGGCCTCGGGCCGTTGCCAGTATGTCTCTGTCTTCGGAGGACACAACAACCCTGTCAACATAAATCGAATTGAGAGCTGTATTGACCGCATGGACGAACAAGGGCTTACCGCCCAGGATCAGTTCATTCTTCCTGTGCACGCCTTTTGACCCGCCGCGTGCCGGAATGACCACAAGAATTCTCATATCCATAGGCTGATTCACAGTGTTGTTCAGCCGATGAGGCCCACTTCTCGGGCGGCCTCGCGGATAGACAGCCTCTGCGCTCTATTCAGCTCTTCCCCGGGAAGCCGGACTGGTCCGGAAGGCAGTCCCACCAGGTGCATTACCTCTTTATAGCCGCGGAAACCGGTCCTGCGGATGACATGGGCCAGAGGCCACTCTCTGTTCACCAGGGCCACGGCCCGGGATAAATCCCCCTGCATCATGGCTTCGTAGAAATCATTGTCGTGGTCCGGATCGAACCACGACCAGCATGAATGACGGCCCGAGGCTCCCCACAGGAGAGACCAGAACTCAAGTGTCTTTCCGAACCCGTCGAAGCAGGCCACGCTGTCGCCGAATCGGCTGTATATGGCCTGCCGGGTGCATGGATCGCCCACATGCGCCTTGATCCCCACCACGGCGGGAATGCTCACGATTCGGCCCAGGGCATCCATGGAAAGGCCCTGTCCCGATGAAAAAGGCTTGTCATGGAAGATGAGGGGGCCCCCCGTCTCCTCAGCAAACCTGGTCATGTATTCCACGTAGTACTCGTCATGCCTGTCCGGCGCATACCCGCCCCGGGTGTACTTGCAATGGAAGAACGCGCCACCTTCTCTGATCTCAATGGGCTTGACCACAAGGGCCGCCGCGCCGCGGGCGAACAGCTCCCGGCCTTCCTGGATCTGTTCGTCGATCCAGTTGCCCCCCACCGCCTGGACAATGACTATTCCCTTGCCCCCGACCGCGCTGACCACCTTTTCGGCCACCGTGAACCGCTCCTGTTGCGTCATGTATCCGAACTCGGATGCGGAATGGGCCAGATAGAAGATCTTGACATCATGAGCCAGAAGGAAGGCGATATGCTCGCTGTAGGCATCCAGGTGAAGCGTCAGATCGTCGTGGAACTGTGCCGGAACAGGTACTACTGTTCCCTTGAGTTTCTGTATAACCTGATTATAGTCCATGTCAAAAACCTCTTATGGGTTATGGTATCAGCGCAGCCTGTCAACCAGATAGTTTTCAATGGCGAGGACATCCACTGCGCCCTGCCTGAAAGCACGCAGCGCATCATCCGGTGTGCAGACGATGGGCTCCTCATGCATATTGAAGCTGGTATTGATAAGGACCGGGAGGCCGGTCAGCCGCTTGTACTCCTCCAGTATCCGGTACAACGAAGGATTCCGATTCCGGTGCACCACCTGAGGGCGGGCGGTGTTGTCAATGTGTACCACTGCCGGGATTTTCCGGACCTTGTCGGGAAAAACATCATATGTAATCGTCATGAAACGTGACGGTATGTGGTCATCACGATATCCGGCAAAATAATCAGGGGCGTCTTCCGCGATAATGATGGGGGCGAACGGCATGAATTCAGTGCGCTTCAGGCGTTTGTTCAGGATATCGTTGATCGAGGGGTCCTCGGGGCCGGCCAGGATGCTCCGGTTTCCAAGGGCCCTGGGCCCCCACTCCATCCGGCCGGTGAAGCGCCCGACAACAGCCCCTTCACGGATCAGTTCGGCCACCGCCCGCTCGATATCCGGGACACGCCGGTAGTTGAGGCCGCTCCCATCCAGGCTTGCCAGCACCTGGTCCTCATCGTACCGGGGGCCCAGATACACGTCTTCAAGCAGGGAATGGGCCCATTTCCTATTTTTCCAGTGGAGCCATGCGGCGGCGCCCACGCCCAGTCCCCCGTCTCCCATGGCCGGCTTGACATATACGTGATCCACCCAGGGGATATCCGCAATCCGCTGGTTGAGCTTGACGTTGCCGAACGTTCCTCCCGCAAGGCAGACACAGGGCGAGGGGTGCCTCTCCCCGGCGGCCTTCACCAGGGAGACCACGATGTCCTCCAGGTGCTCCTGAGCGAACGCAGCCACGTGTTCGCGGGCTATGCCCTTGAAATGCTTCCGGTTGTAGTCTTCCAGGCGATACTGGGAGTACTCGGAGGGGACTGCGCTGAACGAGGTCAGCCACTTGAGGGCCTGAAGCGGGTCTTCCCTGATCATCCTCAAATAGATCCGGTTCGGACTCGTTGATTCCCTTTCGGAAAACAGGGTGTTCCTGAAGTTGAGCGAGGCCTCTTCGAACCGGAGCGGGCAGGGAACATGCCCCACCCTGGAAAAATCCCCGTACGCGGCCAATCCCGTGATCTTTCCCTCATGACGCAGCTTCTTGAAACCCAGGTAGGAGGTGATGCAGGTATAGAAGAACCCGGCCGAGTCGTGGGCGGAGGACTCGGAAACCTGTTTGATCTCGTTTTCAGCGGCAAGGTAGGTGCGGTGCGATACGTGATCTCCCTTGCCGTCAGAAGTGATCACAAGGGCCTCCGGAAATCCTGACAGGAAGAAGGCCCCGGCCGCGTGCGAAAGGTGATGGTCCACGAACTCCGTTCTCTCGAGGGGGAACCCCAGATCATGAAGTGTGGAGAGGACCAGGCGTATGGCCTTGTTCCGCCTGAACACCGTGCCGAAAAGGTTGTCGAAAACGCAGGTTGCAGGAGACAGGATCCGCTCCAGAGGCGGTATGGGCCTGTTGATCCTGTCGTAAAAGGCCGCACGGTTTCCCCCGAGTGTCTCTTCCTGGGCATTGAGGTTTACCAGGGCTATCCCGTCGAACTGATCCGGATCGAGGCCCGTGTATTCCATGGCGGCCCGAAGGGACAGGAAGGGGAAACCCCGGTGGAATTTCTTCCTGTTCAAGCGCTCTTCGGAAATCGCGAAAACGGGTCTTCCGTCTTTGACGACGCCCACGTTGGCATCGTGCCCGTAATGTATGCCGAGGATCATCATGATATCATTCTGAGGTCAGTGTACGATCTTCCAGATGGCCCGCACGTCCTCCATGAGCCGCTTGAAATCCGTGAAGCCCAGTGCCTGGAGAGGGTCCACCCAGGCCTTTTCCGGATCCGGGTGCACCTCTATGAGCAGGCCGTCGGCCCCCGCCGCCACTGCGGCCCGCGACATGGCGGCTACGTAGGATCGTTTGAACGTGGCGTGGCTGGGATCCAATATCACGGGCACGCTCGGGGCGTATTCCTTGAGGGCCGGAACGGCCTGGATGTCCAGGACCGCGCGCGACTCCACGTTGTGGGTGTGGGGAACAACCACGCCCCGCTCGCAGACAGCGTAATCCGTCTTGCCCCGGGCCTCGAAGTGTTCACACACACCCAGGAGGGAGCGCAGGCTTTCGCCGTAATGGCGCTTGATCAGCAAAGGCTTTCGGGATCCGGCCAGGGCCATGATTAAATCCATGTTGAACATGTGCCTGTAACCGATCTGGTACATGTCCACATATTCGTCCATCATGGGCATGGCATCGGTGAACGTGATCTCCGATACAATGGGCAGGTTGAACTTCTCCCCCGCCTCTTTGAAATATGCAAAACGCCTCTCGGCCTTCCTGAGCATGTCCTTCTTGTCCAGCACCTTCATGGGATCAGGGGCCGGCCTGCCGGAGCCCGTATCAGGTTGGGCCAGGGGATCCCCATACGGGAAGGTCAGGGGCTTGAATACCCCGCCCCGCAGCATGTCCGCGCCAGCCTCCTTTACGGCTGCAGCGGTCTCCATTATGAGGGAGCGGCTTTCCACAGTGCACGGCCCGGCCATTATCACCGGGTGGTCACGGCCTATCAGCACATCGCCCGCCCTCACCACACGATTGAAATCCTTCCGGCATACCAGGGGGATATTGCTCGTGATGTCCTTCTTGGATATGTCCTTCATTGCATTTCCTCTATCAGTTGAAAAGTGCCGCTACCAGACACCGGCCATGATGCTTCGTATGGGCTCGGGCCCCGGAGATCCCAGACCGGAGGCTGCAACCGTTTTGTCAAAGGCGATGACCGCCTGCTCCAGGTTCATGGAGACCCCGTTCATGGTCGGAAAACCAAGGGTCCCCGCCAGGCACAGAAGCATGGTGGTCCGGGGCTGGTAAATGATGTCAAAAACCAGGGGTGAATCCATGGCCGCCAGGACCTCCAGGCTGCGGGCCACATTGTCCCCAACGGACCGGGCCGCCATGGACAGGTATTCCCGTTGCGCACCGGGTCCTTCGGGCACGCGGAGGCTTTCATCCACAGGCCCCAGGGGTGCGTAAGGACGCAGGCTGAAGGCCCCGTGCGCGTCCTTCTTCATGGTCTCGAACCCCAGGGACGTGCAGTTCACAAGGATGGAGGCCCTGCGGGCGTCCCCGGCGGAAACCGGCCACTCAACCACTTCGGTCCTGCACGAGGCTTCGAGGTGTCCCGCCAGGCCTTCAGCGGACGCCCGCGTGCGGTTGGCCAGCAGCAGGGTCCCCTCTTCCCCCAGGGCCCCGGCCAGGTAGGCGGCCACTGAAAAGCCCGCTCCGCCCGTTCCCACCACGACCGCGGTCCTCCCCGCCGGCCCGTCTTCAAGCCTCTGCCGAAGACTCCAGAGGGCGCCTGCGCCGTCCGTATTCGCGCCGAATACCCGGCCGCCGTCCCGATACAGGCAGTTGACCGCCCCTATCACACCAGCCTCCTCCTCGACCCCGTCCAGGAAGGGCAATATGTCCATCTTGTGGGGCATGGTCACGGCTCCACCCACAAAACGCCTGTCCTTCTTTAGAGCTTCAACCACATCCCCGAGCCGGGCCGGGGGCACATCCATGGGATGCATGAGCGCAGGGATGCCCAGTACCTCAAAGGCCGCATTCCACAGGGACGGGGACTTGGCCCCCCT
>CAZEIA010000167.1:7128-7471 GCA_964512335.1 uncultured Desulfobacterales bacterium
CGGGAGGGGGATTCACCCAGGATGGCCGCGTAGTATTCCGACCGGTCAAGGTCTACAGTGTTTTCGATCAAGTCGAGCACGCTTGACATATCTCCTCCGATCCGCCGTCTCTCATCATCCTTTGCCCAGACGCGACGACTCGAGGTTGTCCGCCGGCCTGATGCTCCTCTGGTCCTCGCTGCTCCTGGTCGCCGCGGGCTGGCTGCTCGCCGCGTCCGGCGACGAGGTGCGCAAGCAGGCCCTGCTGCTGACCGTATCCGATGCGATCGGCCCGGCCACCGGTGACTACATCATCCGCGGCATCGAACGGGCCGGACGCGACGAGGCCGAACTGGTGGTCCTG
>CAZEIA010000168.1:0-7385 GCA_964512335.1 uncultured Desulfobacterales bacterium
ATCCGGGCGCGTTACGGCTACAGTGCGATTCGTTGGGGGCGTGGCCCTTCGGGCCGGACGTGAGTGCGATACTTCGTATCGCAGCTGTTAAGGGAAAAGCCTCACACCAATGGTTCGGACGTCATAGATTTATCGGCGGCGGAACAGGGGAGGGATCTCCGAGGGCAAGCCGGCAGGATCGACCAGCCCGGGAGCGCAGGAGCGAGAGGCTCTTCAACCACCGTAGTCCCCCTACCCAAGAACCACGAACCACGAACTCCGAACCAAGAACCAAGAACCAGGAACCAGGAACCACGAACCAAGAACCAAGAACCAAGAACCACACGGAACCATCCCCATGAGCGGTTTTGTCCATCTCAACGTCCACTCCCACTACTCCCGGGGCTGGGGTATTCCCGATGTGGAAGACCTCTGCCGGGCGGCCAGGGCCCGGGGAATGGACACCCTGGCCCTGACGGACACCAACGGCCTCTACGGCCTGGTTCCATTCCTGGAGGCGGCCCGGGAGGCGGGCATACGGCCAGTGGTGGGAAGCGAGCTTGTTGCCGGGCCCCGCCGGGCGGTCCTCCTGGTGCGGGACGACAATGGGTACTCCAACCTCTGTCGCCTGATCTCCGCGCGCCACTGCGACCCGGAGTTCGACCTCACAGCCGCCCTGCGGATGCAGCGAAAAGGCCTGGTCGTAATCTCGGACGACACGGAGGTGCTCAAGGCCCTGCGGAAGGATGGGACCCAGGACCTCTTTGTGGAGGTGTCCCCGGGGCACGGCATGGCCCGTTGCATAGCTTTTTCCCGCCGGAGCGGCATCCCGCCCGCGGCCACGAATCGTGTCTGTCTCCTGGACCGGGACCAGTTCCCGCTCCACCGGATCCTTCGGGCCGTGGCACTGAACACGAAACTCTCGCGCCTCACCCCTGCCGATATCGCCCTGGATCACAATATCCTGTGCTCTCCCTTGGATATGATCGAACGGTTTCCCCATGCCCCGCAAGCGATCCGGAACACCCTTCGGGCGGCGGGACGATGCAGGATGGACCGGCTCCCGGACCGGCTCGTATTCCCCCGGTTCAAAAGTATGGGCGACGACGAGGCCTTTGAGCGTCTCCGCCGGCTCACACTGGAAGGGTGCCGCCGGCGGTACGGCCGGATCACCCGGACGGTGAGGGGGCGGGTGGCCCACGAGATGGGTATCATTCGAGAGAAGAACTTCGCCCACTACTTCCTGGTGGTGGCCGACATCATCCGCAGGGCCCCGCGGTCCTGCGGTCGTGGAAGCGCGGCGGCCTCCATCGTGGCATACGCCCTGGGCATCACCCACGTGGACCCGATACGGCACAATCTCTTTTTCGAGCGGTTCCTGAACCCTGGCCGCGAGGACCCGCCGGACATCGATGTGGATTTCGCCTGGGACGAACGGGAACAGGTCATGGATTATGTGTTCGCCCGCTACGGCCATGGCCGGGCCGCCATGGTGGCCAACCATAACACCTACGGGGCCCGCTCGGCCATCCGGGAAGTGGCCAAGGTCTTCGGTCTCCCCGACGGGGAGATCGGCCGTGTTACCGGCAAGATCGGTTTCGGCTGGAGGCTCCGGGAGGTATGGGAGGACCTGGCCGCGCATCCAAGAATGCAGGGGCTCCGTTTCGATCCCCCCTGGGACGAGATCCTGGCCGCGGCGGTCCGGCTCGAAGACCACTTGAACCATCTTTCGGTCCACTGCGGCGGTGTGGTAATAGTGCCCGACGAGGTGCGCAGGTACTGTCCGGTGGAGATATCCTCCGGCGGAGTTCAGGTGCTCCAGTGGGAGAAGGAGGCCGTGGAGGAGGCGGGCCTTGTAAAGATCGATCTCCTGGGAAACCGGAGCCTGGCCGTGATCCGGGACGCCCTGGCCATGGTGGAGCGTAATACAGGCCGCCGTATCGACTACGCCGGCTGGGACCCTGTGGACGACCCGGAGACCTTGAAGGTCTTCTACCGGGGCGAGACCATGGGTGTGTTTTACTTCGAGAGTCCGGCTACAAGGCAGGTGCTTGTCAAGGTGGCGAGCGGCTTCACTCCGGAGGAGTATGCCCGGCAGAATCACTTTCTCCTGAATGTGATCGTGACCTCAATCATTCGCCCCGCCTCGAACCGCAGTATTCGAGACTGGGTGACCCGTCTTCACGGGGCGCCATGGGATGCGCCCCATCCGCGCCTCAGGCCGGTGCTCGAGGAAACCCTGGGCGTCATGGTCTTTCAAGAACAGCTGAGCCGGGCCGCTATTCATCTGGCCGGCTTCGATCCGGCCGAGGCAGACACCCTCCGGAAGGTGGTGAGCAAGAAGCATCGGGAAAAGAAGCTTAGGGACTTTCACGAGCGGTTCCTTCGGGGGGCTGTGGAAAACGGCGTGCCTTCGGAGGTGGCCCGGGACACGTGGGACATGATGATGGGGTTTGACGGGTACAGCTTCTGCAAGCCCCATTCGGCCAGCTACACGCTGGTGGCATACAAGTCGGCCTGGCTTCGTGCCCACTACCCGGCCGAGTTCATGGCCGCTGTCGTTTCCAACGGCGGCGGATACTACTCCGTCTTCGGATACCTTTCGGAGGCGAGACGTATGGGCCTTACGCTCCTTCCCCCGGACGTGAATCAGAGCGACATCACCTACACGGGAAAGGGGCGGGCCGTTCGGGTCGGGTTCATGCAGCTGAGGGACCTGCACCGGGAGGTAGTTGAGGAACTGATCCGGGAGCGGGACCGAAACGGCCCGTTTGTCTCTTTTGCATCCTTTCTGGATCGGACCGGATCACGCGTCCGGTTGCAGGACGTTCGAGTACTGGTCCGGGCGGGGTGCTTCGACCGGATCGAGGAGGAGGACCGGAGGCCCGCCCTCCTATGGCAGGCCCTGCGGTTCTTTGATCGGGACAAGACCCCTGTCCAGGCCCGGCTTTTCGGTCCAAGGGGGTCCGGGCGGGGTGAAAAATCGCACCTGGCGGGTCGTCCCCTGGACCTCGAGACCCGGCTTCGCCACGAGGTGGAGACCCTGGGGTTTCCCCTTACCGTTCACCCCTTGAAGCGGTACGGGAGTATCCTGGAGCGGACGCCCCGCTGCCCGGCAAAGGACCTTGCGTCACGCGTGGGGCGGACAGTGACTCTCGTGGGGTGGCCGGTGGCCGGTAAGACGGTCCACTCCCGCCGGGGCGACCCCATGAAGTTCGTTACGTTCGAGGACGAGACCGGTCTCTTCGAGACCGTGTTTTTCCCACGGGAATACCGGCGGTTCTGTCACATGCTCGGAAAAAGCCGGGCCTACGTTCTTAGGGGAAGAGTGGAGGAGGATCTAAACGCAATCACAGTCACGGTGGGCTGGATAGAGTTCCTGGACCGGCGCGTCCCGGTCTTCAAAAGGACTTTGCCGCTTCCCGAAGCCCTGCCTGGGCCGCCGGGCTGAACCAGATATCCAGAAAACGCTCATTTTTTTCCCGGCCGTACCGCTTGTAACGTTCCCGGACGGGATCGACACGGTTTTCCTTGATGGCGGCAAAGGATTCCCGCGGGAGTGCCGCAATCTCCATTACGATCTCCAAGGCGCCGTCTTCAACCTCTTCCCTGGAAACGACACGGTCCACTACACCGCTTTCCTCGACCCTCGAGGCCTCCAGCAGTTCTCCGCGATACATGATATCAGTGGCCACCCGGTCTCCGGCAAGATGCCTGAGGAGCAGGTCCGCGGCATAGGGCACGGGCACCCCGAGCCGGCTTTCGTTCAGTCCCACCAGGGTCCTGCCCGAGGCGGCGATGCGAAAGTCTGTGGTGAGCATGAGGATCGTTCCCCCTGCCACGGCATGACCACATACCGCTGAAGCCGTGGGCAGCGGCGCCGTGGTTATCTCCATAAGGAGATCACCGAAGCCGTAGAAAAAGTCAGACATGCCTTTACGGTCCAGATAGAGAAGGTTGGGGAGGTCGAAGCCTATTGAAAAGAACTTGTTCCCGCCGGCCAGTACGATTCCGCGGGATTCCGAGCTCGCCCGCCGAAAAGAGCGCGACAGGTCATCCACGAGTTCGGGGCTGATGGAGTTGGTGACGCCGTTGTTCAAGCGGACGATTGCAACATCGCCCCTCGATTCAAGTGTAACCTTGTCCATGGGATTCTCCTTAGTAAAAGCGGGCTTCCCCGAGTCGCTCCAGGATCATTGCATAGGCCCGTTGCCCCCGGTCGAAACCGGAGAGCCTGAAAAACTCGTTGGGCGAGTGCTGCCGCTCATCCGGGAGCCCGAATGCGAAAACAATGGTGCAGGCCTTCAGCTCGCGCAGAAAGATCCCGTTTACAGGGATCGTGCCTCCCATGCCTACGTGGACAGGGGGGGTTCCGTAAAGGTCTTCGAGTACGGAAGCGGCAACGCCGAGACCGCCATGGTCCTTGGGAATGCGATAGGGCACGGCCCCGTTTTTTCCAAGGGTGACTGTGGCCCTGACACCGGGAGGGGTGGCCCGCTCGATGCGCTCGGCCACGAGCCTTGTGATTCTTTCGGGGTCCTGATCCGCCACGAGCCGGCAGGAGAGCTTGGCGTGGGCCGTGCTGGGAAGTACGGTCTTGACTCCGGCCCCCTGAAAGCCCCCATAGATGCCGTTCACCTCCAGGGTGGGCCTGGACCAGGCCCGCTCCCAGGTGGAAAACCCGGGCTCCCCGAAGAGTTCCGTGGCGCCGGCCTCCGCCAGGTAGGCCTCCCGGTCGAATGGGACGCTCGCCACGGCCTCCCGCTCCTCCTCGCTGAGGGGACGAACATCGTCATAGAACCCGTTCACAGCCACACGGCCCTCTTCGTCGTGGAGTGAGTCAAGTATGTGGGCCAGTGCGTGGATCGGGTTGGCAATGGTGCCGCCGTAAGTGCCGGAATGGAGGTCGTGACCCGGTCCTTGAACATCCAGAAAAAGCGAGGCCAGGCCCCTTGTGCTCATGACAAGGCAGGGCTGATCCTCTTTCAACTGTCCCCCGTCCGCGCTCAATACCAGATCGCACGAGAGGCGTTCCCGGTTACGGGCCAGGAACTCGGGAAGCTGCGGGCTCCCGATTTCCTCCTGCCCTTCGAAGAAGAATTTTACATTGAGCGGTAAGGAGCCGGTTGTCTTCAGCATGGCCTCGCATGCGGCAATGGGAAGAAACATGTTCCCCTTGTCGTCGTTGGCCCCCCTGGCGTAAATTCGGCCGTCCCGAAGGGACGGTTCAAACGGGGGGGTCTCCCACAGGTCCAGGGGGTCCACGGGTTGGGTGTCAAAATGGCCGTAGATGAGGACCGTGGGCTTGCCCGGGGCGTTAAGCCACTCCCCGTAGACCACGGGATGGCCGCCTGTGGGAAGGATTTCCACGGCCTCTATCCCGGCGGCGTTCATGCGGGTCGCGACCCATTGGGCTGCCTTTGCCACGTCGGCCTCGTGCTCCGGCAGGCTTGAAATGCTGGGAATTCTAAGGAGTTCTAGAAGCTCCTCAAGGAATCTCTCCCTGTGTTTTTCGAGATACGTCCGCCATTGGGTCATCAATTTTGCTCCTTGGTCCTGATCGGTTTCATCAACAAAGATGTTTGTCCGCACATAATGCCGTGCTACTCGATTTTAAGATCCAGACCGGGGCTTTGGGCGGAGGACGAAAGGTCCAGGTCGTCCAAAAGGGCCTGAGGGAGTTCTTTGTCGAATCGAACGCGAATCGAGTATTCGTTAAAGGGAAGGGGCTCGACTCCGATGATGCGACCCGAGGTCCGCAGGGCTTTCGTCCCTCTTTGCAAGGGAAGGTTGCACGTTATGAGAAGCCGACGTCCCTGCAGGACACGGGCGGTCTCCGGTTTGGAGATGCGGACCGTGAAGGCCGCCCCGCCCTTGGAGATGTCGATGAACCCTCCTTTGAAAGGCTTTCCCATGGGTTTTCTTTCTTTTCCCATGAGTTGAAGCCCCGTGGTCCCGGAGAGGGCTATCCGGTCCTGGTTTCGGCGGTGCAAAGCCTTCTGGTCCAGCCATTCCTGGGTCCCGCCGGAGCGGAAGCAGTATTCGGCCAGCTTGCCCTCGAGTCCTGGAAAGGCTTCCCTCCAGGCCTTGAGCACTGAGTTATCCAGGACACCCCCTCGAACCTGTGTGAGCGTGTATGCGGAATATGTACAAAAGGCCGTCCTGAAAAAAAAGGTCTCCGCGCCGAACATACTCCCTGTTCCGAGGGTCTTCAAGGAGACCTCCTGTTCTCCTTCGCCATGGGTTAGCTTGACCTCGCCCTGGTCTATGAGGTAGAGGCGGCCGCTCCGTTCGCCCTCTTTCAGAACATGATGATCCGCTTCCAAAAGGACCGGGTTCAAGGCGAAGTAAAAGGCGTTTTTCTCTTCAGTGGACAGTGAGGAGTAGAAGAGGGCAAAGGCCTTAATGTGGGCTTCGTCCCTGGACTCGGATTTTTCCTGTTCGATGATTTCTCCTGACTCTACAATTTCGCTGAGGGCCATTGGGGCCGCCTCGAACAGGCGTTCTCTCAGGGCTTCAGCCTTGGTGAAGTTTTTCTGTTTTGCATATGCAACAATGAGGTCGTAGAGGTCCGGCACCGCAGATTGCTTGTCTCCCTCCCGCAGGGCCTTTTCGACGCGGGCCTCCTTTTCAAGAAGTTCGCTCACGGTCCGCTCCTCCTTTTACGGCGATTTTCACTCGCCTCTGAATATAGTGTCCGATTCAGAAAGCCTTATAGCATGCCTATGCCGCAATAAAGTCTCTCCTTTTTTATCCTTTACGTCAAGTGTGCGGGGTTTGCGTGCAGGGTGAATTGTTATCGTGTGCCTTCTGCGCTTTGATTTTCACCTCCCACCACGAAGAATGCGAAGAGCACGAAGAATCAGGAAAAAGGTCGCAAACTGCGAACTGTGCCGGTCAAATCAGGCACACGGGCAAGAATAACGATGAAAAGCCTCGAGCCACGGGGCCGGCTGCCTTTTACAGACTCAGATACGGCGCGCAGCACGCACCGTCAAACTGCTAAGTGCACCAACTATGCACAGCGAATGGAGCGGGCGCTTTCCGGCGAATAAAAGGGGGCTGGAAGAAATTGGAAAAATTTATTTTACGGCTTGATTTTCTTTGGAATTGCCGTATAATGCAATCTGCGTAAACGGCTGGAACCCTGTTTTGGGATCGTTTATCAGGTTAGTGACAGCCCGGCGCAGGCTTTTCACCGCCCTGGATCCAACTCAGGGCCCTTTTCGTGACCTTTTTTAAAGGAGTAAGAAGTTGGCAAGCGGCATAGTAAAGTGGTTCAATGAGAAAAAGGGGTATGGCTTCATCGAAAACGACGATGGGGGCGATGTATTTGTTCATTTTTCAGCCATTCAGGGAGACGGATTCAAAACGCTCATTGAGGGTGAGCGGGTAACCTTTGATAT
>CAZEIA010000169.1:0-7381 GCA_964512335.1 uncultured Desulfobacterales bacterium
TGCCGAAACTCTTGGCGATTTCGGGATCGTCCACTGTGGCCCGCCATGCCACACCGAGCCGGGTGTTCTGGGCCAGGTAACCCAGCCCGCCTAAAAGAACCACGGCTGCGGTGACCATGCCGATCTGGGCTTCACGCAGAAAAACGCCCAAAAAGAGGAATGTGTCTTGCAGCGGCGGGTTCCGGTAGGTCAGGCCGTAGGGACCAAAAACCAGGCGGAAGATCTCTTCCATGGCGATGTAGAGGCCGATTGAGGCGATTAGGGGGACATAGGGCGGCTGGTCCAGGATGGGCTGGTAGCAGAGACGGTACATGAGCATGCCGCCCAGGCCCACCACCAAGGCCGTGGTGAACATTGCCAGAGCCAAGCTTCCGGTGACATTGGTGATCACCAGGCCCAGATAGGCCCCCAGGGCGAAGAGTCCGGCGTGGGCGACATGGAGAATCCGGAGGAGCCCATAGACCAGAGTCAAGCCTACTGCAATGATCGCGTACATGCTGCCTTGAATAAGGCCTTGAATAAACAGTTCCAGGTACAGCAAGAAGCGTCTCCTTTCAGCCGGCCCCGGGGGAAATGACTATGGCGGCGCCCGGGTGCCGGATGCGTCCCTCCGGTTGCGCCTTGTTGTCATAACCGCCCTGCCGGCCTGGAACCGGCGGGCGCTGATCCTGGATCACAGACTTATTCAGTGGGCGGCGACAGCAGTTCTGGGTCGGAGATCACCGAATGCTCGTGCCACTCGCCGTTCCTGACCACCTGGTTCTGGACGTCTTTCAGCACCTCTCCCAGTTTATTGAAGGAGACAGTTCCGGTGGCCGTCTTGAGATTTGTAGCGGCGATCGCGTCACGGATTGCCTTCGGATCGGTGGAATCGGCGCGCCTGAGACTGTCGGCTGCCACCTTGACTGCAGTGTGGGCCGAAGCCGCCACCATATCCGCCGGGAAACCCGCCTTTTTTTCAAACTCGCGTATGAAATCCTGGGTCTCTTCCGTTTTGCTGTCGCGGTTGAGGTTGGTGGTGATGATCACACCTTCGGCTGCCTTGCCGGCGATCTCGATGAACTTATCCGAGTCGTACCCTTCCTGGCCCACGATTTGGGAGGTTATGCCTGCAGACTCGAGCTGGCTGACCAGCGGGCCGGCGGTGAAGTAGTACCCTGAGGCGTAAATGGCCTCGGGACTGTCGTTCTTTACCCTGGCTACCAGGGAACCGAACTGGCGGTCCTTGATGGAGTACTCATACTCGTCGATGATTTCAATGCCGAAATCCGCTGCCACGGAACGGAAGCCGGCGGCCAGGGACTTGCCGAAGTCGTTCTGCAAAGTTATCAACACTACTTTTTTCAGCCCCAGGGTTTCACCGATAAGCTTGGCCCCGGCCTTGCCCTGGATCTCACCCAGAAAGGAGGTGCGGAAGACATAGTCGCCTGCACGGGTGATGTCAGGGTGGATGGCGTAGGCGGAGACATAAGGAATCCCCGCTTCCTGGAATACCCCGGCGGCCGAACGGGTGGGGGCGGAATAGGAGCCCGAAATTCCGAGGGTCACCTTGTCCTGGCCGATTAGCTTGTTGGCGATGGGAATGGCCTGCTTGGGTTCGGCCTGGTCGTCATACGCGATAAGCTCGAGCTTTCTGCCCATCACCCCGCCTGCCTCGTTGATTTGTTCCACGGCGAGCTCGGCACCCAAGGTGGCGGATTTGCCGTCGGACGCGGCGAAACCGGTCTGAGGAGCGTGGAATCCTATCTTGATGGTGTCCTGTGCGTGGACCGGGGCCGCGGTGAAAGCAGCAATGCCCGCGACCAGAGCGATAACGATCAGTCTTTTCATCATGACCTGGTACCTCCTTGTTTGAGTTTTCATCCCTTATGACATTCCAATGCTTCCAAAAAAATTAGGGGTTTTCGACTATGGATTCCTGTGAGATCACTGTACTCGTACGCCCGCCTTGACCACGCCTGAGCAAGGGTTGAAGCCGAACCGGTACGCCAGTTCGGCCGGATCGGCTATATCCCAGAGTACGAAATCAGCGGTTTTGCCTGCTTCGAGCGTGCCCAACTCCCCGGCCAAGCCCAGTGCCCCGGCCGCGTTCCTGGTGACCCCGGCCAAGGCCTCCTCGGGAGTCAGTGAGAAAAGGATGCAGGCCATGTTCAACATCAGAAGGAGTGAGCCGGCGGGTGAAGATCCTGGATTCATGTCTGTTGCGATCGCCATGGGGATCCCGTGCTTTCGAAGGAGGTCCACAGGAGGCTTCTTGTCATCCTTGAGAAAATAAAACGCACCGGGCAGCATCACTGCTGTTGTTCCGGCTTCGGCCATGGCCGCTGCACCCACTTCCGATAAGTGCTCGAGGTGATCAGCGGACAATGCTCCGTAACGGGCCCCCAAAGAGGCACCGCCCTGATCTGAAAGCTGTTCAGCATGGATTTTTACGGGCAGACCCAAGTTTCGGGCGGCCTGAAAGACTTGTTCGGCCTGGGCGGGGGAAAAGGCGATCCGTTCGCAGAATACGTCAACCATGTCGGCCAGGTTTTCGGACGCTGCCCGGGGCATGACCTCCCGGCAGACGAACGCTATGTAGTCGTCGGGCCGGTCCCGGTACTCCCGGGGAAGGGTGTGGGCTCCGAGGTATGTGGTCAGAACTCGCACGGGGAAACGCTCGCCCAGATGCCTGGCCACACGGAGCATGCGGAGTTCGGTCTCCATGTCCAGGCCATAGCCGGACTTTATCTCCAGGGTAGTCACACCCTCGTTCAGCAGGGAAAGAAGACGTGGAACGCTTTGTCGGAAGAGTGAGTTTTCGTCAGCAGCCCTCGTGGCGGTGACGGTGGATACGATTCCGCCGCCTTTTCGGGCGATCTCCTCGTATGTGGCCCCCTGGAGTCGCAGCTCGAATTCCCCGCCACGGCTGCCTCCATGGACCAGGTGCGTGTGGCAGTCGATCAGCCCCGGCGTGATCCAGGCCCCGCCTGCATCGTGACGATTGTGAAGTGCGCGGCCGATTTCATCCGGCAGATCCTGCTCACGGCCCACCCAGGCGATCCGCCCGTCCTGAACAGCCAGGGCTCCACCGGTGATGAGGCCGTAGGGCTCTCCCCCGGTCATGGTGGCCAAGTCGGCGTTCACATAAAGGTCGTAGGCTTTTTCCTTCATCCCTCGCCGCTCACCTGTTTACATCTGATCGCTCAAAGATGTTCGGTGCATGCACTTCGAGCGCCCGCTACAGTCTCCGACCCACCAATGTATGCTGCCCTTCGCAAGTCATGGAAGTGATCGCTCGACCATTTCCTCCAAGGCGTTCACCTCGCTCAGGGTCCGCGTCAAGGCTTCATCGGTCTGAGCAGTCAGGTGCCCGCAAAACTCGGAGTCCTTGATCGAAGAGAGGTTGATCCTTACATTGTACGCCGCTCCCTTGGCCGCGGCCCGTATCAGCTGGACGGCCACACCGGCATCCGTGATGCAGTTTTGATTGCCTTTTTCCACCACCTGCCTGCAAAGGGCGCACAGCTCGGCCGTTGCTCTCAGAGTCTCCAGGGGTGTGGTGGCGGCCGTCTTGATTGCGGCCTGGATTGACCGACTCCTGGCGGCCTTTTCCTCGGCTGTTTCCTTGGGCATTCGGAAGGCGGACGTGACCTTGTTGTAGGCATCGGTGTCCTCGTCTACCAGTTCAAGGAGCCTGTTCGACAGGATATCCGACTTGTGAATGACGGCTTGCATTTCTTCGGCCGCGTGCTTGTATTTCTCCCGGCCCAGGGTCAGGCGGGAGACCATGGCGCAGAGGGCTCCGGCCAGACCGCCGGCCAGGGCCGCCACGCTGCCTCCTCCCGGTGCGGGAGAGTCTGCGGACAACTCCCGCGTGAACTGTGCCAGCGGCATACTCGAAAGCTTTGCAGGACTCATTGCTCCTCCCCCAGCATCTCGAGAAGGCGGAGTTCGACCACCTGTGAGGAGTCGAAGCCGGCAAGCTGCATGTAATAGGCTGCGCTGTCCAGGAGGGCCGCCACCGGCACCATGCCGTAGACCTCGGTCTCCACTATATGCACCCCCCACCGCCTGGCCTCCATGCGGATCATCTCCACCACTCGGTACAAGGCGTTCTTCTCGTAGTCCACTATGTTCATGCTGACCTGAGTGAGCCCCCGCTCCTCCAGCGAAAGCCCGATGCCCTTGACGTGGCAGAGTCCTCCCGAGGAGGCGCGGACAGCAGCGGCAATTTTCCGGGCGATCTTCTTGTCCGGGGTGTCCAGGTTGACGTTGAATGCGATCAGGAACTTACGGGCGCCGATCACCGTGGCCCCGGCTGAAGGATGCAGGCGGGGTTCACCAACGTCAGGCCTGCGCTCGGGATCAGACACTTCCTTCTTGAGCGTTTCGTACTGGCCCTTGCGGATGACTTCCAGTCGTCTGCGATCCGGCCTCAAGGCCGCCTCCTCGTAGAAATAGACAGGGACCCCGGTCTCCTCATTGAACCGACGGCCGAATTCATGGGCCAGCTTCACACACTCTTCCATGGTAATGCCCCGGAGAGGTACGAATGGAACCACGTCCACTGCACCGATGCGGGGGTGGCCGCCCTGGTGCTTTTCCAGGTCGATCTCCGCCACGGCTGTTCGGGCCGCTTCGATCAGGGCGTCTTGAATTGGTTGGGGTGGGCCGACCAGGCTGACTACTAATCGGTTGTGGTCTTCGTCAGCCCGGTAGTCGAGCAACCCGCACCCACGGGCATTCTTGAATGGCTCCACAATCCGTTCAATGCAGTCCTTGTCTCTGCCTTCAGAGAAATTCGGCACACATTCTATCAGGGCTTCCGACATGATTCTCCTTTCAAAACCTGAAGGACCTGAGGCCCCAGGCTAGCGGAACATATTTATCATAGGTATCTTTACGCCTTTTTCCGACGCCACCGCTGCGGCTTTTTCGTAACCCGCGTCGGCGTGACGAATGAGGCCGGTGGCCGGGTCGTTGCGGAGAACCGTAACCAGCCTTCTTTCTGCTTCGGGTGTCCCATCAGCCACCGATACCTGACCGGCGTGCAGGGCGTATCCGATGCCCACCCCGCCTCCGTCGTGGAATGAAACCCAGGCAGCTCCCGAGGCCACATTGGTCATACAGTTGAGCAGCGCCCAGTCGGCCACCGCGTCCGAACCATCCTTCATTGCTTCGGTCTCCCGGTAGGGGGAAGCTACAGAACCGCAGTCCAGATGGTCGCGGCCGATGACGATGGGGGCCTTGACCCTGCCGCCGGCAACCAGGTCATTAAAGATTCTGCCCGCCTTGTCCCGCTCACCGTAACCCAGCCAGCAGATCCGGGAGGGCAGGCCCATGTGCCTGACCTGCCTGCCTGCCATCTTCAGCCAGCGGACCATGCGGTCCTTTTCAGGGAAGGCTTCCATCAAGGCCTGATCGGTGATTTCGATGTCCCGGGGATCTCCGGACAGGGCGGCCCAGCGGAAAGGTCCTTCGCCTTCGCAGAAGAGATGCCTGATGTAGGCAGGCACGAAGCCCGGATAATCCATGGCATTGTCCACGCCGCGCCTCATGGCCTGGCCTCGCAAGTTGTTGCCGTAATCAAAGGCCACTGCGCCCTTGGCCTGCATCTCCAGGATGGACCGGCAATGGGCCGCCATGGAATCAAGGGCCATATTTACATATTTCTTTGGTTCGTTTTTGCGGAGATCCATGGCCTCTTCATAAGTTATATTGGCAGGAACATAACCGTTTAGCTCGTCATGGGCGCTGGTTTGATCCGTTACCACATCCGGAATGAAGCCCCGCTTGATCATAGCCGGGAGTACTTCGGCGGCGTTGCCCAGAACTCCAATGGAGAGAGGCTTTTTCTCCTCGGCTGCACGTCGTGCGCGCCGAATGGCTTCGTCCAGATCGCCGGTCATCTCATGGAGATATCCTGTCTTGAGCCGGCGCTCTATACGGGTACGGTCCACTTCCACGCATACAGCCACTCCCTCGTTCATGGTTACCGCCAGGGGCTGGGCTCCGCCCATGCCTCCCAGCCCTCCGGTTACCAGGATCCGTCCGGCCAGAGAACTCTGCCAGTGCTTCTCAGCCAGGGCCGCGAAGGTCTCGTAAGTCCCCTGGAGAATTCCCTGGGTGCCGATGTATATCCAGGAGCCTGCCGTCATCTGGCCGTACATGATCAGGCCCTTCTTGTCCAACTCATGGAAGTAGTCCCAGGTGGCCCAGTGAGGAACTATGTTGGCATTGGCGATCAGAACCCGGGGGGCGTGCTCATGGGTGCGGACGACACCCACCGGTTTGCCTGAACCCACAAGCAGAGTTTCGTCGTTTTTCAGTTCCAGAAGGCTCAAGACCAGGGCGTCGAAGCACTTCCAGTTGCGGGCGGCCTTGCCGCTGCCGCCGTATACTATGAGTTCATCAGGCCTTTCCCCGTTTTCAGGGTCAAGGTTGTTAAGGAGCATCCGGAGCGCAGCTTCCTGGTACCAGCCCTTGCAGTGGAGCTGGGTCCCGTGAGGAGCCTTGACCGGCCGGGGTTTGCCGCTGCCGATCCGAAGCTTTTTTATGAGAGCTTCTTTTGCCGAGTCCGTCATGTTCGCCCTCCTGAAGCCGCGCCCGGTTCCGGCGGCTTCTCATTTCAGCTTGACGCTGGATCATAAGATATATATACTTATATATACAAGTAACATCAGGTTGTCAACCCCGTAGTCTGAACCGATTTAGTTTCAAGGCCGGGGCCGGCCCGCAAACACCGTGTCCTTTCGGCCGGTGCATTTATTCCACCATGATTCGGCTGGACATGCTGCATGGAACTCAAAACCAAGACTACCCGAAAAACCGAGCCCCGGACCGAACCGGTACATGATTCCCGGGTTTCGCGTGACATGCCGCTTCCATTGTACCAGCAGGTCAAAGACTATATTCTCGAACGACTTCGGTCAGGAGAATGGCCCCCCGGAACCAGGGTCTCCTCAGAGAATGATCTGACCCAGGATATGGGCGTATCGCGTATGACCGTAAACCGGGCGGTGCGGGAACTGGCCGCCGAAGGGCATCTGGTGCGCCTCCAGGGCGTAGGTACTTTCGTTTCCGAACGGAAGCCTGAAGGAGCACTGCTTGAAATACGGAGCGTGGCCGAGGAGATCGAAAGCTGGGGCGGCAAACACAACGCAGAGGTCATTGTCCTTCGCGAGGAAAAAGCTGGACCGGATTTGGCCGAACAGCTGGGCCTCCCGCCCGGGGCGACGGTTTTCCGCTCCATCCTGGTGCACAAAGACCGCGGTCTCCCGGTGTTGTACTGCGACCGGTACGTCAATCCCGCAGTGGCTCCCGACTACCTGGCCCAGGACTTCACCAGCACAACCCCCAGCGAGTATCTGATCTCAGTGGCTCCGGTGCAGGAAGTGGA
>CAZEIA010000170.1:0-7278 GCA_964512335.1 uncultured Desulfobacterales bacterium
TCGAGTACCAGATTGGAGAGCGCGGTAAGGTCATGGGGCGTTTGTCCGGCCATGTCCCGTCCCAGGGCGAGATGGTGCCTGAGGTAATTTACGGAATCGTGGACGCTGCGCTGAGAGGGCTTGGCGCGGAGGGGCTTTCAGGATCTGAAACAGGAGAGGCGTCCGCCCTTGTTTCCGCCCTGGATCTGCCCTTGAGGCGGCCGACGCTTTGCCCCGGCTGCCCGCACCGCGCGTCCTTCTACTCGATCCGCAAGTCCAAGCCCAAGGCCATTTTCACATCGGACATCGGTTGTTACACGTTGGGCCTGAACCTCGGCGGCGTGGATACGTGCCTTGACATGGGAGCTGCGATCACCATGGCCTCAGGGTTCTACCATGCATATGCCAAGGACGGGGTTCACCAGCCTGTGATTGCAACCATGGGGGACTCCACGTTTTACCACTCAGGGGCTGCGGGCCTGCTGAACGCGGTTTACAACAACGCCAAATTTGTGCTGGTGTTGCTCGACAACATGACGACAGCCATGACGGGAATGCAGCCTACTCCCGGGCTGGGAATCCGTGCGGACGGAACCGAGGGAAGGCAGATCCCCCTTGAGCGCTTGATCGCCGGTTGCGGCGTGGATTTCATCGAGGAGGTGGATCCTTACGATCTCAAGGCCATGGGGAATGTTCTTAAAAGGGCGCTTGCCTACACGGAGGAACCGGAGGGCGGTATCGCCGTGGTGATTGCGCGGCATCCCTGTGTGATTGCATATCGCGGGGAGGCCATTGCGGAGCGTATTGCGGTAAAGATCACTGAGGAATGCGACCAGTGCGGCCTGTGCATCCAGCGTTTCGAGTGTCCAGCGCTTTATCACGACGAGGAATTGGGCCGGACCGAGGTGAACCGACAGATCTGCGTTCAGTGCGGCCTGTGCATCGACGTGTGTCCGCGAGGCGCGATTGTAAAGGACGAGGGGTGAAGGCAGGAACACTCGTTCTTCGTGGTGAAAGCCGTTTTGATGAATTCGAACCACGAACACGTAGTCAAGGGGCAGACATGGAACCGTTGAATATAGTATTGTGCGGGTTGGGAGGACAGGGGATCCTGTTCGTAACGAAAGTCCTTGCTGAGACATCTCTCAACAAGGGCTACAGGGTCCTGGGCGCGGAGACGCATGGTATGGCGCAGCGCGGTGGGTCGGTGGTATCTCACCTGAGGATCGGGGAGGTGGAGGGTTCGCTGGTGAGGATGAGCTCCGCCGACGTGCTGCTGGCCCTGGAGGAGCATGAGGCATACCGGAACCTCCCGTTTCTCAGGCAGGGTGGACGGCTTTACGTGAACAGCGCAGTAGGCCGGTTTCCCCGGGAAGATGTGAAGGCGTTCCTGGACAAGCGGGAGGTCTCTTTCCACTCGACGCCGGCCGGGGACCTGGCCATGGAGCTCGGGGCGCCCATGTCCACTAACCTGGCGCTTTTGGGGTACTTTTCGGCCTTCGAGAATGTGCCGGCTGCGAGTCCCGAACTTCGGAAGACCATAGAGCGGATCACCCCGGAGCAGTTTCTCGAGGCCAACCTTCGGGTCTTTGACGCGGGGTACGAGTCAGCTTCTTCCAATGGCGGCGGTGCCTGAGGCCGTATATGTCCCGGCTGTCTTGCCGCCCTGAAGGCTAAAGGATTCACTTCCCGAGGCACGAGGTCGTGATTGCGGCGGTACGGTTGCAGTCGTCAAGAGTGGGGTTGATCTCGGCCACGTCCATGCTGCTCAGCTTCCAGCACTCCGCGATGGTTTCCATTATGAGGTGGGCCTCGCGGTAAGTCAACCCGCCCGGCACCGGGGTGCCGATTCCCTGCGCCAGCAAGGGATCTACGGCATCCACGTCAAAGGTAACGTGAAAAACGTCGACACTCTCTAACAAGGACCCGAGTATCTCCTCGATAACGCGGGGCATGCCCTTGCGGTCGATCTCCGTCATGGTGTAAATGGAGACGCCGGCCTTTCGAATTACCTTGCGCTCATCCGGGTCTATGCTTCGAACACCTAATAGGAAGGCGTTTTTGGGATCGAGCTTTGGTGAGAATTCCAGGATATTTGTCAGCCGTTCGTATCCGAACCCGAGGCTGACGGCCAGGGCCATCCCGTGAATATTCCCTATACTTGAGCCTTGGGTTGCACAGCTCCTGGCTTTCCCTGATCTCCACCGGGATGTCTCCGCAGTCATTAACGCCGTACCCAAGCTCCGCCAGCCGCTGCTGAATGCCTGCAATATGGAGGGCTGTGGGCCCAATTCCCACCCCGCGGAAGTCAGCCCCCAGGTCCATGGGAAATCCGATAATAGCGATTATGTATGCTTATTAATGTTTAACCATGTCTTTGTCAGGTATTAGCCCTAGGGAGGACGAACCTAGGTGCGATTTAATTTGTCCTGCCATATGGGTCCATTGCCCCCTTCGAATCCAGCTCCAATTGGTGTGGAGTTAACATAATGCAAATGGATCAATATTTAACATATCGATTAGAAATACATTGACAGACAACAGGTTGGACGCTAAGGTGATTGTTGTCTAACCATTAGCAGTTTCAGGAACATTTCCCAAAAGGAGGTAGGCTGTCAGGAGATTTATCAGGGTGAACATGGGCGAAAAAAACCGTCCGGGAGGAGGATGTCCCGGCAGAGTACAGGGGGGGCGGCCGGCCTGATTGCGCCTGTCAATTCCATGTTCCAATGAGTTCGTGGATTCGGAAGGCTCTTACGTTACCGCTGAACAAGAAAGGCAGGTCGAAACCTCCAGCCGTTGCAACCCCATAACACGGTCTCTACCTTGTCAGACGGGGAACTCGATAAGATTCTAGCGTGTTACCTCTTGCCAATTCAATAAACCGTCAATTACCCATTATCAGGAGGCATGGTCATGCCAGGAGAACTGTCACAACGGCTTGCTGACTTAAAGGAAGAGGAGGCCGTAGCATTCGTTGAAAAGGCCTTGGAAGAGGGAGTGGACCCTATGGCCCTTATCGGGGAGGCCAAGGAAGGGATGATGACCGTCGGTTCGAGATTTGCCGAAGAGAAGTACTTCATTCCCGAACTGGTTTACTCGGGGGCCATACTGAAGCGTATTGTCTCAATCCTTGAACCATACCTGAAGAAAGAACAGACGACCGAGGAGCGTTTGGGCAAGGTGGTCATAGGCACCGTGCAGGGCGATATACACGATATCGGCAAGGACCTTGTGGTCTTCATGCTGGATGTAAGCGGATTCGATGTCATTGATTTGGGGATAGATGTGCCGGTTGCCAGGTTCGTGGACGCTGTGAAAGAGAGTGGGAGCAAGGTGGTGGGATTGAGCGGGTTTCTCACCCCGGCCTTCAACTCCATGAAAAGCACCGTCGAAGCCCTCTCGGACGCAGGGCTGCGCGATAAGATCAAGATAATGATAGGTGGGGGTCAGGTGGACGAGCAGATACGTGGCTTCACCGGTGCGGATGCCTATGGTAAGGATGCCATGGGTGCCGTTAAATTGGCCAGGCAATGGATAGGAGGATGAAGATTTGGAAAAGAAATGGGGAGATATGACCCTGGAGGAGAAGAGAGAGGTCCGATTTGCCACCTGGCTCTCTGCGGAAGGCGTGACGTTTGAGAGTGAAGAGGCGAAAAAGTCCTACAGGGCGAGCATTACCCGATTCAAGGACGCCCTCCTTCTGGAAAAGGTTCCGGATCGGGTCCCGATTTTCATAATAGGCACATTCATGCAGGCCCATCTTTACGGGGTAACGCCGGGAGAATGCATGTACGATTACAGCAAGCTGGTCTCGGCCCACAAGAGGTTCCTTCAGGACTACCGGCCCGACTTCTATTCCTCCCCTGCCATGGTGGGATCGGGAAAAGTTCTTGATATCCTGGATATGAAGCAGTACCGCTGGCCCGGCCACGGGATCCCCGAGACATCCGGGTATCAGTGCGTGGAAGGCGAATACATGACGGCCGAAGACTACAAGGCCCTCATAGAAGATCCGAGTGATTTCTGGCTCCGGATCTGGTTCCCCAGTATTTTCGGGGCCCTGGAACCCCTGAAAAACCTGAGGGCCTTCACTGACCTGTGGGAGATCGTCGGCGTTTCGGGGCACATGATTCCTTTCGGCATACCGGAAGTCCAAAAGGCCTTGAAGTCCCTCATGGCGGCGGGGGACGAGGCCATGGCCTGGGTCCAGCAAATCAGCGCTCTTGAGATGGAGGCCAAGGCCATGGGTTTTGTCGGTTCCGTAGGAGGGGCTGCAAAGGCCCCCTTCGACATCCTGGCCGACACCCTCAGGGGAACCCGGGGGGTCATGATGGACATGTACAGACAGCCGGACATGATTCTGAAGGCTGTGGAGAGACTGACCCCGCTCTATATCCGCCAGGGTTTGGGCATGGCCATCTCTTCCGGCAATCCCCTGGTCTTCATGCCTCTCCACAAGGGGGCCGACGGATTCATGTCAGATGAGCAATTCAGGACTTTCTACTGGCCCACATTGAAAGCCGTGATTCTCGGCCTGGTCGAGGAGGGGTGCGTGCCTTTCCTGTTCTGCGAGGGAGGGTATAATTCGCGTCTCCAGTATCTCCAGGAACTACCCAAAGGTTCCTGTTTCTGGTTGTTCGATCGCACCGATATGGTCAAGGCGAAGGAGATGCTCGGCAATACCCTCTGCATAGGGGGAAATGTGCCGTCCAGCCTGATCCTCACCGGCACCCCGGACGAGGTAAAGGACTATTGCCGGAGCCTGATCGATACGGCGGGAAAGGGCGGCGGGTACATTATGTCTTTTGGAAGCGCTATGGACGAAGGCAGGCCTGAAAACGTGCATGCAATGATCGACGTGACCAAAGAGTATGGCGTGTACGCATAACTTTTCCGTCCGGTGCGGTCGGGACCGGCCGCTGATAAATCAGCTCTTTATCTCCCTGGCCATTGCATCGGGAGTGGCCTGTGCCACCCACCGTGGATGCAGCCAGGGTGATGTCCGCCGGGGGCCCCGCTGACGCCTAAAAAAATCCTTGAACTCAGATTCGTCTCCCATGGGGGATCACCTTCTCCGGATGTATTTCCTTGGAGGCCGGGCGGGCGGGGAGTTCACCGCTGAGCTGTGGCCTTAAAGCAGGCGGCTCTGACCGCAAAACGCGGGATTCTTTTGACTCGGCTGTCTCTTTTGAGCGACAGCCGTGATCTACGCTGCCGGCCTTGCGGTTCCGGCGGGCCAGCTTGATCAGCTCATCAACTTATTCTTTCATGCTTTCGGCCTGGGCATTCATTTCTTCCGCGGCGCTGGCGAACTCTTCGGCGCTCGCTGCGTTTTGCTGCGTCGCTCCGTCCATGTCGATCACAGCCTGGCTCACACTGTCTATGCCTTCCGCCTGCTCTCTGAATGCCTCAAGTGAAGTTTATACTCATACAGCTTCCTCGGAATATGAAAGATCTTCCTTTTCCTGGATGCTGATTCCGGGCACGGCTTCCAGGCGATTCAGTAGGGCTCCACCTTGTTCCAGCAGTGAAAAGGTCTCTTTGCGGGCCGCCTCTTCTCTTGTCCCTCGAAATCGTCTCTAAGCTCCGAGAGTATATAACTGTTGGACTCATCCTTGAAAGAGGCCACAATTCCCTGAAGAGAGTTTATCTGCCTGTAAAAGCCCATGACCGCGCCCACCCGGTTCAGACCGTAATACCCGGCCGCGCCGACAACCACCATCAAGACAAGCATCAGGCCGATTCCCGACGCGATCCTCTTTCCCAGGGTCATTTCTTGAAACATTGCTCAATTTGCCTCCTTCCTTTCTCATTTTTTTCCGTACACAGCTTGTTGTCGCGGTTTAGGCAAAGAAGAAGCCAACCAAAGTGGAGTGCCGACAACAGCTGTATCGGGGGTGTTTACCAATCGTGGTCCGCCAAATTTATGGCAAAAAAACCTCATAATCGAGACGATCCGTGGCGGTAAATCCGTCGGCAACGATAATGCTCGAAAGGTTCTTCCAGGCATGCGCGGGATAATGATTGCCGCGGCAGGCATTCTGGGCTTGGCACCGGGATCGATGTGCAAGGTTCTCTGCAGAAGGCGCCTGCAGCAGCTTTAGCGGGTTATGAGAAGACGCATTGCTGCGAAACGGCTTCACATGGTCAGAGTCGGCCTGCCCCCCGGCTCAGGGAGGCGCACGAAGAGCAGGAAGTGGATTTTCCTCTTGACAGTCCCAAAACTTAATGGTATTAAGTGGATAACATTTTTCGGGCGACGTTGCTTATAAAAAGCCCATTAAAACAATAAGATGCATTACTTAATGTCCCGAGGCAATAGAAAAAAGCTTTTTATATTGATGCAAATGGACTGTTTTCAGGGAGGAACGGCGTTCTTTCCCTTGAGTTATTCCTGAATCTTTGCATGGTTATAGTTTCATTTGGAACAAATAAAACAATAAATGCAAAGTGTTAGTGATAATCGTAATCTCTTATGAGTTAATTGGCTAACGGCCTTAAGGAATCAGGTAGTGGCAAACCGCAACCATAAAGGAAATACCCGCACCCGGATCATCGATTCGGCCCGGACCCTGTTTGCCGAGCAGGGTTACCAGAAGACCACTGTCATGGACATCTCCAAGCAGGCGGGACTGTCCGAGGCGGCTTTGTACGACCATTTCCAGGGCAAGGAAGACCTCCTCCTCGCAATACCTCAGCTCTGGGTGTCTGAGTTGATCGACGATCTCGAATGGCAGCTCTTCGGGATTCAGGGTGCCTACAACAAGCTGCGCAAATATCTCTGGTGGTATATGAGACGGGTGGAGCAGGCCCCACTGGACGCGAAAGTGGTCTATCTGTTTCTGAAGACCAATGCGAACTTCATGGCAACGGAGGTCTACTCGAACGTCAAGAGGTTATACGCATACCTTCTGGACATCTTCGAAGAGGGGCGGGCTTCTGGGGAAATGCGCCCTGATCTGAATCCATACGTGGCACGGGATCTCTTTGTCGGCACAATGGATCACATAGTGACACGTTGGCTGCTCAAGGATCAATCCTACTCCCTGTTCGAAAACCTCGACAGCCTGTTCGAGCTCCTGTCGAGCGCCTTCAGGCCCGCTTCCGCAGGAGCTGTGAATCCGGAGCCCGTTGATCCTGGGGCCGGGACGAGTGAGGTGATCCTTGACAGGGGTTGATTGTATACAGTATGCAAAGATCTCAACCTGCGACGTGTTTATTGGTTTGGTTGAGGCCGGCCGCGGTGGGCAATTCATGCGCATTGCCGGGGTCGGCATGCGGGGCGGTCCCTCACGG
>CAZEIA010000171.1:0-7254 GCA_964512335.1 uncultured Desulfobacterales bacterium
ACACTTGTGGGGCTCTGCACCGGGGCTGATTTCGCCATGGACGAGGTGGAGAAACTCCTTCCGCGCAACACCTGCGCCCTTATCAAGTCCGCTTTCGGATTCAAGGCCGGCAAGGTCTGTCCATATATCGAATCCGCTGACATGATAGTTGGAGAAAACACCTGTGACGGGAAAAAGAAGTCTTACGAAATTTTGAATGACCTTGTTCCGGACCTCTATGTCATGGACCTTCCCCAGACCAAGTCCCAAGAAGGAAGGCATCTGCTGAAGGCGGAATACCTCCGGTTCAAGGATGCAATTGAAAAGCTGACAGGAGTAAAACTGGATGCTGAAAGGATTAAAAAAGGCATAGAGATCGTCAATAACAAGAGAAAGGCCATGCATCGTCTTTACAGCCTGAGGGCGTCAGATCCGGCGCCCATATCAGGGCTTGACGCCCTGCTCGCCAACCAGGTGTTTTTCTACGACGATCCAGCCCGGTTCACCGATTCCATCCACAAGGTCTGCGACGAGCTTGAAAAACGCATCGAGCAGGAGGAGGGGGTCTTCCCGAAGGGAACTCCAAGGATCCTCCTTTCGGGTTGTCCCATGGCCGTCCCGAACTGGAAGCTTCCATGGATCATAGAGACATCCGGTGCGGTAATAGTGGGAGAGGAGTCCTGCGTTGGGGAGCGAGGCACACGAAACCTTACGGACGGCTCAGGGACAACCGTAGAAGAACTCATGGAGGCCGTGGTTGACAGGTATTTCCAGGTGGACTGCGCCATCTTCACGCCGAACCAAGACAGGGTCGAGCACATCAAGGAAATGTCTCAAAAGTACAAGGCCGACGGAGTCATCCATTATGGGCTCCAGTTCTGCCAGCCCTACATAACCGAATCAATGCCCGTGGAGAAGGCCCTGGAGAGTGCGGGCATCCCGGCTCTTCGCATAGAAACCGATTACAGCATGGAGGATGTGGGGCAGCTCAAGACTCGGGTGGAGGCTTTTGTGGAGCGGCTTCAATGAAGCGAAGTCAAGGGGCATTCGGCATGAGATGCGCCGGTATTGATATCGGTTCCCGCAGCATCGAGTTGGTGGTGGTGGACAAGCGCCGCGTTCTGGAGCAACGCCGGACGGACTCCGGCTTTGATCCAATGGCCCGGGCCCTGGCACTGCTCGACGGCGCGAACTACCACCGGATCGTGGCCACTGGTTACGGTAGACACCTGTTCGAACTCTCCATAGATGCCCCCACTGTGACCGAGATCAAGGCCTATGCAGTGGGCGCAGGGTTCCTGTTTCCTGAAGTGAGGACCATTCTTGATATCGGGGGCCAGGACTCAAAGGCCATCTCTCTCGATGATAACGGCAAGGTCGCGAAATTCGAGATGAACGACCGTTGCGCCGCAGGCACGGGTAAGTTCCTGGAGATTATGGCCCGCTCCCTGGGCTACAGCCTGGATCAGTTCGGGGAAGAGGCGCTCAAGGCTGAAAAGGAGATCCAGGTAAACAGCATGTGCACGGTGTTCGCCGAGTCCGAGGTGACCTCTCTTTTGAGCAGAGGAGAGGATCGCAGGGCCGTTGCATCCGGCCTTCATCGTTCCGTGGTGCGGCGGGCCGCGGGAATGCTCAAGCGTATCAATGCCACTGACCCTATTCTCTTTGCAGGGGGCGTGGCCCTTAATCGCTGTATGGTCCGGTTCCTGGAGCAGGCAACAGGCAAAGACATCCTGGTTCCAGAGGACCCTCAAATGACAGGCGCCCTGGGTGCCGCGCTCATTGCTTGCGGTTAAGACGGATAGAGAGACCCAAGGTGGTATATGGGGGCAACGGCGCTGGGCGCCCCGCGGACTTCAAATCCGTTGGCCCGGTCTGCAAAACCGGGAGGAGGTTCGATTCCCCTTGCCCCCTCCATTACTTATTATAGCCTTCTCGGATCAGTGTGAATGGAGGAATCATCATGTCTGATACAGGTAAACCCTTTCATCCTCAGATGACCGTGCTGGATGTGGTCTCCCAGTGTCGCGAGACCCAATCGGTCTTCAAGCGATACGACGCCCGGGCAGGTGAGTGCATATGCTGCCAGTCACTGTTTGACTCAGTCCAAGACATGGCGCTCAGGTATCACCTGGACATAAAGGAACTCATGGCAGAACTGGAAGCAGTCCGCTTGCAAGCCGAAAACGATTAACCGGGAAAACACAAATGCATGATACTTCATTCGAACCATCCAGCCTGGCATTCTGCTGCCGCTGGTGCTCCTATGCCGCGGCCGACCTGGCCGGATCCATGCGGATTCAATATTCCCCCAATGTCCGGATTATCATGCTTCCCTGTACAGGAAAATGGGATGCGTCCTCATGCAGAAGCACATCAGTATAGGCATCGCAGGCCATGTGGACCATGGAAAGACAAGCCTCGTCAAGGCACTGACCGGGATTGATACAGACAGGCTTCAGGAGGAAAAGAGGCGCGGTCTTTCCATCGATTCCGGGATCGCCCCCATGGAGCTTTCTTCCGGAACCCAGGTTGCACTGATGGATGTCCCGGGCCACATCAGCTTTCTCAAGAATACGGTTCGTGGCCTCTGTGGGGTTGATGCCGCGGTGCTTGTTGTGGCGGCGGACGACGGCATTATGCCCCAGACCATAGAGCACCTGGAAGTGCTTCGCTTTTTCGGCGCAAGAACCCGCCTGGTGGTGCTCACCAAGGCCGACCTGGTGGATGATGAGACCATTGAATTGGCGGAACTGGAAGTAAGGGAGATGCTGGAGGGAATCTCTTCGGAACCGGTCCCTGTAATCCCCTTTTCAAACGTGGATCACAGGGGACTCGACAGGATCAAGGCCGAGATCGAAGGCATGGCCGACACAGTTCCGGGAAAAGACCCCCAAGCCCCGTTTCGATGCTGGATTGACAGGGTAAAGGGCTTTTCCGGATTCGGAACCGTGGCGAGCGGCACCGTGTTTTCCGGAATCATAGGTGAAAACGACCCTATCGAGATCCTTCCGTCCGGAAGCCGGAGCAGGGCCAGGTCACTCGAATCCCACCACGTGAAACAGGCTCGTCTATATGCCGGTCAAAGGGCCGGGATCAACCTCCACAAGGTCGGAGTGGACAAGGTTGCGCGTGGAATGCTTCTCTCAGAGCCTGGGCTCATAACCCCGGGATTTCTTCTCAATGTCAGCATCCGGATGCTGCCGGGCACCGGGGCACCTCTCAAGAACAGGCAAAAGGTGAAGCTCTACCTGGGCACCTCCATAACAATAGCCATGGTGGTCCTTATTGGAGAGGAGACCCTCACTCCTGGTCGGGAAGGGTTGGCCCAGTTGAGGCTGATGAGACCGCTGGCTGGGCTTCCCCAGGATCCTTTTGTCATAACCCTCCTCAATATCCAGTCCATCATCGGCGGGGGCACCGTGCTGGAGACACCTAAAGAAAAATACAGGCCGTCAAAGGCATCCAGGCTGGTTCCGCGGCTCCAGGCGCTGAACGCACGCGGGCTTTCCCAATTCTTGAACCACCTGGTTGAACTGGAGATTAACGATAAACTGATCCTGCCCGAGGATATAGCATTCCAAACGGGTTTTCCTCTCAAAGAGATACAAAGAGAGCTTGAAGAGAGGCTCGCTGAAGGTGAACTCCTCTCCTTCGGAAGCCAAGGGTTTTTTTCGCGATCACGGTTCAAGGCGTTGAAAGGCCTGACCATAAGCACTCTTGAAGGCATTTTTATTGAAGATCCGTTAAAGCAGACCGCCTCCTATAACGAAATCCGAAGCAAGCTCTCCCCTTCGCTTGACGAACCCCCATTCCGGCGAATTCTAGACCAACTGTCCAACGAAGGAAAGCTGGTCCGGAAGGACGGCGGGTTTATGATTCCGAATCGTTCCGCAGGAATCTCGGAAGAGCACGAAGACCTGATTTCCATGCTGCTCGAATACGCCCGCCAATCCGAACTTGTGCCCATCGGCGCCGGGTCTTTCTGCAAGCTCCATAGGGGACGATACAACAAGAACGAGGTTCAGAGACTCCTTGATCACCTTCATGTCCAGGAAAGGATGATCCGTCTTAACAACAGGCGATTCATGCTACCAGAGACCATGGCGCGGATCAGGACAAGGGTTAAATCTCTGATAGAGAGAAAAGGAGTTCTCAAGATCTCAGACTGCAAAGAGATCTTCGGATATGGCAGGACCGTGGGAATTCCTGTCCTGGAGTATCTCGACTCCATCGGGTTCACAGTGTGGGACGGAGAACAAAGAAGGCTCGGACAGGAAAAATGATTGGCCCTGATCGAAACACCGCGAAAGGAGTTTATTGTGACTGAACCACTGATTATCGACGGCAAACAGGAATCACCATTCAGGAAGAAATTGATGGAGCTCCTGCCGAAGATATACAAATGGCCGAAATCATGACGGGCGCTCGTAATAGCAGAGCACTCTCTGATCGATAGCGTCGGCCATCAGGCGGATGGAGGAGTTCCGGGCGACATCCTCCGAGTCGATTACCCGGATGACTCCCTCCAGTTTTTCCGCTCCCGGAATGAGGTCCAGCAAACGACTGGGGGAATTCTCAAAGAACGCGGGGCTGAGCAGGTTCTCTTCCTTCTTTGGGAAGAGGGCCAGATACAGTATGTTCCTTTCCACGATCTCGTTGAGGAAGTGGGTGCCGAGCGAGACGTCGGGCACCAGGTTCTCGTGCATGGCTACGATCTCGCAGAGCACCGACACACGGTTGATGTCTCTGAACCGCACCGGTACGCCCAGATGGGGGCTGGTGCTTCCCCAGCGCTCCGGCCCCAGCAGCATAACGGTCTGGATCCCTTCGCCGCCGATGTGGTTGATCACGCCTATCAGGCGGGCGACTTCATGCCGCGCCTGCAGGGGGAGGCCGGAGTAAAGGCTGGGGGAGACATACACGAATCGGTCGACCGAGGTGAGAAGACTCCGCCCGATGACCGCCCCGCGGGCCGAGATGATCTGGTCCTCCTTTTTCACCTCGACTTTGGGAAGCTCGACCATGGCTGCGCCCTGGACCTGTAACGGACGGCATTGAAGCAGGCTGATCTTGTAGCCATCGTCGTGGAAGTTGGCGGTGAACTCCAGGTCCACCGGGTATTGGTAGGCGGCCTCCAGGATCTGCAACATCTCTCGCAGATCCTCCACGAGAGAGGTGTCTCTGAGCAGCTGATCGAAGGTCAGCACTTGGGCGTCCGGGTCGTTGGGAGAGTGCATGCGGTCAGTGGACGCAAACAGACTCAGAGGCAAATCCGGCTTGTTCTGGATCAAGTCTTGGAAGTAGCTGGACGTGAGTTGGTTCGCCTCGAGGTCGAGGAAGTCCACGCGGCGCTGGGCGAACTGGGCCACCTCATTGAAGTTGGTCTCAGGCCGTTTCTCAGGCGCGTTCAGCGCTATGATGCGGGTGTAGTCGTCGTCGGAGCGATCCACCGCCCGCGTGCCCAACCCGAAAACAAGACGCACCACACCGGCCTTCGGATCGATCGCACGATCCCAGACATAAGGGTTGAACGAGAAGCCCACGCCCGCCACCTGCGGGTAAAAGCGGCGATGGTACATAGCGCCCGAGACGCGCATGATGAGTAGCGCCATCTGCTCGTCGCGGTCGAGCACTTTGCGGTCGAACCTGTAACGGAGCGCCTCTTCGCTCATGGAGCTGGCGTAGATCTGGCGTATGGCCGCCAGCAGGTCCTTTAGGCGCTGCTCGCGTGGCCCCTGATTGGCGCAGAAGATGCTCTCGTACTTGTCGGCGAAGGAATTGCCGTAGCCGTCCTCCAAAAGAGAGCTGGAGCGGACGATGAAAGGAGACTGCTCGAAGTAATCTATTATCTCCTCGAGCCGGCGCAGGATGTAGGACTCAAACTCGCCCGTGAGTATCCGCTGGCGTGCCTATTCAGCTCCCTCGAGGAAGTGCTGCGGATCGCGCTGGTTCTGGCGCACCCACCACACGCCGCTACGCACCAGGAAATCGTAGAACACGTCCGAGCCGATGTAGAAGGAATCGTGCTCCTCCAGCAGGTCTGAGAACCGCGGTCCTGCCTTGCGGAGGATGGCTCTGGCCAGAAGCATGCCGACGGTCTTCCCTCCTATCAGTCCGGTACCGATCATGCGTTTGCGTATGTCGAGAAGGTCTTGGAGGTCCAGATACCGGGATATGAGCCTCTGCATGTTGTCGTCGCGAGAGACGATCATCTTGACCAGCGTGTCGTAGAGGTCTCTCCCGCGTCCCGGTAGGTCCGGCCGGTACTCGCCCGACTGCAGCATCTCCCGGGCCCTTAGGAACTGGGTCTCCCAGAAGCCGACACTGCTGTCGTATGCGAGTCCTGACCACTGGGCCGAAGTCAGTATCTCCGAGATGACCACACTGGAAGTGATGGTGGGAAACTCGTCGCCTCTCCACACATGGAACATGTTCATGGTGGGGGAGTACCTGTGCTGCACCTTCACCGGCCGGATGTACAGCTCATCCTTGTGGCGGTAGACGTCGAGGAAAAGCTGAGTCGTCTCCTGAACAGGCTCGATAGCATAGACCGTGTGGTAGTTGCGGTAGAGCCCGAAGTAGGCGACTGCCTCGACGTCGTAGAGATAGGGGCAGGTCAACATGAAGAAATTGGCGAGCATCCGGTCGGAATACCAGTCCGCCGCCAGCTTCGAAAGGCAGTCGAAGACGTAGAAAGCGCTCGTGCCGGCTCGCTGGATGACCGTGTGGATCTCGGCGATGAACTTCTCGAAACCCTGTTCCGGTGTCAGCTCGTAAACTTCAGCGCCTGATTCGGCGCTGACGAGCAGCTCGTGACGGGCAAACCGGAAGTAGACGAGTTTCTTGCCGTTGGCGATGGCTACTTGGCAGTACGGCTCCACAATGGCCTGGTAGTCTTCGACCGAGTCGACCTGCCAGACCACGTTGTCGCCGGGCAAAAGGCCTTTTAAAACCTTGTCTAGACCAGGCAGACCGGTTGTCATGGTCGGGTCTAACATGATTGCTCACCCCCTCGCGTTGAGGTACTGCATCACCCGGCGAGCCGCATCGGTACTGACTCTTTTATGTTTCCATCCGGCCGCAACATCAATACGGGCTTGTCCGGGCAGGCACTATTCTATTATAAACGCCTTAAAACCTTTCATGCTACATATTTACCAGCGACCCCGTTTCCGCAGCTATTAATTCATCGAAGTCAACAACGTCCCCTATCTTGTACAGCGCCCTTCAACGCTGGAACCATGCCTACGGCAAAGACGATCAGAGTTTGGC
>CAZEIA010000172.1:0-7134 GCA_964512335.1 uncultured Desulfobacterales bacterium
CTACGGGCTCTGTTGAAGGGAAGATATTGACCCGAAGCCTCGTCATCGAGGAAGGTGGGCGCGTGGACGGTGACATAAAGGTGATGACCACAATAGAAGAGTTCCCGGAATACACCCCCTGATGGCGGAAAGGCCGTGATTCGTGTTCGTGGTTCGTGTCGGTGATTCGTGCCGGTGATCCGTGTTTGCAGCCGGACCCTGTTTTTCAACAACAGTTTCTCCCCTTAACACCTTAATCCCCAACACCTCAACACCTATTCTCCTCCATTTTTTTCAAAAGTGATTGTCGACCCCACAGTACTGAGGTTAAAGGCTGAAGGGAAGGCTTCTGCGATACTGTGGATCGCCTTCCATCCCGTGCAGTGCATCGGCATGATGAAATCCGGGCTCACGTCCATCAAGCCCTGAATGGTCTTTTCTACAAGTTCTCCTGAAGGATCGTTTGCCAGGTGAAAACCGCCCATGATTGCGAACACGCGGTCCTCTCCGGTCAATTTCATGCCGTACCGGACCGTGTTGACGATGCCCGCATGGCTGCAACCGGCCACCACCACCAGGCCTTTTCCCTTGAGGGAAATCACCAGGGACTGGTCGTCCAGGATCTCATCCTTGACCCTTTTCCCGTCGCGCTCCATCATTGTATGGGGCATCCCCTTTTCATAGGGTGTGTTACGTTCGACCTGGCCGGTAACGAGAACCGTCCCACCCGCCAGGAGGAGCGGTGAGGTGTTTTCCCGTACCTCCGCTCCAAGGGCCTCCAGGTCTTTCGGGGCAAGGGCTGGGAAGGTTCTGCGGGGGCCGTCGGGCGGGTCTATATATCTCCCTCCTCTGAAGGCGTCAGGATGGGCCACCAGGGGGATGCGGGTCGGGATCCGCTCGAGGATCGAGGAAAGAGCGCCGGTGTGATCCATGTGACCGTGGCTGAGTACGACGGCCTCAACGCGGTCCAGCGGGATTTTAAGTATGTCCAGGTTGTGGGGGACCCCCACCGAGCTGTACCCTGCGTCTAACAGGATTTCCCGGGTCTCATCATCGCTGAAGGTCCGCACTAGGAGTGAAAGACCGTGCTCGGCCACGAGCGTGTCATCGAATATGATGCCGTTTTCAGACTTGGGCGGGCGTGTCACCATGTCCGTGTTTTCCAGCAGCACATCAGCATAGTTGTCCGCCAGGACTATGATTTCGATTCGGTCCACAGGCTTCAGTTCAACCCTTTTATCAGTCATGTCGTCTCCTTTTTCCGTTGGCGCTGGATTTCTCGAAGTCGATCCCATAGGTCCTCCACCTGCCGTCGCGTCTCCTCCTCTGAGCCTCGGTTGTCTATTACGAAATCGGCATAGCCGGGCTTATCATCAATGGGAAGCTGTGCCTTGAGGATGTTGGCGGCCTCTTCCCTGGAGATTCCGTCCCGCTCCGCCAGCCTTTTGATCTGCTCCTCAACGGGAATGTGGACCACGAGTATTTTGTGGAACATGTACTGAAGATTGAGTTCAATGAGCAGGGGGACGGCCACCTGGATAACGGCCTCGGGATCACTGGCCGCTATGTGGTTTACGCGCTCGGCAAAGAGTTTGAAGATGGCCGGGTGCGTGAAGGACTCCAGCTTCTTGCGTTTCTCCAGGTCCTTGAACACTATGTCTGACAAGACTTTGCGGTCGAGCGTCCCGTCCTCGGCCAGCACCTGGCGGCCGAAGTAGGCCACGATTTCTTCGTAGGCGGGCCGGCCGGGTTCGACCACCTCCCGGGCCAACCGGTCGAAGTCGATTATGGGAGAACCCAGTTTCTCCAGCATGGCCGATACCGTGCTCTTCCCGCTGGCAATGCCGCCGGTCACACCCAGGACCAGCCGGTTGTCCTTTTCCTGACCCCGTATCTCGCCGGCGGTATATTCCAGGCGGGTGTAGGCCGGAGGCAGCAGGGAGAAGACGTCTGATTCGGCACCTGCGTAGCTGATGGGGTATCTGACGCCTCTTCGGTAAAGGGCCTCCAGTCCGGCCAAGGCCTTTTCCACGACCCTCCCTGGCAGGGCCATGACCATCTCGTCATCCTGGGCGTGGCCGTAACGGCGCTCCCCGTAACAGGGTATCGTCAGGGCGGGCTTGTCGTCCAGGTAGCAGCGTGCAACGGCGTCCGAGCAGGATGTCTCTCCCACGCAGAAAAACTCCATCACCTCATAGTCCTCGAACTGTAAGGCGTTGATGAGCAGGATCATCTGAGCGGGATTGGCATAAATGAGTACGATGTCGGGCTCGAAAGGATTGTAGACAAGGGGCGCCATGACCAGGGCCTCGTATCGGCCCAGGGGCAGGTGGGGGATGCTTTCCTCGTACTTTTTACCGTCTTTTCGGCTTTTGACCCACACGATGCTTCGAAATGTGCCGTCTTTGTAAATGTCCGGCTTTTCGCGCAGTCCCAGCATTGCAGGGCAGGACGGGAGGGAAAAGTTGTCGTTGTCCGCGCCCACGGTCCAGTCGAAGTTTCGCACCAGGTTCATCATCTGGCAGAGGGTCATGGGGTGGACCGGTTTTCTCAGGAAAGGTACCTGTTCGAGATCCTTTTTCGACTCCAGCATCTTGAAGGCGACCGGGAACGACCGAAGCCTCAACAGCCTTTCCATTTTTCGAATGATCGGTTCCCAGCCGGTGGATTTTTCCATGCCGTTTCTCCTCTCCAGGTCTTTTCGGCCTAGGTGCGTAAAAGGTTTACAATCACTTCAAGGCCTCCCTGACCTGTTTCCCGCGAAAGGCCACGGGGCCCGTGAGGCCGGTTCTGAGGGCCTCGATCAGGTCCTGTCCGTCTCGAACGGGTGAGGACATCCGCGTTGCGTATTGGCCTACTTCCCCCACCTCGTGGGCGTCGCTCCCGCCGGTGAGTACCAGGTCGAGTCTCCGGGCCACTTCGGTGGCAAACCGGTTTTCCTCTTCATTGACCTTTCCATTGAGGATCTCCACGGCGTCCACGAACTGAAAGAGTTTCCTTGTCATGGCTTTTTCAGGGGTCAAGCCGAGCTTGTCCACTCCAAAGGTCAGAAAACCGCGAAACGGATGGGCGGCGATCATGAATCCGCCGGCCCTGACCACTTCGACCCGCAGGTCCTCCAATCGGATGATGCCTTGAATATCCCGGTCGAGACCGAAGACAAGCACGTCTCCCTGGTCCGTGGTGATCTCGTTGCCGCGAAGCACAAGAAACCCGTGCCGTTGTCGCAGTTCGTCCACGTCCTCCGGGCTCCAGACATAGTTGTGATCAGTCAGGCATATCCCGTCCAGCCCGATTCGTTTGGCTTCCACAATCAGGGCGTCCACAGGGGCGGAACTGCAAGGGGAGGCCGGCGATGTGTGTACGTGGAGATCGATGAAAGGTCCGGTGAGGGATTCTGCCGTGACTACTGGAGCGCTCTCTGGTCTCTCTTCTTTCGGCGCGCCGGCGGGGTTTGCTGCGGCTCTGATCTCCTCATGAGGCGTCGGGGTGACGGATGAATCTGGCCTCAAGTAGTCGCGGAAGGTAAGCTCGGGAGCCCCCGCCTTTGCCTTTTCATACCCAAGGACATCGATCGCCTCTCTGGCTGAGTGACAACATTCGATCAGTATGTTGGCAAAGTGACGACAGGCCTTTCTTCCCACTGTTTTCCGGAGCTTTTCGGCAAATCCACGCTCGTCGATCTTAACCCCGACGGCGTCTTCGAGGCGCTCGGCCGACAGGGGGCAGTCCGGAGTGGTCCAGCGGTTCCACCAGCCTTCGGTTGAGAGTATCTCATGGGTCTCGGGGTCTATTACCACTCGTATCTCCAGCCCGTAGATATCATCATCCAGGATGCCGTGGGCCACGAGTCTGCGGGACCCTTCCGTCCAGATCCCCACACGCTTGTTTCTCTGAAATCCCAGCATTGAGTCCGCCTCCGATAGTCAGTTTTGCGTTCCAGGGGAAGGAGGCTCTATTCCTTCGGTGATAGGACTGTCGGGTCCGAACGCGGCGCAACGGTTGTAAAGGCGGATGTTTTTCCGGATCATGCGCGCGAAGTGCTTTCGAGACTCTTCTTCGGTGTCCGGCACCTCGGCAAGTTCGTCCTTGGTAAAGTAGAGGATGATGCCGTGGCAGCATTCCTCCATCATGAAAACGAGTTGCCGGCAAGGGAAGTCCTCTCCCACGAGTCCGTTGATGATCTTGGTCATTCCAGGGCCGATGCGGCTGCCTACGGCCTTGCTCATGGCTTCCAGGCCGTCGGGAGGGTACCCTCTTTCGTCCCGAAAGATGCGACTTTTTACGGCCGTGATATCCAGGTCCGGAAGGCCGACCGTGATCTCCACCTCGGCGTCCATGAGGTTGTCCTGAAGGCGGCAGGCGGCACGCAAGGTATCCTGGCTTTTGCGCTCCACGGAGGTGGTTCGAGTCCTCGAGTAGTCAAGTAGGTGGGGCATAATCATGATTTTACTCCTCTTCGGTGCTATGCCGGGCGCCCGAAACCCCTGCTCCCCGGCCGGGAACGGTCGCACGCCCATAATGCTCCTGTGGCGGGCGAAGATCAAGGCCGTTTTCCGGATTATTCGAAAGGCGCAATGAAGCTGCATAAATTGCACATAGAATGTCACCGTCGAATTGGAAGTTCGAGTTAAAATCAGGCGTGGGCGAAGAGGCATTCTCTAAGAGGTTGTGTGCTTATTGTTGTTCAGTGTATTCGAGGTGGGCAAGGACCAGCTTGATTTCGCCGTAAGAGCACTCATTACCAAGAGTCGCTTTCAGTTCGCTTAACGGCTTTCCCTTCATGCCGGTTAGCTGTTGCTCGATTATCCGCCGCTTTTCATCCGCTATCACTTTACTGATATCTATTTCGCCCTTTGAAACGCAGTGGGCCATATGGCCCTCTATGGTGGAGACCGCCAGTCCCCGCCGGGCGGCGATCCCCGGTATGTTCAGGCCTTGTTCGAACAATTCAAGGCTGACTCTTATGGTGTCTTTTTTCCCGCTGGGTCCGGTTTGGTTTATTTCCGGCGGCCCGGGGGTTGTGGGATTCGGGAGGGAGACCACATCGATCCCGTGTCTTGCGCGGTAATCGGCTACCATGGTCGTCAGTTCAAGGCCGTATCTTGCGGCCAGTCGTTTGCCGATGCCCTTGATTTTCTTGAGCGCGGAAATAGAGTCCGGCAGGTGGACCGCTATCTGCACCAGGGTCTTCTGGTGCAGGACCTGGTAATGGGCCAGTTTCTCCTCGGATGCCTTGTGCCTGCGCCATGCCTTCAGCTCTTCAAAAAGTTCGGGGTGGCCGACATCCGCTTCGGAATATATAGGGGTTGAGGCTTTGGCGGCTGATCGCCCTGTCTTTCCTTCCTTTACGGATGCCACCGAAAGTGCCCGGAGATACTGTCCCGGCGAAAAACCGTCCCGGCAGGACAGAATTCCGGCCAGTTTAATGGCGGCCTCCTCCCTCAACTGATTTGCGGCATCACGGATTTGTCTGCGAACCTCCTTGTTGTCCGTCTCAATCTCAAAGTCCTCGAGAAAGGGTGTGAGAATATCCGAGAATTTTTCCTGAAAATACTCGGCCGCCTTGGAGAGTCTTTCCCGGACAAGGGGGTCGTACGCCGGCCTGCCGCCTTGGGTGAATATGCCCTGCAATTGCCGCTTGAACTTCTCGCCGACTTCACAGATTTCAGCCGCGGTCTTCTGCTGGACCCCGGCAATGTCTGCACACCCTGATAACTGTATTACGTTGGAGTTGGTGCGAAGAAGCATAGCCAGGCGGCCCAGAAGCCTGCGAAGTCCATCAAGGCTGAAACACTCCAGCAACAGGCGCTGCTGGTAGCGGGTTTTTGCGGTATCCAGCGTCTCCGTTGTAGGCGGATGACGTGTGGCATTGGAAACGAAGCGTCGAACCGTGTGGTCGGTCCTGACGGCAACCGGGTTGAGAGGCGAGCTGAGTACCATGCCTTCAAAGGTGCGGCAACGGCTCAGGGCCACATAGACCTGACCGTAGGCAAAGGCGGCCTGAGCGTCGATGATCGCCTTATCGAAAGTGAGGCCCTGGCTCTTGTGTATAGTGATGGCCCAGGCCGGTTTCAGGGGGTATTGGCTGAAGGTGCCTATGACCTTTTGCGAAATCTCGGCGGTCTCCGGATCAACTGTATATTCGATGTTTTCCCAAGTGGTTTTCTCCACAGTGATTGCGCCCGAATCCCCCGGGCAGCAGACCTCGACGGCATCGTCGGACATCCTGGTGATTTTGCCGATTTTGCCGTTGAAATAGGACTTCTCGGGCGACATGTCATTGCGGATGAACATCACCTGGGCCCCGGTCTTCAATTCAAGGACGGCGGCGTTGGGATAGGCGTGCTCCGGGAAATCGCCGTCCAGGGAGGCGTGGAAACGGCGGCTTTTCCCCGGGAGGCCCTTCAGCCGGGCACTGTTGACTGCATCAGCGTTTTTGTTGTGAGTGCAAAGGGTTATGTACCCTTCGTCGTCCCCGGGAGAAAAATTCGGGATGTGACGGAAGTTGATTTGCTCGAGGGTGGCTGGGTCGAGAGCATTGTCACGTACCCTGTTCAGGAGTTCTATGAAGCGCTGGTCCGACTGGCGGTAGACGTGTTTGAGCTCAATGGGAATCAGATCGCTCCGGCCAAGGGCCGTGCTGCTGAAAAAATAGGGTGAATCATAGTAGCCCTGCAGGATCCGCCATTCTTCTTTTTTGGCCACAGGCGAGAGTTGGTGCAGATCGCCGATCATCAACAGCTGCACGCCGCCGAAAGGCATATTGGAGCGGCGGCAGCGGCGCAGGATGCTGTCCACCCCGTCGAGCAGGTCGGCCCGTACCATGCTGATTTCATCGATGACCAAAAGGTCCAGGCTTTTGATAATGTCCTTTTTCTCCCTGCGGATCCTGTGCCGGCCGGCATGCGCCTCGCTGCCGGGGACGAATGGGCCGAAGGGGATCTGGAAAAAGGAGTGGAGGGTTACGCCGCCGGCATTGATGGCAGCCACGCCGGTCGGGGCGGTTACCACCAACCGCTTGTCGCTTTTCTGCCTTACGGCATGCAAAAAGGTGGTCTTGCCGGTGCCGGCCCTGCCTGTCAGAAAGATGTTGCAGTCGGTGTGCCGGACAAATTCTTCTGCCAAAACAAGTTCGGGATTGGGGATGGTCAT
>CAZEIA010000173.1:0-7098 GCA_964512335.1 uncultured Desulfobacterales bacterium
TTCAGAGAATACTACGGCGCCTATTTCTCCCAGGACGAGGACCTCATAATGGAGATCATGGAGAAAAGGAAAGACATCAAGGAGAGCGTTGGTCTGAAGAATGCGCGCAGGCTTGCGGATATCTGCCGCGTTCACGGCATACCCCTGGCAAGCCATGACGATGATACCCTTGAAAAAGTCGAATTCATAACCCGGTGCGGGGCGGTAGTTTCTGAGTTTCCAGTAACCCATGAGGCTTTAAATTATGCCCGCCGTCGGGGACTGATGGTGGCGGTGGGCTCTCCCAACGTCATTCGGGGAGAATCCCACAATGGCAACCTCAGAGCCCTGGACATAGTCAGGCAAGGCGGGGCGGATATTGTATGCTCGGACTACATGCCTTCCACCCTGGTTCACGCACTCTTCAAAATAAACCGACGATGTGGGACGCCTCTTCATGAAGCCGCCCGGCTTTTCAGCCTCAATCCGGCCAAGGCCATGGGAATTGACCACGAAAGGGGAAGCCTTCTTCCTGGACACCAGGCGGACATGCTGGTAGTGGACCACAGCCTGTCCTATCCGAGAATACTCAAGACCTACGTTAAGGGCAGGGAGGTATATTCGTCATGTACCGCATGGGAATAAGAGTGGGCGGCGCCGATCTGGATCACCACCTCTACACATTTATTGCTGCAATTGATGAGGCGATAAAGCAACTTTCTTTCATCTGTAAGAAGAAAGAAGGTAATAGCGGCTCTTGGCGCTGATTAGAATCAGAGGATGCCCCGGGCCGTCCTCCTCCGGCAGGCCGGTGAATTCGGGTAGCGGCTTCAAATGGGACTTCTCAGCCGTGCTCAACAGCGATTCCTCCTTTCTCGTGGGCGTCTGTAAACCGTTGTCCTCGCAGTGCTTGAACAGGTCGGGCCAGCACTCCCCGGGCGGATCGACGATCTTGGGCCGGGCGAGGATGATACCGTGGCCGAGGCCATAATGGCCGATATCGTTCATTTCGTGCTGGTGTGCGACCGGAAAGAGAATATCGACAAGGGATTTGGGGGCCCACTATGACAGGATCCACCGCGTATGGCGGAGCTTGTTTCCATAGGGCGGGTAGGCGAGGGTCGGGTTGAAGAGGGTGGTTTTCCGGAGAATCGAACGCTGATGGCTGAAGGTGTCAAAACTGAACTTACCGTGGTAGCAACCCATGCCGCTGTTTCCGACGCCGCCGAAGGGCATACGGGGATTCGTCACTTGCATGATTGTGTCGTTGATGCATCCCCCTCCGGATGAGGTGGATGACAGAAGCTTCGAGCTTTTGGATCTGGACGCGCTGAAAAAATACATAGCCAGGGGTTTTTCCCGTTTATTGATGATGGAGATGACCTCTTCCAGCCGGGTGTAATCCAGAATCGGGAGCAGGGGGCCGAAAATCTCTTCCTGCATGATCGGATCATCGGGCTTTACCTGGTCGATGAGGGTCGGTTCGATGTAGCGGGTTTCGCGGTTTGTCCTCCCGCCATGGATGATCTTCCCAGCGGAACGCATGAGCCCTTCCAGCCGGTTAAAGTGCTCCGGATTGATAATTCTTCCGAAATCGGGGCTCTGCTCGGGATCATCACCGTAAAAGCGCCCGATACACTCTTTGATGTTCTTAATGAGCTTTTCCTTGGCATGCACGTGGACAAACAGGTGATCTGGTGCGATGCAGGTTTGCCCCGCATTGAGGAACTTTCCAAAGCAAATGCGCTGAGCGGCCGTATGGATATCGGCATCCGACTCCACAATGCAAGGGCTCTTGCCGCCAAGCTCCAGGGTGACAGGAGTGAGATGTCTCGACGCTTTTTCCATGACAATTTTACCAAGGGCGGGACTTCCGGTAAAGAAGATGAAATCGAACCGCTGATCGAGGATGTCCTGATTGACTTCCCTGCCTCCGGTGATGACGCTGATGTGCCCCGGATCAAAAGTCTCCGAAAGGAGTTCCCGGATCACTCCTGAGACATGTTTGGAGTAATGAGCCGGTTTGAGCATCACACAGTTCCCGGCCGAGACGGCTCCGACCAGCGGAAGCAGGGCAAGCTGAAGAGGATAGTTCCACGGGGACATGATCAGCACCACGCCATATGGTTCCTGTAAGACGTGACTCGTAGAATAGAAATTCAGGATATCAGTAGGGACCCTCTTGGCTTTGGCCCATTTCCTGATTTTCTTCGTGTGGAGGTGGATCTCCTTCAATATCATCCCGATTTCGGTGCCAAAAACCTCGAATCGGGGTTTGCGTAGATCCTCCCAGAAGGCTTCGTAGATTCTGTCTTCATACCTGAGCAGGGTGCTTTTCAGTTTCATGAGGCTGTCCCTGCGAAAACCTACATCAAGAGTCTTCCCTGTGTTGAAAAATGCGCGGTGAGCCGTGACCGCGCCGGCGAAACCTTCCATGTTGTTGCACCTCCTGTGAGCCCTTCTTTTAGAAATGCGAAAAGAGGGTTAGATGTCAATGGGCTGTGGATAGTGATTTGATCGGAGGACGATATTCTTTATAGCATTTTCGTTTTCATCCGGACAACCATTCGAAACGAGGGCACAGCTTCTGGCGACTTCAGGAGAAGCAAGGCCGCTATCCAGGTTAAAAGCCGAATTTCCGAGGCTTAATTGAATCTCTTCGGACCATCATCGACGCTCATAAGCCTCGGGGAGCGCGCCATCCCGTTAACTCCATCGTGGCCATTGCCGAATGGGCGCAAGTCCATATAAATACCTCATTGCCCTCAGGTTCAGCAGGTCTTCTATGACGCTGACTCGCGGCCACTGGCCCATCGAAAACCGCCTCCATTGTGTTCGTGAAGTCACCTTCGACGAAGATCGCAGTCCCACATCAGAAACATGATCATCCGCAGGCGATTCCCCCGCGTTGTGGCAGAGGCCCTTCAGGAAAACCGCTGGTGGGACTGGATGCATGAAATGCTGCGGCAGAGAATAGACGACTTCAAGGACTTGCGGGTGTTCCTGGACAAGTATGCGGACATGAACACCGCGTTCGATTGAATCTACAGTTTTTTCATGTCTGCGAGTCCGGCGAATTTTTTGTCAAAGGTGGCCACGACATCCGCATCATCCCGATAGTCCTTGCGAATAAGCCTGTCCGGAATCCCGGCCCCGGTGCCGTTGTAGTCCTTGAGCATGGACACGGCATGCCCCGTGCTCGTGATTGCGGGAAAGGAGAGAAAATCAAACAGCGCATCGGCTGCTTCGACAGTGGGAACATTGTAGTGATGGCGCAGGGCATGCCAGGTCTCTAAAACCACCATGTCGGATACATACACGGTGATATGATTCTGTAGGCATTCCATCACAAAATCCATGGCGGTTTTTGCCTGACTCGGCGGGCTTCCCACCAGCAATCGCAGTACCACGCTGGTATCCAGGCCGTATGAGTTCATTTCTCCTGTCCCAGGCGGGCTCCGATGGTGGTTCGAATGGATTCCATATCGTGGCTTTTATTGCGCGCGTATCGCCGCAACCGGCCGAACCATTCGGGTGCCTCCCGCTTCCTGGTCCGCAGGATCCAGATCGCTTCGCCGTTGATTTGCTGTTTTTCCAGAATAATCTCATCCCCCGGGTTGACGCCGAGTTCCCTGCATACGTCCACTGGCAGGGTCGTCTGCCGCTTGCTGGTCAACTTCATCTTATGGGTCATATTCCAGCCTCCTTACTTGTTGCAACAGAGTAAGGAAGAATGAAGCCCAAGGCAATCCAAAAACCTTTTGATCCGTGTCTTGGGGACGCTGGTAAATAAGTAAAATGAAAGGCCTGAAGGCGTTTATAATGGAATAGCTCATGCCGGGACAAGCCGTTCTTGACGCACCAGGAATAGTGTATCACACTGATTTTCAAGTAATAGCGCATCGCAAAATGTTTTTGACGCCGACGATTACAATGGCTTTCAGCAGGCTTTTCCGTCATCCTGAAAGGCTGCCATCAAAAACAGGAAATTTTTCTGATGACACGGTTTGTATAACTCATGAAGTCATTCCCGGACAGGGTTCGGCGCCGTAGGAGGGCAAGTTTTCCCGGAGCGCGAGAAGCGGAGGAAATCCTTGCCCTCCGGAGCCGGCTCCGCTTCCGTTGGATTGCGGGCCACGTCCCTTCTTAGAGAATGATTATGCCATGGTTGCTTGGGTTGTTTACTTATTTACCAGCGTCCCTTTCCGGATGGGTGGCGTCAGTGGAACCTCGGGCTGGGGCTGCAGCAGTGCCATTGGTCCTTTGACAGGGTCCTGGATCCACTTCCTGATGTCATCCCGGATCCGGTTCACAAAGGCCGACTGCTCTTCTCCGGCCCCCTGGGCTGTGGACGGGTCTTTGAACGGCACATTCCATCTCTTGACAATGCCCGGGAAAATAGGGCATCTGGATTCTTCGGCATCGCACACTGTGACCACAAGTGAATACTGCCTTCCCGTCTTGTATAATTCAAACACGCTTTGGGGCTTCTTGTCAGACAAATCAATGCCCTCTTCCCTCATTGCTTCGACTACCAAAGGGTTCACCTTTTCCGCCGGTTCCATGCCGGCGCTTTCCACCTCGAAGTGCTCCCCGGCGTACTTCTTCAGAAATGCTTCAGCCATCTGGCTCCGGCCGCTGTTGTGCTGGCAGATGAACAGAACCTTGATCTTGTCATCCATGGTAACCTCCCCAGGTTTCAGTCCGACGCTTTGCCCCTAAGTTCTTGCAGGAAAGCGTAGAGCACTTTTGTTTCCCTCGGATTAGGTTTCTGTATGGATTCGATGAGCCCCGATATTGAGGTGTGGCGGATCGCAGAGGCGGCCTGTAGGTAAGTAATGGTAAGCTTTGACTATTTTTCTTGAAATTCTAATGTTAGCTTTATAAAATTATAACAATGATCATGACAATGAGTTACTGCTTCGGACCTCACTGGTTCGACCGGGCTCATGCGTCTTAACCGTCCACCCCCATAGGAGGAGTAAGCCATGAGATTACCAATTTTTGGAAGCGGGATGAAGCTGGGGACCGGGCTCGCCGTGGGCGCGGCAGCGGTGCTCCTGGCGCCCGTGGTGCTACCGGTCGTCGGCGGGATTTTCAGGTCCCTTACAAAGGCAGGCATCAAGGGCGGCCTCATCATGTACGAGAGAGGCAAGCTGGCCCTTGCAGAGGCGCAGGAGACCTTTGATGACCTCGCAGCGGAAGCAAAGGCCGAAATGAATGAAGAACAGGAGCAGGTGGTGGCCCCGAAGAAGAAAAAGGCCGCCGCGGCCTCCAAGTAGAGGAGTCCAATTGCAGACCCCCACAGCTCAGATCGTTCACCGGATGCCGAATCGAGTGCGCTTTCGCATTCAGGCACGCAAGGGTGATGAGGAATACTTCAGTGATGCGGCCCGGCGTATGGCCGAAGCACTCGAACCTGAAAGGCTGGAAGCCAACCCGGGGACAGGAAGCCTGCTCATCCAGGACCCCGAACTGGATGTGGATGCCATGTTGGAGTTCGCCCGGGAAGAAGGCCTGTTTCAACTCGAGACGGTTCATCCCGCATCCCTCGCCCGGCGGGTAACGTCGCCGTTTGTTGAACTGAGCGCACGGCTCAAGGACTCAACCCTGGGCCGTCTGGACTTGGCCACGCTGGCCTTTTTGGCTCTGATCGGGGTAGGGACATATCAGCTCGTGCGAAGCGGCCTCCGGTCGCCGCCGTGGTATACGGCCTTCTGGTACGCAATGGGGATCTACTTCAAATCCCTGGCAGACCGGAAGGACAACTCAAGCGTCGCCTGACACTGGGATTTCGGACAAACCGGAATGACCCGCAGGTAATTCGTTCCGGCCTATTGCTGCAAAAATCCCCGCGACGTATTGTTTTATCGCCCATAACGGCTAAAAACAGCAGGCGTGCCATGTACTCATACCCTGCCAGCGGAGGCTGAGCGGGTTTTTGCAAAGCCGTCAATGCCTCCGAGTCTAGGAACCACAGGGTGCACGCCTTGATCAGAGTGATCCACAAGAAGGTCCCCGGCAGAGCGCGCCTCAAGGTTCAAGGCCTTTACGGATCCAGCCGCGTCAAGGGGTTGCTCGAGCGCCGGCTCAGCGTTAATGCCTTCGTTCTTGAAGTGAGAGCCAATTCGTCTACAGGCAACCTGCTTGTGTGTTATGCCAGGGAGGCGCCTTTCCAGGTTATTCAGGACCTCATCCTGTCCACCCTGAACGATGTGCTTGATGAGGACCACCCGAAGCCCCTTCCTGAATCGACCCAAAAAGCATTCCCAAACCGCAATCCGATCTCTCTATCCAAGCGGATTTCAAGGCCTGTGGTCAGGCTCAAAGACAAAATTCAGGAATTCCTTTCACCCGAGGCTCAACCCGATGCCCCATGGCACATCTTACCTCGGGAGCAGGTGACGCTCACGCTGGGGTCGGCTTCGGGAAACGGGCTCTCCCTGGAAATGGTCACCGAAAGGCAAAGCCGGTACGGGTTCAACATCCTGCCTGAACCCAAGAGCCGATCGCCATGGGACATCCTTAAGGACCAGTTCCTCTCCCTCCCGGTGGCCCTCCTCAGCATTGCAGCAGGGGTCTCCATACTGACGGGGGGCGTACTTGACGCGCTGGTCATTGCAGGGGTGGTGGCGGCCAACGGACTCATCGGTTATGCAACGGAGAGCGAGGCGGAGAGAACCATTACTTCCCTGAAACGTATTGCGCGACCTGTTGCCGCCGTCACCCGTGAAGGAAGAATGCTGGAGATTCCGGCCGAAGAACTTGTGGTGGGTGACATCGTAACCCTGAAGCCCGGTTCTTACGTGCCTGCAGACGGGCGTATGCTGGAGTCCTCCAACCTCAGCATAGATGAATCCGTTCTCACCGGAGAGAGCATGCCGGTGTTCAAGACCTCGCGGCCTCTGAAAACCCTCAACCTGCCCCTGGCGGACCGGACAAACATGGTGTACAGGGGTACGCTGGCGACCGGCGGTGAGGGCCGGCTGGTGGTGGTGGCAACGGGTGGTTTCACCGAAATGGGTAAGCTGCAGACGCTGCTTTCTGAGACCACCGCGCCCAAGACCCCCATCGAGAGACAGCTGAAAACCATAGGAGACCAGCTGGTTGTAATGTGCC
>CAZEIA010000174.1:0-7096 GCA_964512335.1 uncultured Desulfobacterales bacterium
GTTTTCATGAAGGATAAGAAAAATATCCTTGTTGTTTTTAGGGGGGCGCAGGTTGTTCCTGGAGATTACATGCGCTGCAATGTCAATACAGCACTCGCAGGCGAGATGCAGAGTTCTTTCAATAAACCGCTGATCTTTCTTTTTCTTGACATATTCCCCGATTGTGATGTCACGGTACTCTGCAAGATCCTGAAGGTATTCCCGCAGAAACCGCAGTTTGGATCGGATGACATCCTGGTCAATCATGGTGGGTGCTTTCAAAAAAGTGTTTCGTTTCGGCGAAGTCCTTATCCAGATAGTACTTGAAATCGAAGAATTCTTTGAGTTTCAATAACTTAAACTGCTCTTCTTCCTCCTGGTTTTTGATGACAAGAGGGATCCCGCTGGAAAAAATCTGGTGGAGCATAACCAGTGATGCTTCATTCATGATCACGACATCCACAGGATTGTGAAGCAGGTCCTCCAGGTGGGCCTGTAATTCCAGCTTGATTTCGAATCGTGATTTGGCGGTAACTTCATCGGCGATTCGAACCGCCACGTCCACGTCGCTGTCCTTCCGGGCATGTCCAAGGCTCCTCGACCCGAAAAGATAGGCTGATATTATCCCCGGATGCCTCTCTATCGCTTCCGCCAAACGTTTTTTTTCCCGTGAAGACAGCAAATAGGCCTCCTGATTGATATAGTAAATTCTGAATAAATATTAGAGCGCTTTTGTGAGCAGGAACAAATATGATTATTATAAAGAATTGCGTATGGCATGTCACGCCGGAAAATCCGGAAAAATTTGCCATCTTTCCTCCGCTTCCCTTACAGAAGACATTCTGAGCATGTCCTCCGCAAGGCTACGGTCAGAATCCGACACATCGGGGTCGCCACGGACTTCATTATAGATTGAACTCATTTCATTCGATTCTCCCCTCCCCATCTGTATGTTAGGGCTGTCACCGCTTGCCGCCTCACTCTCCGAGCCGGCCTTTCGTCCTGTTCATTCCGAGTGCTCAGTGCCATGTTGCCTTATCATCCGGGCTGAAGCGGTTGCATACTCCTGCATAGAATATAGTTTTTTTTGAAGTATATGTGTCTATTAGTGTCGAGAGCAATGTTCAATTCTCATGAGAGCGACCCGCGGTTGACCCATCTCAAGACCGGGGCGTAGCGGGTTTTTTGTCGAATATTGGGTTGCCCATTCAGCGGGCGATCCGGGGACCCTGAAATGAGGTGCCGACGGAACTCGACCGCCGGGGCACGGATGGGGCGATCTCCATGGGGCATAGGCACGAGTTGGTCCTGGTAGAGTTCGGGAGCTGGGGCGTCGAGGTGAATCGGCTGTGGTTGTGCCTCACCGCCCGTCATCCAGTCGGGCCCAGGCTTCCTTCTTGGTGAGGGTTCGTGCGTGCTCACAGGCGCTTTGGGTCCGTGTATGCAGGTTGAGCCGGCCTTTTCTTTTTTCCCACTTGCTCACGCTGGGCGGACTCACCCCCAGGAGCCGGGCGAACTGGCCCTGGGTCATGGCGAACCGATTTCGCAGGCGGGCTATGTCTTTGCCGGTGACGCCCCGGTCCTTGGGACCCGCTGCGACTTTTTGACGGCGGCTTACGGCCTGCGGCTTCGGTTTGGCCGCGGCCCGTCCGGCAGGGGCTTCTTTATTCCTCCTCCGGGCCGCTGCAAGGCGCTCGCCGAGGGTCTTTTCGCCTGCGGGGCGGACTTTTCCGGATCGAGAAGCCGGTTTTGACTTGACTGGGCCTCGGTCCACAGAGGACTTAGTATTTTGGGCCTCCTCCGCCATGTCGATGCCGAACATCTCGGACAGATCGCCCTCTGCGATGCGGGCGGCCCCCCGGGCCTCGCCCACGCCGGCGGCCGCGTCTGTCCCTGCGGTGATCAGCTCTTCCTCATTCACTCCGCGCAGCAGGAAGAGCAGGGCGGGTTCCTGGTCCAGCCGGGCCCCCACCCCGTAGAGTACTGCGGCCACGTGCTTGCACATGACGGCCCAGTCGGGGCACGAGCAGGCCAACTTGATCTCTTTGGGCAGCGGAAACAGCCCTGTCTGCGGGTCGGTTACAACCTCCATGACGCCCTTTGAGAGCCGGCCTTGAAGCAGCTCCAGCAGGGACCCGATCCGGCCCGCGCATCGTCCTTTGACGTCTTGCCATTTTTTTGACGGCAGTTTGCGGATGCTGATGGTCACATTGTAGAGCTCCGACCCGCTGACCATGGCCCGGACCTCGCCCTGCCGGATCTCGAGATGACATACCGAGCCGTTTCGAACATAGGTCCTCCCCCTGGGAAGGCGGTTTTCGAAATCACTGAACTGCTCGAGGTGGCTGCACCAGGCCTCACCCCAGAATGTCCGGGCGATCTTTCGTCCCTCGATCTCGATGGGCTTAACAGAGACCCCTTTCCTGCGCAGGGCTTGCATCTTCTTCACGGCCTTTGCCCGGCGGACCGCCACCGGTACGTAAGGGCTCCATCGGAACCAGCTCATTCTTTCAACTCCTCTTGTCAGGGCCCTTGCGATCCGTCAGGCGATCCTGGCCCGGTTGATGTCCAGGGTCACGATGTTCAGGAGGTCCTGGTCGCTCATCTCGGTCAGCATGGCTTCAGGTCCGGATTCCAGGAGGTCGCCCGCGAGCCGGGCCTTTTCCTCAACGAGTTCGTCGATCTTCTCTTCAATGGTTCCACGGCACACGAACTTGTGCACCAGGACGTTGCGGCGCTGGCCGATGCGAAACGCCCGGTCCGTGGCCTGGTTTTCCACCGCCGGGTTCCACCAGCGATCGAAGTGGATCACATGGGAGGCGGCGGTGAGGTTGAGCCCGGTGCCCCCGGCCTTGAGGGAGAGCACGAAAAAGGGCGGGCCGTCTTCCTGCTGGAACGAGTCGATCAAGGCCCTGCGCCTCTTTACGGGGGTGCTTCCGTGCAGCACGGCGCCTTCCCGGGCAAAGACCTCTCTCAGGAATGCAGCCAGGGGACCGGTCATCTCGCGGAACTGGGTGAACACGAGGACCTTTTCCTGCCGCGAGGCGATCTCCTCGGCCAGGTCGCGCAGGCGGTCGAACTTGCCGCTTTCCGCCGGATCGTATGCGCCGTCCCCCAGGAGCTGGCTCGGATGGTTGCAGATCTGCTTGAACCGCAGGAGGTAGGAGAGCACCAGCCCCCGTCGCTTAATGCCTTCGAGTCCGTCGAGCGCGCGGGAGAGCTCTTTTACGGACCGGGCGTAGAGCGCGGCCTGCGCCCTGGAAAGACCGCAGAACGCCTTCATCTCGGTTTTTTCGGGCAGGTCGGAGATTATGGTCTTGTCGGTCTTGAGCCGCCGCAGGACATAGGGCCGGACAAGGTTCCGCAAGGGGGCGTAGCGGTCCTGCTTCCGGTCCTCCAGTTCCTTGACGAACGCCTTGAACCTGGTTGCTGAGCCCAGCAGACCGGGGCAGAGAAAATCGAACAGTGACCACAAATCCGAGAGCCTGTTCTCCACGGGCGTGCCGGTGAGGGCTATCCGGGCCCCGGCCCGAAGCCGTTTGACCGCCCGTGTCTGCCGCGCGGAAGGGTTCTTGACGGCCTGGGCCTCGTCCAGGATCGCAAGACGCCACGACACATCGCGGATCCACTCCTGGCGCAGCAGCATCCCGTAGGTGGTCACCACCAGGTCGACCCCAAAGAGGGCCTTGTCCGGGTCTTGGGCCATGGCTTGTATGTCTGCCTTCGGGGTTTCCGAAGGGTGGACAAAGCAGGCGGTCAGGGCGGGTGTGAACCGTTTGATCTCCGCCTTCCAGTTGCTCAGTAGCGAGGCGGGCAGGACCAGGAGGGAGGGGGGCGCCTGGTTTTCTTCCTTGAGGCTGGAGAGGAGCGATAGGACCTGGACGGTCTTGCCGAGCCCCATGTCGTCAGCCAGGCATGCGCCGAGGCCCAGCCCGGTGAGAAGCTGGAGCCAGTTGTGCCCGGTCTCCTGGTATGGCCGCAGGTCCCCCTGAAAGTACCTGCTCTTTCCGGCGGCGGCCAGGCGGTCCGGCTCCCGCAGGCTTGCCGCCACCTCGGACAGCCATGCCCCGGCATCCACAAGGGACCACTCCCGCACCTCCTCCCGGGCGTCGTCCTCTTCTTTCAAGTCGAGGGACGCGCCTGCAAGGAGGCGCATGCCTTCGATGAAGGAGATGCCCCCGTCGCCCGCCCTGGATTCCAGTTCCTTCCAGAAGGACAACGCCTGGGAGAGCTTTTCCCTGTCGACCTCCACCCACTGCCCCTTCAGAAGCACGAGCCGTTCCCGGGAACCCATGATACGTTGCCATTCCTCGCCGGTGAGCTCGTGACCGTCCAGAGCGAGTTCCACATTGAAGTCCAGAATAGCCTCGGTCCCGAACCGGCTCTGCTTTTTGTCCCCGATGGTAACGGAGACACGGGGCCTGGTACGCTTACGCCACCAGTCCGGAATACGCACCAGCAGGCCGCTCTCCTCGAGCACAGGTACTTCCTTGAGAAAGCTGTACGCCTCGCGCGGGGTCCATGCAAGGGGATGGAACACATCCCCCGAGTCGACGAGCTCTTTCACAAAGGGACTATTTTCCGAGGCCCGGTGCACCGGAGACAGCAACGCAACGAGCGCCTGCCTGTTTCGCGAACCAGCATACTCCTTAAGGGCCTTTCCCAAGGGCTGGTACTGTACGCGGCCCTCCAGGGAAAGACGCGGTGCGTATGTGGCCAGGAACGCGAACGGGAGCTCCGGGTCCCTCTTGTTTTCCGCCAGGTGGAAGCATACCCGTCCGACGCGATGCCACCCAGGGGCCTCCTCCTTCAGCCACCCGGCGAGGCCGCGGTCCGAGGACGCAACCTCACCCCGGACCCAGGCGTCCAGCTCGGCCCAGAGCCCGGCAAGGACTCCCGCGTCCAGATACTCCCCGCCGGCCATGGGCGGGGCGCTCTGGAGCAGCCTTTCCGTTTCTTCAGGGCCGGGCGGCTCGATCGGTTCGAGGCGGTCGCTTCCGAGGTCCGGGACCCGGCAGAGCGAGGTGAGGTAGAGGCGGGCGAAGTCCCGCCAGAATCCAAGGGAGGGCGGCGGGGGGACCTGCGGGCTGTGGGCGGCCATGGAAAAAAGACCGGCGGACGGGCAGGTGTTGAATGCCCGAACGACCCGCCTGGTCCAGCCGTCCAAGGGGCTCTGTTCCAATGATTCCCCGGGACGGATGAACAGCCTGCCGGACGGAGAGATGCTCATAACATGGGTCATCACACATGCTGTCCTGAATTGAGGAGGTTGTCGCCTTGCGTGGTCTTAAGGCATCTATATAGGGGAAGAGCCTCTGTGTGTAAACCCGTTTTCAGGCATGGGAGGGTTCGGGAGGTCTTTTTCTATGTCGATGGAAAGCTCCTTGTAGAGCCCTGCAAGGACTGTTTTCTCAAAAATATCTTACAATAAGCTGGACGCCGCAATTGTATCAAAAAAGTAGAAGCCTTTGAATTTCAGGAAAAGGATGTGGATGTGTCGATCACCATCAGGAAGGGACTTCGTTGCAGGCATATCCTGGTTTGTAGGCTTGTCAAGAAATTGGGAGCTTTGTCTCGAGCATCACTCTTTTTCCAGCTTCTTGTTCATCTCTAACATGACTTTTTCCAGCCTTGAAGTCTCCTCGAGTATTACTCCCACATATCGGCTTCCTTCCGAATCAGGGCCCATGGTCTTGGCGAGCCTTGTGACAAATCCGCCCACCACCATGAGGGGATTCCTGATTTCGTGCATGACCGCCTGGAGAACCTCGCTGGCGGAAGACGGGCTTTGATCCAGGGTCTTTATTGTCGGCAGGGTTGCAGACTGGTTCGCGGCATATTGGGCCAGCTTCTGGGAAATGTCCATGAGTGCGGCATTGGCATTTTCGAGAAGCGCCACGATGTCGCCTTCACGATCCACCTGGATCTTGAGGTGAGCCCCGATTTCCTCGACCTCTTCAAAGACCAAAGAAACGATCAGGTTGATTTCTTCAGTGGAGATGCCGGCCTTGCGGGCTGCGCTGGATATGGAGGAGGCCAGATCCCCTTTACTTGAAGTCATCATTCCTGCAAGAAGGGTTGCCACATCGCACACAAAGAGGAGCGGTTCCTCAGGCCGGGTTTGAGAGCGGTCGGTTTTTGTCCCTGCCTCCTGACAAATGATGATCTTTTCCGGAAAGGCCCACTGGAAAAGAACGAATCTGCCTGCTTCCCGGTGGTCGATTCCAAAGGTCTCCTTTTCCCAGCGCAAGAGCTTATCCAGATCGTCGAGATCAAGGGGCGGATCGGAAACTCTATCCTTGATAAAGAGGTCGTAGAATACGAGCAGGCCTATTTCCTCGAGTAAGGCTGCGACAAAGGCCTCTTCCGGGTGCGCCGAGCGGAGGCGCGTGGCCAGGGCCTTTGCAATCAGGGCACGGTAGAGGGAAATCTTCCAAAACTTCTCATAATCCATGGGCCCTTTTTTGCCCATGGGGAAGGTGTCCCTGAGGGAGATTGACAGGGCCATCATCCTTACCCTGTCAAAACCTATCTTGACAATGGCTTGGGTCAGCGTGCCCACAGGCATGCCGGTCTTGAAAAAGGAGCTGTTCGCGAGTTTGAGGAGCCTTGCCGCAAGAGAGGGATCGCGCTCGATAACCCCGGCAAGCCTCACGGCAGGGACGCCCTCTTGTGATGCCAGCTCAACCGCCTCCATGGCCACAGGCGAAAGGGAGGGCAGATTGTATCCCGCGGCGATCGCAGCCCTTATTTTATGTTCATTATCATCCATATAAAGGATTCTCGTCCGGGTCTGAGTTCAGGCCGGCTGCAGGCATCCTGATTCAGGACCCCGGTTTTGCAGTGCCTGATGGAGAAAAACCGCGTTCAATTGTAGTTATGTCTGAAGGCCATTCATGATCTTCATATATCCTCAGGCGATTTATATTGTCAATGACGGTCGTTTGCGGAATCTTATGCAGGCTTGGACAATTTTCTTTCAAGGGGTATCTTGGATGAATCTTTAAAATATACTACGGCACAGGGATTGCATCGATGTTTGCATGTTAACTTGTCCCACACACTTGACTTTTCCCTGAACATGTGGATAGTAGCCAGCCATGCGCATTGCGATTCT
>CAZEIA010000175.1:0-7017 GCA_964512335.1 uncultured Desulfobacterales bacterium
CCGCCTCTTCGAGCCGTTCGATCACCTTGGGGACATCCTTCTGATCACTGGCGTTAGCGCCGTCGACCCAGACATCGGTGATCATCGGTGAGCGATGCCTTGTAGCCCTTCCCCTTGTGCCCGTAGGCGGCATCGGGATCCGAAGGGTTCTGAAGGGGGGCGTCTGGAATGTCCTCCGGTTTCTTCAGGGTCACCTTGGGAGCCTCTGCCTGTTCCACCTCGCATTGCTCGTCCAGAAGGCGGACCATGAAGCCATAGGCCTTGAGCTTGACGATCTCCGGGTCGCCCCGGAATCGATCAACAAGATCGAAAAGATTGCGGGCGCACTTGGCAAGACGCCGCTTGGCCTTGGAGGACTTGACATCAGCAAAGTATCCGGTCCGCTCCCGGTAGACCTTGCGGTAGACCTTGGGGAGTCTTTCGTACAGGGAGGCGTTGTGTTTTTCCAGGGATCTCAGAAAGCCCTCGATGGTGCGGGTGAACAGCCCCAGCCGGGAGAGATGGGCCATGTTGGATGTGATCTGAGTCGAGTCGAGCCGCTGCTTCCCGGTGGAAAGGCTCGCTGCACGGATCATCTTTCCGGTCATGTCCGTGAAGATGTCCCTGGCCTTATCGTTGGTGCAGACCAGGGTGCGGAAGTTGTGAAGGGTCTTCTGGCAGACATGAGCCTCAAGGCCGTGAATATCCAGGGCGTAGTGCCAGCGGAGATCGAACTCCAGAGCCCCCAGCACCTCCATGTCGGTGAGGTTGTGCATTTCCTTGAGCACTGAGGAGGCGATAAGTGTGACCACCGGCACATTGGGACGCCCATTGTCCGGGTGGTAGAACGGGCGAAAGGGCTCCTCATCGATGAGGGGCAGAACCTTTTCTCGGAACGGCCCGGCCCAGGTTTTAATGAGGGCGGCGATGCGCTCGTCGGGGAGGTAGACCTCGTGGTGGAAGATGGTCTTTTGAGGGCTCTTCGTTCTGAACACGGTAAGGCCTCCTAAAGGCAATATTAAAGCTTATTATAGAACATATATTGCCTTTTTAAGGCTTGTTTGTCGAACATTTTCATCATGATTTAGCATAATAAATAGAAAAATAAATGGTCTTTATGCCCTGCTATGCTTGTTGAGGGGTTTTTACGAATCCATCAAAATTGAAAGTGATGGATTGATAGGATAATAATCTATGAATTGTTTAATTGCTGATTATAGATCAATCGGACCGTCACCAAAAGAATCAGGAAAACAAACGATCCACCCCTCTGGCCAAGAGATGCACCAGTCCTTCGGCCCGTTCTCCCAATTCTTCGCTTGGCGCGTCCAGAGTTTCAAAAAAATCGGCCTTGGTGAGAGATATGCCTGCTTCGACGGGTAGGTTTTGGAGAAGAATGCAGAAAATTTCAACAGCCACATTTGCTGGCGGGTCGCAAGTGCAGAGGTATCTGATCTCCTTGAAAATCCCGTTTTGAATGTTGAAATAAAGGTGGAGGTAACTTTCTAGGTTCCCGCAGATGGGGACATCTTCGCTCACGGTATCTAAGAAAAGAGTGGGATTCTCGATCTCCCCGGCATGGGGGAAGCCCTCCTTGAGCAGTTGTCTATAATACGCAATGACCGGCGCGTCCACTTAATCCAAATAGCCTCTATCGGAGAAAATTTTTTTCAGGGTATCCAGGAAAATCCGGCACTCTTCCAGGGTATTGTAACAGTACAAGGAAATGCGATAGACCATTTTGTGGGCCGACGGCAGTTTCGGTTTTGTCCAGCCCTGGCCGTATCGGTGGTTCAGGTAGGCATGCACACAAAAAAGACCGTCCCGGATCATGATGTTTTTGGCGGCGTCCAGTTCTTCGGTGAGCCCCACGGCGTTGGGACGCCTGACCTCAAATGTCAGAATACCTCCTCTTTTGGAAGCGTCATCCGGCTCCAGAATACTGAACCACCCCGTGTCCCCGTAATCGTCCAGGAGGATTTCAGTGAGATACCGGTTCAAATGGATTTCATGGGCCTTGATACGATCCAGGCCGATATGCGCCAAGTATTGGACTGCTTCTCCGGACCCGATAAGTCCGGCGAAATTCTGAACCCCGACTTCAAAGGCATCCGGCGGACCCAAGAGATTGTAGCTTCCATAGGTGGTGTCATGCACGGTCCCGCCTCCCAGTAACACCGGATCCATTCCGTTTTGCATGCTTTTGGCATTTGGTGGATGGGTTTCCAGAAGGGCCTTTTTGCCGTAAAGGACCCCTACACCTTTGGGGCCGCACATCTTATGCAGGGAAAAGGCTAAAAAATCCACGTCCAGATCCTGAACATCCACGGGTTGATGGGCAACGGTCTGGGCCCCGTCCAGCAAAACACAGGCCCCGTATCGGTGGGCCAATTGAATGATTTCTTTTGCTGGCAGGGTATATCCGGTGAGATTGGAAGTAAAACCCATGCTGACCAAGCCCACCCGATTTCTTTTCAACTTGTCTTCCAAGCCATCCAGATCAAAGGACCCATCCGCCTTGGAGGGAAGAACCGCAAGCTTGATCTTTTCGAGCTTTTCCAGCCGAAGCCAGGGAACAAGATTCGAATTGTGCTCCTTGTCCGAAATCAGGACCCCGTCCCCGGGCTTGAACCGAAAGCCCAGGGCCACCATGTTGATGGCATGGCTTGTGTTTAAAGTGAAGAGGATTTCTTTTTCGGCCCGTGCATTGATAAACTTCCGGATCATTTGCCGGGAGCCCGCAATTCCGTTTTTTACGTCCCCTTCAATACGACCTGATACTTCCCTGGCGAACCAATGACGGCTTCTGCCCCCGCCACAGGCCGGAAAGTTTGAATAGTACTCGGTCATGGCGTCAATAACAGTACGGGGAACAAGTGTTGTGCATGCGTTGTCAAAATAAACCGGGGGCTTACCTCTGCGCAGGTTGTTTAGCGCCGGAAAATCCTTACGGATGATCTCTGCGGGAATGATGTTATTTGCAGGTGCCATGTTTATCGAGTTCATCTCTCAGGTCTTGTCAAAAAGAAAGGGGCTGGAAATTCCCTGAATGTTCCCGCCCCTTCCAAGTCGTTACGGCACTCGGCTGATTACTTTCCAATCTTGACGAGTGCCGCCTTGATCTTTTCAGATGTAGCCGGAAGGTTTTGAATCCGCACACCACAGGCATTATGGATGGCGTTGATGACCGCAGGCGCGGTGGATACCATGGTCATCTCCCCGATGCCTGTTGCGCCAACGGGACCTTCCTTTCTCGGGGTTTCCAGAGTAATGATTTCCATGTCAAAGGACGTGCCCATGGTGGGGAATTTAAAGGTCACAAAATCCTTTGTTTTTCCAAGGACATATTCCTCACGGAGCGCGTAGCCCACGCCCTGGTCCATGCCTCCTTCAATCTGGCCTTCCAGGTTCATGGGGTTGATGATCCGGCCGGCGTCAACAATGGAGGTCATTTTAATCACCCGCGCAGCGCCTGTGGCTGTGTCCACTTCCACTTCCGCCATCTGAATATTGTGACATTCGGAAACAAAAGCGTCTCCCTGGCCGGTTTTTGAATCATATTCGTTCTTCCAGGGCACGACACGTTCCCCTTCGTACCGGGTGGGTTTGCCGGCAGCAACCAAAGCGGCATGGGTGGCCGAACCGGCTTCCTCAAAGGCGGCGTTTAGTTTGTTCGTGGCATCCACCAGCGCCCCTCCCGCCATCCAGGTCATACGGCTGCCGGCGGCCGGCCCCATGCCCACGGTTTTTTCCGTATCCCGGGTGTACAACCGGATTCTATCAAGGGGCATTCTCAGCTGCTCGGCTGCAATCTGGATCAACATGGACTCGTTCCCTTCTCCCGGATCCGCTACAGCCGCGTAAATCGTGATACCATCATCCTGGTCCACTTCAACAAACAAGCCGGCTCGATCTCCGGACCCTCCGATGCCAAAGGACGCGGCAGCAATACCGACACCCCTTGTAATCCCTACGCTTGTGCGGTTGAAATCCGCAGCGGCTTTTAAGGCCAGATCATAGTAAGGCTTGAATGCATCGCAGAGCTTGGGAAAGGGCCATTCGGCGGCAACCATGCCGGTGGACTTGGTCTGGCCGGGTGTGAGGGAATTCATTTTTCTGAATTCCAAGGGGTCTACGTCCAGTTTTTCCGCCAGCATGTCCATGGCGGCTTCCAGGGCGAAAAAGGTCTGGGGAGGACCGGCGCCCCGTGCAGCGCCGCCGTATCCGTTGTTGGTATAGACCAGTTTGCCGTTGGCGAAGATATTGGGTATGAAATAAGACCCGGACAGCATCTGAAGGGAGCGTTTGATGGCCATGGGCCCCAGAATGGCATAGGCTCCCTTGTTAATTGTGAAATCATTGGAATACCCAACAAGACGGCCCTTGGCGTCGGTCCCGAGTTGAACCTTCATCCGGTAGGGATGCCGTTTGGAACTGATGAGCATGGACTCTTCGTAGCTGGGGATGTATCGCACCGGACGCTTGAAGTGCAAGGCGGCAGCGGCTGTGACGGCTTCGGAGGTGATCGCCGCCTTAACGCCGAATTGGCCGCCGGAAAATGCTTCCATGTAACGGATATTTTCACAGCCCACGGCCTCCTTGATCTGGGCCGCATGGGCATGAATGTTAATGCTTCGGCCGATGACCACAAGCCGCGACTTATCTCCTTCCCCTTCCACATAGGCCACACAGGCTTCGGGTTCCATGGGGGCCTGGTGATTCATCTGTGTGGAGAATTCAACATCCACAACCACGGACGCGGACTCCAGGGCCGCGGCAGCATCCCCTTTGATCAGAGGCATGGAAAAAACCGTGTTGGCGGAATGGGGGTGAATCTGGACGGCATCCGGGGCCAGGGCCTCCTCCGGAGTCAGCATGACGGGCAGTGGGTCGTATTCCACCTTCACCTCTGCCGCAGCGGCTCTGGCCTGTTCCCGGGTTTCCGCAGCCACGGCCACAATGGGGTCTCCATAAATCCGCACTTTTTCGTCACAAAGCACGGGCTGGTCCGGCAACACGACCCGAATGCGGTTGGTGCCTTTAATGTCGCAGGCTTTCATGAATCCGATCACCCCGGGCATACCGGCGGCGCCTGTGGTGTCAATGGATTTGATGACCGCATGAAATTGGGTGCTGTGAACCAGGGCCAGTTCAACGGCGCCGGGAACGTCGATATCCGCCGTGAATTGGGCCAGGCCGCAGGCCTTGAGCATGGAGGAGGGGCGGGGATGGGAAACGCCGATCATGCCTTCCCCGAGGTCTTGTCGAACCTTCTCCGGAGTGGTTTCCTTGCCGAGAAACCGAACCGAAAGGTTCACCGCATCGATGATCTTTTTGTATCCGGTACAGCGGCACAGATGACGGGCCATGGCCTTTTTGATGGCGGCCGTGTCAGGATCGGGATTTTTGTCAAGTAGGGCCTTGGTGGCAATGATCATGCCCGGCGTGCAGTATCCGCACTGAATGGCGCCGGAAAGCACAAAGGCTTCCTGAATTAGATGAGGATTTTCAGGTGTGCCCAAACCTTCCACGGTGATCACCGACGCGCCTTCCAGGTCCACTACTTTTTTTAGACAGGAATGAACGGTTTTGCCGTCGACAATAACGGTGCAGGCCCCGCACTGACCTTTACGGTCACAGGACTGCTTGGCCCCGGTAAGGTGAAGATCCCGTCGAAGAAGATCGATAAGCACCATGTCCGGTCCGGCCACGACATTATGCGCAATGCCGTTGACGGTTAACGATATGTTTTTAGGAGCGTGTTTTTCCATTGTTTTGTGGTCCCAGTGTTTGTCAGAAGAATTCGAGGAATGGATCCAAGTTGATCGATGTGCCAGCCATGATATAACGTTCTCACCATTTAAACCCTCCTGCTGCGGTTGTCAAATGAATTTGAACAGATCCCACGGTAAATTTGTTCTTCCCTTATCGCAGGTGTGATTAAGGTTTTACCAGTGAGGGAAAGGCTCAGGCGAATGATTTTTGACCTGTTTGGCTCAAGGTGAAAGGTGAGTTTGGTAAATTTAAGAAAATACAGGGTGGGATTTTCACCTGTTTCTCTTGGACTGTTGTCGGAGAGCAATGGGGATCCTGTAACCTGGCAGGAGTCGAAGGTTACTATGGGGGCCAAGAAGGTGCTGAGATTTTGTCAGAGCCGAACTGGAGCGCAAACGTTTTTTGTCATTCGCAAGTAATCGAAAACCAAACGGACATTGCATGTGAGCTCTCACATTTTCTGGACAACGCTACGGACCCTTTTGGCTTTGATGAGGCCGATGGCAAAACGTCGGAGTCGAGAGATGTTTTCTGGTCTATAGCCCGTGCGGATACGGCTACGGTCTTCATCGAAGTTCCAATCAAGGATATAGTGGCAGCTGTTTTCGATACTCCAATGGTTGCGGCTAATGGCAAGGAGCTGTTGAGCGTTTGCTTCACTGGGCTTTCGGCTGGTGATGCCATAGGCGATGTCGCGGGAGGTTTTTCCCTGTCTTTTTTTCAATAGATTCCCGTTCGATCACGAAGGCTTGTCCCACGTGGGGGAAGTGGAGATAGTGGTTGAGCTCGGTGGTTGTCCAGATTTTACGGGTTTCGATCCGGCCATGGTCTGGGGGATCATACGTGATGAAATCCGGTTCTTTGCGATCCTGGAAATAGAGTTGGATATCTTGCAAGAGAGCAGGTTGATTGGCCTTCACAGTGAAGTGGTAATGGGCGTTACGCTCCAGGCATATATAGTCGGCAAGTTTGCGCTGGGTAAGGAGTGCGTCTGCGGTAATGTCTTTGCCTTGGATATCGATGGCATCGAGCAGAGGGACGACCATCCCGATTTCATTGGTGCGCTTGAGCTCTTCATTGCCTTCTATGGGCAAGGAACCGACTTTTTTTGGGTGTAGGAGGCTTTGCTCTGGTGACCGACCACGCGCATGATGTGGGTTTGACGACCTTCCTCATCCATGGCATTGCGCATGGTCTTGCCATCTATGGCCAAACTCTGATCGTCTTTGCCGTAGGCATGGTTCCAGCGTTGAAGGGCGCTGT
>CAZEIA010000176.1:0-6975 GCA_964512335.1 uncultured Desulfobacterales bacterium
ACTCCTTGCTATGGAAAAGAACGCTCCCAATCCTACAACCAACGATGCCGGGAATCCGGTTGCCAGCGATGAGTATTCGCTCAGCGTAGGGCCGGACGGCCCGATCGTGCTTCACGACCACTACCTCGTCGAACAAATGGCTAATTTCAACCGGGAGATGATTCCCGACCGCCAGCCCCATGCGAAGGGCTCGGGGGCCTTCGGACACTTCGAGGTGACTCAGGACGTCACAGCCTACACCAAGGCCGCCCTTTTCCAGCCGGGCACCAAGACCGACGTGCTGGCACGGTTTTCCACGGTGGCCGGCGAGAGCGGCACTCCCGACACATGGCGGGACGTGCGCGGCTTTGCGCTCAGGTTCTACACCACCGAAGGCAACTACGACATGGTAGGAAACAACACGCCGGTGTTCTTCGTGCGTGATCCCATGAAGTTCCAGCACTTCATTCATTCGCAGAAGCGTCGTGCGGACAATGGGCTGCGTGACAACGACATGCAGTGGGACTTCTGGACCCTGTCGCCCGAAACCGCCCATCAGGTAACCATCCTGATGAGCGACCGCGGCGTCCCTCTGAGCTATCGGCACATGAACGGCTACACAAGCCACACCTACATGTGGGTCAATGCCAAAGGCGAGCGCTTCTGGGTGAAATACCACTTCAAGACCGACCAGGGCATCGATTTCCTCACCCAGGAGGAGGCCGACCGGATTGCAGGCGAAGACGCCGACTACCACCGGCGCGACCTGCATGAATCGATCAAGCGTGGGGACTACCCCAGTTGGACGCTCGAGGTTCAGATCATGCCGTTCGCGGAAGCCGATTCATACCGCTTCAACCCCTTCGACCTGACCAAGGTGTGGCCCCACGGTGACTACCCGCCCCACGAAGTCGGCCGGCTGACACTGGACTGCAATCCCACCGACTTCCACACCGAAATCGAGCAGGCCGCCTTCGAACCGAACAACATGGTGCCTGGAATCGGGGCCAGCCCGGACAAGATGCTGCTGGCCCGTCTGATTTCCTATGCCGACGCCCACCGGGCCCGCCTGGGAGTTAACTACAAGCAGATCCCGGTCAACCGGCCGAAGAGCGAGGTGCACAGCTACAGCAAAGGAGGTGCGATGCGGATTCAGAACGTCTCCGATCCCGTGTACGCACCGAACTCCAAGGGCGGCCCCAAGGCCGACCCCGAGCACTACCCCGAACAAGCTATTTGGAACGCCGACGGCGAGTTTATGCGTGCGGCCTACACGCTGCGAAAAGATGATGACGACTTCGGCCAGCCCGGCACTCTGGTGCGGGAGGTCATGGATGACGCACAGCGTGACCGCCTGGTGTCCAATGTAGTTGGCCACCTCAAGAAAGGTGTATCCGATCCGGTGCTGGAGCGTGCCTTTGAATACTGGCGGAAAATCGACGAGGAAATCGGCGACCGCATCGCCAAGGGCGTGAAAGGCGGCTGATAGTGACGAGGCCGGCTTCAAACAAAAGCTTGACAACTCCAGCAAATATATTCCCGGCTGGATTCTGGATACTGTTCACTGATTACAAGTTTGGTTGATGGACCATTTCACTGAAATACTTTCCCACCTGGGCAGCTTCATGTATTCGGCAGGCCTCCTTTTGGGTGCCGCCGCCGTGGGCCTGCTTTTATATACTATCGTGTTCAGGGCCGCAGGACGTCTGTCAAAAAAAGCGGACACCAAGATGGATGCCCTGCTGATCCTGCATGTCAGGAGCCCGGCCCGGCTGCTTATACCGCTTCTTACCGTGCGGTTTTTTATGCCCCTGATCAAAATGCCCCAGGATGCGCTTGATTTCGTGAATCGAGCATTGGCCGTGCTTTTTATCATCGGTATCGCATGGCTTCTGATTCGATTCCTTCAAGTGATCCAGGATGTCATTCTCGCGCGGTACGTAACGGATGTCAGCGACAACCTGAGGGCCAGGAAGATCCACACCCAGATAAGTATCTTGAGGAAAATCTGTATATCGATCATCGGGCTTCTGGCTTTCGGAACCCTGTTGATGACATTTCCCCAGGTCCGCCAACTAGGCACGAGCATTCTCGCCTCAGCCGGAATTATCGGCATTATTGTCGGCTTTGCCGCGCAGCGATCAATTGCCACCCTGATTGCAGGACTTCAAATCGCTTTTACCCAGCCCATACGCCTTGATGACGTGGTGATCGTGGAGAACGAATGGGGATGGATCGAGGAGATCACGCTCACCTATGTGGTGGTAAGGATCTGGGATCTTCGGCGCCTGATCCTTCCCGTCACCTATTTTCTGGAGCAACCCTTTCAGAACTGGACCCGGGTTTCTGCAAAGATCCTTGGCAGCGTGTTTATTTACACTGACTACCGGGTACCGGTGGATGCGATCCGCCGGGAAGTGATGCATTTTGCAAGTGAGAGCCCTTTATGGGACAAAGATGTTTGCAGTCTTCAAGTTACCAATGCGTCCGAACGGACCATGGAGCTTCGCGCTTTGGTGAGCGCAGGCGACTCGTCCAGCGCATGGAACCTGCGCTGCGAGATCCGCGAAAAGCTCATCAAATTCATCCAGGAAAAATATCCGGAGGGGTTGCCCAGATTCCGGGCCGAAGTTCAAGACAAGGCTTGGGGGAACTCATCAAATGAGTAATCCATTCTATCCCCGATCCTACTCCGGCAAGCTGATCATCACCTGGACCTGAATCTCCCGGACCCCTTCCGTTTGAGCGGCCGTTTCCTGCGAAGCCTGGTTGGCGACACAGAAAGGGACCGTTACTGGAGCATAGGTGGCCGCCGTGGAAGTTCCCCGGCAGCATCAGAGTTCTTGGATGTCAGGCGCTGGAGGGAAGGAAGAAAACCAAAAAAGAATAGCATAGGAGGAACAATAATATGAAAAGCGGAAAGGGAATGACTACATCCATGATCTTTATATGGAGCATTTTTTTAGCCATTGCCGGACATTCTTTTGCCGGACAAAAGCCGGAAGACAAAACCACCGGCAAGGAAGTCAATCAGGAGGTCAAGGAGGCCCTTGAAGCGGTTAGAGACTACTCGGCCGATAGGCGGGATGAAGCGGTTAAAAAGGTCCGGATTGCCATCGATGACCTGGATGGACGGATTGAGGATATTGAAAGCAGGGTTGAAGAACAATGGAATCAGATGGATCAATCCGCTCGCAAGCAGGCTCAAGCCACCTTGGGGACTCTAAGGGAAAAGCGAACTGAACTGGCTGAGTGGTACGGCGGCATGCGGCACAGCTCAGCCAGTGCCTGGGAACACGTGAAGCAGGGTTTCTTGGACAGCTATGAGGCTTTGTCCGAGGCTTACGACAAGGCAGCAAAAGAATTCTAGGCAGGGTTCAGCGGTTCCGGCCTGCCTGCTCACTCCTTAAAAAGAAGGGCCACGGGAAACCCGGCCAGGACATCACGGACAGGGATCTCAGGCCCGCTGAACGATTCGCCGGTCAACTGGTTGCGCCAAAGGCCTTCGGGAAGTTCCAGCCACGTATCCTCCCATTCTCCGTTCAAGGAAAGGATGAGCCTGGGAACAACCGTCAGGATTCTTTCACCCCGCAGGAAGGCGACCACATGGCTGCTCTTCCGGCCCGAAGCCCACAGGGGACGGTAGCCTCCTGATAGACATGTCTCCGCAAACCGCTTGCGCAATTCCAGGGCCTTGTAAGTCACAAACAGCTTGGGCAGGCCCTCGTCCGCCCTTTCCATGATCTGTTCCACGGAAAGCCCCCTGGCCTCTGCCAGGAGCCTTTGTCGAAGTTCAAAATCCACAGGCCGGCGGTTGTCAGGGTCCACGAGGCTCATGTCCCACAGCTCCGTGCCCTGATAAAGGTCAGGGACCCCGGGGGCGGTAAGCTTGAGAAGAGCCTGGGCCAATGAGTTGATCCTGCCCGGCTCCACCAGAGGGGCGACAAACCCTTCCATATCGGATCGAAACTCCTGATCATCAAGCACAGCGCTTATGAAACACTGCAGGTGCCGTTCGTATTCCTCGTCCTGATCGATCCAGGACGTGTGGACCTTGGCCTCCCGGACCGCCTTTTCCATGTATGGAAGCGCCCTCTCCTTCTCAATGGGCCATGTTCCGACCAGGGTCTGGTATAGGAGGTACTCCGCATTCCTGTCCGGCACACCTTCCATCCTGTACCGCTCGTTGTGGGCCGACCAGCGCCTGACCGCATCAGCCCAGGGGCCCGGGACTTCCGACAGAAGAGCGAGCCGCGCCCTTACGTCCTCACCCCGCTTGGTGTCATGGGTGGAAGTGGCGAGCATGGCGTGTGGGCGAAGATCTGCAGCCTCGCCCAGGGCCCGGTGAAAACCATCTACAGAGACCCCGAACACCGAGGGGTCTCCGCCGACCTCATTGAGACATATAAAACGATTGAAACAATAAAAGGCAGTGTCCTCGACTCCTTTGGCCGCGGCCGGTCCGGTCAGTTGCTGAAAGCGCATGGCCCATTCCAGTTCGAGCTCACCGCTGTGCTCGAGCAGAAGGACACTCCTGAAAAACCCGAACAGCTCGGGGTCCAGCTCAGGCCTGTAACTCCCTGCGGCCATCACCGCCTCCTCAATGCTGCGCCGGTCCTCTTCCCTGGGCTCCTGCCCGGGCGCTCTCATGTAACTCCTGTAAACGGGAAAACAGGCGGCCATTTCCCGGACGGCCTCGTTTATCTCCCAGCGGGAATAATCCCGGTAGCGGCGATGCCTCTCACAGATCTTCACCATCAGCTCCGTCAAACGGCTCACATCGCTGGCAAGGAGTTCGTGCAGGATCTGATGCTTCTTCTCCCTGACAATGGCGCGACAATCGGTCGGCTCCCCTGTGAACTCTTCATAAAAGCCGGTCAGAGGGCCTTCGCCCGAGGGGTCTATGAAAAGGCCGCCCGCAAGGTTCAGGAAATCATACCCCGTGGTACCGGCCACCGGCCACTCGGAAGGGAGCGGCTCGCCCGGATGGAGGATTTTTTCCACCACGATCCAGGCCTCCGGGGCTGCTTTGCGAAGGCGTTTTAAATATTGCTCCGGGTCACGCAGACCGTCCGGATGGTCGATCCTCACACCGTCAAGCACACCTTGCCTCAGCCATTGGATGACAAGGCAGTGCGTGTCCTCAAAGACTTTATCGTCTTCCACCCGTATTCCTATGAGCGAGTTTATGTCGAAGAATCGCCGGTACCCCAGGTCACGCTCCCCTGAACGCCAGAACGCCAGGCGGAAGTTCTGGTCACTGAGTAAGGCCTCCAGGAGGTCCGGAGACGAATTTATCTCCTCAACCGCCTTATCAACAGCGGCGCATACCTCCTGTGATTCTTCCACCACCCCGATGAGCAGATCCTTGATAACAGCCCTGTTACGGCCCTGCCGGCGGATGTCTTCAAACCTACGGGCCGCGTGGAGAGAAAGGTGGCGCAAGGAGTCCGCAATGAAGGCCGGCCGGTCGGATCCCGATAGTACGGCGGCACGGTCCAGTATCCCCGCAAGGGAGGCCGGGGCGGCCGGGAGCTTGTGGTCAAGGTAATGTATGGAAAAGCGTCCTCTCTCATGAACCAGCCTGATTTCTCCGGCCTCGAGGACGCGGCCGTAATGGTCTCCCAGGATGGGAAGAAGGATCCTGTCGGCCAACCGCTCCTCAGGAGGGCTCCAGTCCACATCAAAGTAGGAGGCGAAGGCACTGGAAGTACCATTCTCCAGGACATCCCACCACCAGGCATTCTCCGGCCCGGTTATGGCCATGTGATTCGGCACTACATCAAGGACCTGGCCCAGTGAGTGTTCCCTCAGGGCCGCACAGAGCTCTCGGTGTCCTTTGGCACCGCCCAGCTCTTCGTTTACGCGGCCCGGATCCACCACATCATATCCATGGGTACTTCCCGGGACGGCCTGAAAACAGGGGGAGGCATAGAGGTGAGTCGGGCCCAGGGCCGACAGATAGCCTGCAAGAGCGGCTGCGTCATAAAATGTGAAGCCCGGATGAAACTGGATACGATAAGTGGCCAGGGGGATACGCGCCATATCACTCCCCCCTCATCAGCAGGAGCAGGGACCGCTCCTGGACCAGGACCTCCTCGCCGGCCTTCATGGTCTTTTCATCTTCCAGGAATCCCTTTTCCACGGTATCGAGCAACAGGACCCATTTCTCCCCCCACTCCGGACCGGGCAGGGTAAATGAAATGGGTTCATGCCAGGCATTGAAAAAAATGAGAAAGGAGTCGTCTATGATTCTTTCACCACGCAGGTTCGGATAGGGAATGGCCTTCCCGTTCAGGAAGACGGCGATGGATTTGGCAAATCCTTCACCCCAGTCCTCTTCAGCCATCTCCATTCCATCCGGCATGAACCAGGCAATGTCATCAATCCCGCTTCCGTGTATGGGCCTGCCGAGAAACCAGCCTCGACGCCTGAACACGGGGTGGTCTGATCTGAACCGGATGAGATTCCGCGTGAATTCAAGAAGGATCTCATCCGGGTTCTCCCAGTCGAACCAGGAGATCTCATTATCCTGACAATACCCATTGTTGTTGCCCCTCTGCGTGCGGCCGATTTCATCACCTCCCAGGAGCATGGGGATTCCCTGGGACAGGAAAAGGGTGGCCAGAAAATTCCTCTTCTGCTTCACTCTCAGGGCCAGCACCTCCTCGTTGTCCGTGGGGCCTTCCTCTCCGCAATTCCAGGACCGGTTGTGGCTTTCACCGTCCCTGTTTTCCTCTCCATTGGCCTCATTGTGTTTTTCATTGTACGACACCAGATCTTGGAGAGTGAAACCATCATGGGCCGTGATGAAATTGATGCTGGCGCTGGGCCTCCTGGTGGTGCTTTCGTAGAGGTCGGAACTGCCGGTGAGCCGGTAGGCGAATTCCGCAAGCGTCTGATCCTCACCTCGCCAGAAATCACGGACACAATCCCTGTACTTGCCGTTCCACTCCGACCACAGGGAGGGGAAATTCCCCACCTGGTAGCCTCCCT
>CAZEIA010000177.1:0-6970 GCA_964512335.1 uncultured Desulfobacterales bacterium
ACCACGGGGAGCCCGTTGATCCGCCTGTCCAGGAGCAGTTTGGCCGCCTCTGTGATGGGGGTGTCCTGAGTGACTGTGATCGGCTCTCGGGTCATGATATCCTTGACCGTCATCATGGCGTGGCCCCTCCTTGTTCATATTGACTCTCCTTTGAACCCCCGGCAACCTGCCGCCCCCTACGAATCCATTCCTCCAAGGCCGGCAGCTCGTCCTGTTCCCATTCCGGAGAGACACGAAGCCGGATGAACTCCTCAAACAATGCATTCACCACGGCTACAGGCTGCTCGATAAGGAACATGCGCTCATAAAACAGGCCGTCGGCATCCTCCCGAGCGTCCTGCATGACCTTCGGCACCTTGAGACCGGAAAGGTTAAGCCATGCGGCATCCAACGAGAAAGACCACTCATCGTCCCCCTTGATCAGCCTCAACGAAACCTGGGTGACCTTCTTGCCCCTGGTGAGTGCAAACCGGGCCTCATTCAGACGTGTACCGGTCCCGGCGCACGTAACCTTGTTGCCCTGCTCTTCACCGTCCGACTCCAGTGTCATCCTGCCTTCGAACAGGATCTCTACAGTCCCCGGTTCCGCCAGGTCGAACACCCCTTCCTGCGATTCGCTACGAAACCACAGCCATGTGAGAAACTCCCGGCCCAGGAACTCGGTCTGTTTCACCCGTTCGATCAGGTTCACTCCATCTCCTCCTTAGCCGCAGACAATGCAGGCTGGACGTGTTCCAGAATCCCCGGGTCCATCCCCTGTTCCTGCAGGAATCCGTAGGCCAGGGCGTAGGGATAGAGAGAAGAAAGCCTCAGCTCGAAGGTGTTATAGAATGCCTCGCTGAAATCGTCGCAAACCCGCTTGTTTGTGGAACCGAAAAGGACTATCCCGGACTGAAGGTCCCAAGTCATGTCATAGATAACGGAGCGGGGAATGGCCCGCCTCAAGAGGCGGCTCCTGACGGCATCGCGGATCTCCTCCCGCCTTTTCTTATTGAGATACTCGAGGCCGTCCCTGGCCTTCACCTCCTCCTCAGCCTCCCGGCAGTACTGGCGCAGGGTCCGCGCAGGAACGCTTCTCGAATCCACTCGAAATGAAAGCGCAAGGTAGGGTTCTTTTAAAAACTCGTCGCCCGAAAAACCGATCTGCAATTCATCCAGCACATTCACCCAGCCCACGGCCCGCTCCTGGTCCGAGTCCTCCCTCAGCCTGCGGAAGGCGTACCTTGGAATTCGCTCTCCGGCCGCCTCATGAAAATCATCGGGAAGATCCCCGGCGACGATAAAGCGGGTGCACGTGATGGAACCCCGAACAAAACCCATGAATCCTCCTTACAGCCTGGCACCGGGTCCGAACGACAATCCCCTTTTGCCGGCAAGGGGCAAAAGGGGATCCACTCAACCTGGCCGGTTACATTACGTCCTTGTCGCTCTCTTCCACGGCCCTGTCGATCTCCGCCTGGAGTTCCGTGGGCAGGCCCGGGATGTCAACGCTTAAAAACCCCCTCACTATTGTGGCGGTGGCCTCATCCTCGCTCAGCCCCCGAGCCTGGAGATATGTGATCTCCTCCTGGGCAATTTTGCCCACCGCCGCTTCATGGCTCATCTCAACACCGTCCACATGCCCCTCCAGCTCGGGAATGGCGTGAATAACCCCTCCGTTCAGGAGGAGGCCGCGGCATTCGAGGTGGGCCTTGATTTCCGGCTCCTTACCCACCAGGTGTCCTCGAGCGATTATGTTGCCCCCGTTGCTGATCACACGGGAGATTATCTCCGCGCGGTTCCCCGGTTTGTTCAGGATGATCCGGCCTCCCATGTCGTACTCGGATCCCGGACTGCCAACCACTATACTGTAGAACCGGGCTACCGCGTCGGGCCCCGTCAAGTGGGTGGTGGGGTACATCTGAAGAGATCGAACGGGCTTCATGCAAATGTAGTTGTTCAGGAACAGTCCCCCCTCCTCCACACGGGCAACCGACCGGGGCCTCACGATCATGTCCTCGGCCCAGTTGTGGATCATTGTGAAGGAAAGTTTTGCATTCTTCTCTACGAAAAACTCCGAGATACCCACGTGCAGACCTCGCTTCATGTGGGGCGAGGTGGCGCATCCGGTGATAATATGAAGCTCGGAGTCCTCTTCCGCAATAATAATGTTGTGGACGTTCTGCTGAAGGCCTTCCTTGTCCAGGTACATGCAGGCCTGGATAGGGAAAACCGACCTTTTGCCCTTAAGGGCCCGAATCACGTAGCCGTCGTGAAGATCGAGCTCCACTGCGGCTGTGTACTTGTCCGCATCCACCTCGGCCAGCTTCCAGTAATATTCCTCGAGCCAGGCGTGCTCTTCGAGGGCCTGCTTGATCGACAGGACCTCGACCCCTTCCTGGGATGTCCGGCAGTGAACCACGGAGGTGTCCTTTTGGAAAAAAGTCCCGCCCCGCTCCCGGCTGTTCACGTCAAGGCCCGCCATAAGCAGGGTCTGCTGGTCCGCCATGGGAAGGGTACACAGCTCATCCTCGGCCATATAGGAGTGAGGTACGGGCGCAGGATCGAACTCTTTGAAATTCACATCCGCGCCGATGGCCGCCTTTTTATCACGGGCTTTCTCCGCCCGCTCTCTTAATTGATCTCTGCCATGCATCGCACACACTCCCCGTATCCCGATTCTCCCACGCATCGCAGGATTTCTCTCGGGTTGCTGATACAACTCAAACGGCCGTCGAACAGGACCTGCCCCTTATCCGCTGTCAGGTAGTCCAGAATATAGCCGGTATGGGTTATGATAAGTCCCATCTTGGTGCGCTCCAGCTTCTTCTGCATCTTGCTCTTATCGCCATTGGCCTTAAGATCCTTTTGAAGCAGGGAAGCAATGGTCCGTCCCACGAGCTGAATGTTTTCCATGTCCACGCCGGACTCCGGCTCATCGAACAGCATCAGGTCCGGGCTCTGAGCCATTAACTGCAGCAGTTCGGACCGCTTAATCTCTCCTCCTGAAAAACCGGCGTTCACGTCGCGATCCAGGAAGTCCTCGAAATTGACTTCTCTCGCCAATGCTCCCTCGTCCACTTCGCCTGATGCACAAAGCTTTACAATTTGACGGGTCTTGAGGCCGTGGATGGTCGGGGGGCGCTGATAGCTCATGCCTATGCCAAGCCTGGCACGTTCGTGAATGGGCATATGCGTGATATCTTCGCCCTTGAACTCAATCTTTCCACCGGCAACCCGATACTGGGGATACCCCATGATAGTCATGAGAAGAGACGTCTTTCCGGATCCGTTCGGCCCGAACAGGACATGGGTCTCTCCCGGATGGATCTCCAGGTCGATGTGCTGAAGGATTACCGTCTCCCCCAGTTCCACCTTCAAGTCTTCAATTCGCAACATACACCACACCTCCTCATCCGCGTCATATTCCGGCCATTGATGAGTTGTTACAAATGAGGGGCCCACTGCTCGGCGGTCTTTCGGATATAGCCGGGCGGCAGGTCCGTTACTATCCGGTTGTGGGCGGGCAGAAGCACCTCGACTTCGAGTTCGGCAAGCCGAAACAGGGATTCCTTTAATGCGGTTCCGTCGGCACCGTGCATGTCGAACCGGCCTATGGCAAAATCCGCGTAGACCACATCGCCCGGGATCAGGATTTTCCGGCCGGCATTGTAAAGGCCTATGCTTCCTGCCGAGTGGCCTGGAATATGAAGGACCTTCCAGTCTGCGCCTCCGAGTTGGACCGTTTCTTCTCCCCTCAGCTTGCGGTCCACGGAAAACTTGAAGTCTCCCGGCTTAAGGCCGTACTGGGCCTGGCACATACCCCTGAACATCTCCATGCCGTAAACGGTGCGTTCATCCCCTTCTTCCAGGGGATCGGCCTCCAGCTCATGGATCCAGAGTTCGGCGTTGGTGATTTCTTCCTGGAGCGCGCGCAGGCAACCGATATGGTCCAGGTGGGTGTGGGTCATGATTATTCGCCGAATATCCTCCAGGGGAATGCCCATCCGTCTCAAAGATTCTAATTTATAGGGGCCCTTGTCAATGAGCCCCGCGTCCACCAGGGTCAGGTCTCCGGAATCGAGATCGCCCAGGACATAGACATGCGCATCGGGAATCATGTCGTCCTGCCCGCGAATAAACCGGACCCCTTCCATGACTTCAGTCATTCGAAGCTCCTTCCGTCTCTTGCATGCCTCTTACGTTTGAATCAGGCCGCTCACCATGACTCGTCTTGACCATAGACGATCCAGGGTGAGGGTTCAAGTAAAGAATCCCGAAAGGAACACAGAGGATAACCGCTAAGCCGCCGAATTATGATCTAAGATGACAACTGCTTAATTTATTAATATATTTAGGAGATTTGCGAGCTGACACGAACCGCAAATAGCGCACCTGCAGTTGCACCGGCAACCGGCACTATTCAGTGCCGGTGCAACCGAAAGCCGCCACATCAGGAGCGAGTGGGTCCTGAGGGAAGCGCAGTATGCGGCTTATGCATCGATATTTCGGGGGCTTTTCTGGAACGACGGGCCAGTTCAGATTTGCTTCCGGCGCTTCCTACGAGGTCCACCAAGTCGTCGACTATTTCGTTCATACGGCCGGCCTGATTCTTGAGCTCCTCGGATGCGGAAGCAGACTCTCCTGCGAATCCGGCATTCTTCTGAACCACCCCATCCATGTCGGTCACAGCCCGGTTGATCTGTTCGATTCCTCCGGCCTGCTCCAGGGAGGAATCGGCGATGCTGCTTACCAGTTCCCCGCCCTTGGCCGAGTTTGCCGCCAGCTCGGAAAAGGCCTCAGCAGTTCGGTCCACGATACTGACGCCGGCGTTTACTTTGTCAACCGTGCCTTTTATAAGGTTTTCCGTGTTCTTAGCAGCCTCCGCCGCTCGAAGGGCCAGACTTCGCACTTCGTCGGCCACAACGGCAAAACCGGCCCCGGCCTGCCCTGCCCGGGCCGCCTCCACAGCTGCATTCAAGGCCAGAAGGTTGGTTTGAAACGCGATTTCGTCAATCGTCTTGATGATCTTTGAGGTGTCTTCGCTCGCCTTGGAGATCTCCTCCATGGCCGAAGTAAGCTCCACCATGGAGCTGTTGGCGTGCCCTACGATCTCGTTGGACTTTTTCATGAGTCCGTCGGCTTCCCGCGCGTTGTCCGCATTGTTTCGTGTAGCGGAAGACATTTCCTCGAGTGAGGAGGACGTCTCCTCAATAGCCGAGGCCTGGTCGCCGGCGCCTTCGGATAACTGGAAACTGGTTGAGGCCACCCTGTCCGATGCGCTGGAAACCTCATGGGAGGCCTGGCTCAACATCTGAATTATACGCGTTATTGGATGCGTTAAGCGGGAAGAAAACGCAAGACCGATTGGAACGATCAATAAGATGCACACCAGGTACACCACTCCCAGAAGCCGCATCATCTGGTGGGTGCCGGCCGCCGATTTGGAAACCGGAAAGAGAGCGGCAGCCACTGCGATCACGCCCTGTGGACCTTGAAGAGGCAGCAGGCCCTGATAGTATTTTTCACCAGCCGCAAGGGCCTCTCCCATAATCATTTCCTGCGATTCCAGGGACCATGTCCCGCCGGCCGCGCGGAACTCCTCTGCCGGAACGGAGTCATGTGTCTGAAGGGTCCCTGCACTGAGCCCGCGCTCGGTGAACAGGTTCATCTCCACATCTGTCAGCGAAGAAATCTTTTTGACAAAGCCGTCTCCAATCTGCTGGACCGCCACCATCAATCCGAACTGCTTGCTTTCAAGTTCCCCGGTCTCACTGTTGAAGTCATTTCCGAAGACCGGCACCCTTGCCTCCAGGCACACCGCTCCGTCGACCAGGGCGAATGAGGCCCTTTCCAGGTCGTCGAGTTCCCCTGTCAATCGTCTGGACACTCCCAATGCATATCCATTTTCAGCTTCCTGCCACTCCCTTCCCGAGAGGTCGTCTTCCTCTCCCAAAGGCAAAACCTGGGACACCTCTCCCTCAATAAAATGCCCGTAACCGATGAGGAATGAGCCATCGGCCTTTCGCAGGGCAAATGCTCTCAGGTCCCCGTCCTGATCATACAGGGCCGTCTTCCAAAGCTCACTCTGTTTCATAATCTGATAGAGATCATTCGTTGTGTCTCGATATGTCGTTTTGGTAAGGTTCAGATTATCAGAGCCCTTATATTCATACAGAAACTTTGCCCTTGATCCCATTTCATTCATGGTGCTCATCTGACGCGTTTCAGCAAGTATACCCAGGCGTCTGTCCCGCAGGTCGTTCCTGGCGATGTTCAGGGACTTGTCAAGAAGGGAGTAGGAGGCCTGTCGGGACTGCTTTCCCAAGAGCAGAAACACGACAACCCCCGAGGCGATCATGACCAGGGCGACCATGGCCAGGGAAGCCACCAGCATCTTATATTTCAGCTTTATCTTTGTCATGGAGTGCCCTCCTCCTTAATGTGTGAATGGAAACAGACGCCTGAACCTGTTTTTTATATGGCAAGTATTCCATGGCTCTTAATTGCAACAAACGTGCCATATATGTTCCTTCTTACCTTTGGCAAAGGCCTGACGTTTTTCAAGGGGCAGATACCGTGTAGTGATCTGGAAATTGCCCGCATAGAGCCTCACACCATCAGGCCTAAGAGCACTCGATATTCTGTTTTACTTGTTAATCGGCCGAAACCGGGAGAACTTAAGCAAAAATTCAGTGGAATTCCGGCCCGGCCCGGTTTGACTTTTGCCTGGCAGGGATTATAATTATAACCTTATCAACTTAATGAATCCGATATGAGAGGTGGAATAATTCATGTCACGAACGTCGCCTGACGAAGGCATGCACTATGAAGGAAACTGCATTCGGCCTCCCAGCGAGGCATACAGCATTCTGCTCCAGGTCACCCTGGGCTGCTCTCACAACAAGTGCACTTTTTGCGGAACCTATAAAGACAAGCGGTTCACCATAAAAGACGACGAGACCATCCTGAGCGATATCCTTTTCGCGGC
>CAZEIA010000178.1:0-6919 GCA_964512335.1 uncultured Desulfobacterales bacterium
TTGTCTCCGGTGCGACCTCTTCGTGGTGGGCCGCAATGGCATGGACAACTTCCGGAGATTCTCCGTACTTCTTGGCGAGATCCGCCCCGATCTGTGCGTGGGGTCCCTCCACCTCATGGTCCACGGCCTTGCCGATATCATGAAGTAATCCGGCCCTGCGCGCCTTTTTTACGTTTCCGCCCAGCTCTGCGGCCATCATTCCACAAATGAAACTCACCTCCCTGGAATGCTGAAGAACGTTCTGGGCGTAGCTCGACCGGTATTTCAAACGGCCGATCAACTTGACCAGTTCCGGATGAATGCCGTGGACTCCCACATCGAAAGTCGCCTGCTCGCCGGCTTCCTTGATGCCCGCCTCAATTTCATCGGTAACCTTCTGAACGATCTCTTCAATTCTTGCAGGGTGTATACGCCCGTCTTCGATGAGCCTTTCCAGGGCGACCTTGGCCACCTCGCGCCGGACCGGATTGAACCCTGAAAGTATAACCGCTTCCGGTGTGTCGTCTATGATCAGGTCGATCCCCGTGGCAGCCTCAATTGCCCGAATATTGCGGCCTTCACGACCGATAATCCGGCCTTTCATTTCATCGCTCGGCAAGGTGACTACAGAAACGGTCTTCTCGGCAACATAGTCCCCCGCATATCGCTTGATGGCCAGGGCCATTGTTTCTTCAGCTTTCCGTTTTGCCGTTTCCTTTGCTTCCGTTTCGATCCGCCTGATGTACTTCACAGCTTCGTGCTTTGCCTCTTCCTCCATTGACTTCAAGAGGAGATCCCTGGCCTCCAGGGACGACATTGCGGCCAGACTCTCCAATTGCTCGCGTTGTTCCGTGAGCATCCGGTCGTATTGAGACTCTTTCTCCTTCAACTCATTTTCGAGGTTCTCTATGTGGCTCTCCTGGTTGGCCAGCTTCTTTTCCTTACGTTCGTATTGCTCGATTCTTTTGTCCAGGTTCTCCTCTTTGTTGAATAAGCGCTTTTCCAGCAACTGGAGCTGTTCATTTTTTTCATTGGTATCTTTCTCAAAGTCCAGCTTCATCTGGTAAAGCGTATCTTTCGCCCGAAGCATCGCCTCCTTTTTTATCGTCTTCGCTTTCTTGTGGGCATCATTAATGATGTTTTTGGAATAATTGTTAATGGACTCAATCTGTTTCTCGGTTATTCTCTTTCGCGTCCAAAAGCCGATAAGAAAACCAAGTATAACCCCGGCCGCACTGCAAAGGATCAAAGGTATGGTTGACATGCCTAACACCTCTCTATTGGTTTCAGCCATCCCGCATTCGCACGAATTGGGTCGCGATTGGGTGGGACCCCTGTTTCCGCGTCACCGGGAGGCTGTAATTATTTATCCGGAATCCGACGAAGGAGCGCCTGGGGGGAAGGGCGACTGGACACATGCATGGAATTTGCGCTACGCAATTAAACCACGCAGGTTAAACCGCCGGGTGGGAAGTGATATCAGAGCGAATGTATGTAACGGCGTAACTTTCCACGGCCTATGAAACCAGGCCGTGATGATACAGTGCGTCCATACGCTTTGCGATCCGATTCTGCCGAGCAATGAAACCGTTATGAATCCATCCGGGATTTTTTTCCATTAAAAAAGTCGTCGGAATCGCCGAACCCGGCCCTATAAGGATCGGTCTAATCCATAGTGGAATCAATGTCATATATCATGGCCTTGATTCTCTGGCTTTCGCGACTACCCTTTTCATCAAGAGCCTTTAGTGCCTGAAAGTATTCACCGGCAATATGGATCGCGGTGAGAATCGCAGCCTTACGTTCGTTGAGGCCCTCGGAATCATCCCGAATCCCGCATGCGACCTGATTGACGTACTCCGCGATTTTCTTCACGTCATCAGCACTGTCATGACTCCGTACAAAGTATTCCCGGTCAAGGATCTTGACTTTTACTGGCTGCATCGACCCGGCCGCACCTCTTTCCGATACCCCCCATAAAATAATCAGACAGCCGCACTTCAGGCGTTTTAGCTCTTCTTCTTAGACATTGATCTGTTCGATTTTTTCAAGCAAGGAAATTATCCTTTGCTTTGCCTGGTCTCTGGCAGAACGAAGTATTTCAATCTCATCCGTCAGATCAGCAATTTTTTCATCCTGAATATGGACTTTTTCCACCAGGGCATCCTTTTCATTTTTCAATGCTTGTACATACCCGATAAGGGTATCCAGCTTCTCTTCCAGAACCTGGAGTTGGTCCAGTTCTTCTACCTTTTCCATGGTACTCCTGTTTTCCCCTTCATGGAACCAAGCTCTTCACTCTTTACAATCGAGTCAGGCCTGCTTCACGTTCAGGTGTTCGAATACCGATTTTACTGAAATTTTTATACTATCTCGTACTCATCAAATGTCAATAAAAAAGGCGGGCACCAAAGTACCCGCCATTTTCGGATAGAAATCGTGAAGAGGATTTTAAAATCAGACCCTTCCCGCCACTTTGAGCCTGACCATAGCCCTTCTGAGCGAGGCTTCAGCCCTTAGAAAATCCACGTCCTCCGCAGCACGCTCTCGTGCCATCCTCTCCCTGGCCCGGTCCAGAGCGCCTTGCGCCCTTTGTACATCTATATCCTCGGCCTTTTCTGCAGCATCTACAAGGACGGAAACCCGATTTTCGGAGACTTCAGAGAAGCCCTCGGTCACGGCCAGGAAATTCTTTTTTCCATTGGCTTCATAACGAAGCTCACCGGGAAGAATGCCGGAGAGGAACGGGATGTGCCCCGGAAGAATGCCGAACTCACCTTCAGTACCCGGAGCGACTACAGTATCCACCTCCCGGCTGACTAATACCCTCTCAGGGGTTACCACTTCCAGATATAAGACTGACATCGTTCACCTCTGCTTAGGATTCGGCCCCCATTCGCTCGGCCTTCTCCTTTGCCTCTTCAATGCTGCCGACCATGTAAAAAGCGCCTTCGGGAAGATCATCGTGGTGGCCTTCGATAATCTCCTTGAACCCGCGAATAGTGTCCTTGACAGCGACATATTTACCCGGCATACCGGTAAATGTCTCAGCTACATGGAATGGCTGGGAGAGAAACCGCTGAATTCTGCGCGCCCGGGCAACGGTCAGTTTGTCCTCGTCCGAGAGTTCGTCCATGCCGAGGATAGCGATGATATCCTGCAGGTCTTTGTACTTCTGAAGAAGCTGCTGTACCTGCCTCGACACATAATAATGCTCCTCTCCCAAAACATTGGGATCAAGGATACGCGAGGTGGAATCCAAGGGGTCCACCGCAGGATAAATGCCGAGCTCGGCAATGGGGCGGGAAAGCACCACGGTCCCGTCGAGATGTGCGAAAGTCGTGGCCGGGGCCGGGTCTGTCAGGTCGTCGGCGGGCACATACACACACTGCACCGAAGTAATGGAGCCCTTTTTGGTCGATGTAATCCGCTCCTGCAATTCACCAAGGTCCGTACCAAGGGTGGGCTGATATCCAACCGCCGATGGGATCCGTCCCAAAGTAGCCGAGACCTCCTGCCCCGCCTGGGTAAAACGAAAGATATTGTCAATGAAAAGAAGAACGTCCTGCCCTTTTACGTCGCGGTAGTACTCGGCAGCGGTCAGCGCTGACAGGGCCACGCGCGCACGCGCGCCTGGAGGTTCGGTCATTTGCCCGTAGATAAGTGCGGCCTTCTCCAGTACGCCGGATTCCTTCATTTCGAGGTAGAGGTCGTTTCCTTCACGGGTCCGTTCCCCCACCCCTGCGAATACAGAGATACCGCCGTGCTGCATGGCGATGTTGTGAATCATCTCCATCATAATCACCGTCTTACCGACCCCGGCTCCACCGAACATGCCCATCTTGCCGCCACGGGGAAAAGGCACCAGGAGGTCGATGACCTTGACGCCCGTCTCCAGAACACTTACAGAGGTGTCCTGGTCTACAAATGACGGGGCGTGGCGGTGAATTGGCAGGAATTCCGTAGCGTTAATCGGACCAAGGCCGTCCACGGGACGCCCTACGACGTTGATGACTCGCCCGAGCACCGGATCTCCGGCGGGCATCATGATGGGATTACCCGTATTTTTGGCTGCCATTCCCCGAACAAGCCCGTCGGTAACATCCATGGCGATGCACCTGACTACGTTATCGCCCAGATGCTGCGCAACTTCCACCACCAGGTTGTCTTCCATGTCGTTGATGGCGGGATTCGAAATGAAAAGTGCGGTCAGTATCTCCGGCAACTCTCCTTCGGGGAACTCCACGTCCACAATCGGCCCCATGACCTGAATTACTTTGCCTTCATTCATGATATATTCAAGACCTCCTTCTCCTCGAATGCGTTTAGGCCGCCCTGATCGCCTCGGCACCACCGACGATATCCATCAATTCCGCAGTGATGGCCGCCTGCCTGGCCTTGTTGTAAACCAGCGTCAGATCCTGGATCATTTCCTTACAATTCTTTGTCGCATTGTCCATGGCCGCCATCCTGGCAGCGTGCTCGCTCACCTCGCTCTGCAGGAAGGCATTATAGACCTGGACACTGATGTACTTCGGCAGCAGATCGATCATGAGTTCCTCGGCGCTGGGTTCGCATAGATACTCGGATGCGGATACGTCCTGCTCCTCATTTTGCTCATATTCGACCGGCAGCAGCTTAACCAGTGTTATCTCTTGGCGCGCCATGCTGACAAAGCGGGTATATAGCATATAGACTTCGTCAATTTCATTATTCACGAACCGGTCCGTGAGTTGACGTGTTAACTGATTGACGAACGTCATGTCGATCTTGCCGTAAACCTGGATATGGGAATCGGTGATCGTGACATCACGTTTGTTGAAATAGTCCCGGCCCTTACGCCCAACCAGGGTCATAGAGGGCTCTTTACCCGCTTCCCGCTGTTCTGCGAGCCATTTTTCACCCCGATTTATGAGCTGGGCGTTGAAACTGCCACACAGGCCGCGATCCGCCGAAAAATGCAGGATTTCAACCCTCCTCACATTCTCCTTCTGAACCAGAAGGGGGTGAATGTCCGGCTCGATCCTGCTCGCCAGGTTCTCAAGCACCTCGGCGAATTTGGCTGCATACGGATCAAAGGCCTCTACTTTTCCCTGCGTGCTGCGCAGCCTTGCAGCCGCAACCATGTTCATGGCCCGCGTGATCTGCTGCGTCTTCTTTACAGCACCGATTTTATTCAGAATGTCCTTTAATGTCGCCATCTGTCCTTCTCTGCCTTCCACTGGGTCGGTTTAGCGTTTATCGGTTGGTCACGCTACTTCCGAGTCTCGGCATCCGTTGATAAAGCCTGCCGGTGAGCGCAAGTATTACACGGACGGATGAAAGACGTTCTTGAACTCTTCCAAGGCCTTTTTAATCCTCTCGCTCAGATCGTCGCTTATATCGCCCTTTTCTTTAATCTCCTGGAGCAAATCGGGTGCCTTGCTTTCCATAAATTCCAGCATCTGGCTTTCGTATTCGAGCACCGAAGCCTCAGGCACCTCATCCAGATACCCATTTGCGCCTGCGAAAAGGATCATTACCTCCCGTTCCGCGTCCATGGGCTGGTACTGGGGTTGCTTTAAGATCTCCACAAGCCTGCGCCCGCGATTGAGCTGCCTGAGGGTGGCCTTGTCCAAATCGCTCCCGAACTGAGCAAAGGCCTCCAGTTCGCGGAACTGGGCCATTTCGATACGCAGGGTACCGGCCACCTTCCTCATTGCCTTGGTCTGGGCGGCGCCACCCACTCGGGACACCGAAAGCCCAACGTTGATGGCGGGTCGCACGCCGGAAAAGAAGAGGCCCGGCTCCAGGTAAACCTGGCCGTCGGTGATGGAAATAACGTTTGTGGGGATATATGCGGAAACGTCTCCGGCCTGGGTCTCAATTATTGGGAGGGCGGTAAGGGATCCAGCGCCAAGCTCATCGTTCAATTTGGCCGCTCGTTCAAGAAGGCGTGAATGGTTGTAAAAAATGTCGCCCGGGAAGGCCTCCCGTCCCGGCGGCCTTCTCAGGAGAAGAGAGACCTGGCGGTAGGCGGTCGCCTGCTTGGAAAGATCGTCGTAGATAATAAGAGCATGCTTGCCGTTGTCCCTGTAATACTCGCCGATGGAGCAGCCGGAATACGGAGCCAGGTATTGCTGCGTGGCGGGATCGCTTGCGCAGGCAGCCACAACGGTCGTATATTCCATTGCTCCGTAACGCTCGAGCACATCTACCACTTGGGCCACCGTTGATTTCTTCTGTCCGATAGCTACGTAGATGCAATAAATGTCCGTGTTTTTCTGGTTGAGAATCGCGTCCACGCAAATAGCGGTCTTGCCGATCTGGCGGTCGCCGATGATCAGCTCACGCTGGCCCCGCCCGATGGGCGTCATGGCGTCAATTGCCTTGATCCCGGTGTACATGGGCTCCTTCACGGGCTGGCGTGCGATGACACCCGGGGCAACCATCTCGATTCTCCGGTTTTCCGCAGCGTCAATGGGGCCCTTCCCGTCCAGCGGATTGCCGACCGCATCGATAACGCGTCCGAGGACCGCATCGCCGACAGGGATCTCAGCGATCCGGCCGGTCTGCTTTACGATGTCACCTTCCTTGATCTTGGTGTCATCCCCCATAATGGCCACGCCAACGTTATCCTCTTCCAGATTGAGGCAGAGGCCGAATATCCCGCCCGGAAACTCAAGCATCTCCATGGCCATGGCCTTTTCAACACCGTGGATTCGAGCGACACCGTCGCCGACAGACAGGACGACCCCGGTCTCGCTCACCTCCACCTTCTTGTCATAGTCCTTAATCTGGCCCCTGATCACCTGGCTTATTTCTTCAGCTCTTATCTGCATCAGTCGATCCCACCCCTTTTCAAAGATTCTTTGAGCCCCTCAAGCTGTGCCTTCACACTGCCGTCCAGAACCATGCCTCCTATCTTCACCACAACCCCTCCGATAAGAGACGGATCCTC
>CAZEIA010000179.1:0-6902 GCA_964512335.1 uncultured Desulfobacterales bacterium
GTGCTCTCGTCGGCCCTGATCGGTATTTCTCTAGGCCTTGTCTGCGCCTTTGCCGGCGGCTGGGTCGATCATCTCCTGACTCTGGTCATGGATGTTATCCTATCACTTCCGCACATCGTTCTAGCTATGGTGCTGATGCTGTATCTCTCCTACAGCCCGACAGGCCTGGTCATCGCCCTGGTGCTGCCGGGCTGGGTGAAATACGGCCGTATCATCCGCGCCCAGGTCATGGCACTGAAAAACGTGGACTTCATCCTTTGTGAAAAGGTCCTTGGTGCGGGGTTCACCTGGATTTGCTTCCGCCACCTGTTGCCTAACGTGATCCTGCCCGTGGTGGGACTGGCGGCCTTGCACATGGGGCATACCCTGCTGTCTATAGCAAGCCTTGGTTTTCTTGGACTCGGTCTCCAGCCGCCCGCGCCGGAATGGGGCGCCATGATCATGGAAGCCCAACCCTACATCATGCGTGCGCCCTGGACGGCGGTTTTTCCGGGGCTGTTCATCTTTGCCTACACCCTGGTGTTCACCCTGACCGGCCGTGCCCTGGAAAAGGGGCTACAGAACGACGGGGGGGTCTTTCGTGCTGTTGATTGAGAATCTCAACGTGCAGTTTGTGCTCTCAGACGCCGATGTGATGACCGCGGTGGAAAGCGCCTCTCTGCATATTGCAGCCGGCCGAACCGTAGCCGTTATCGGCGAAAGCGGCTCCGGGAAATCCATCATGGGCCTGGCCGTCTGCGGTCTCTTGCCCCGGTCGGCCATGGTTTCAGGTCGGGTTGTATTTCACGACTTAAGCCTGCTGGATCTCCCCGCCGATCGGATGCGCGATCTACGGGGTCGGCTCATCGCCTTCGTGCCTCAGAGTGCCGGGCTTTCCTTGAACCCCACCATGACCTGCGGCGGTCAGGTTGCGGAAATCTACGTGCATCGCCAAGGGAAAAACAGGCGCGAATCGGCTCGATTAACCCGTGGTCTACTGGGTCGGCTCAGTCTATCGCCATGGGTGGCCGATACCTATCCCCACCTGCTTTCCGGAGGTATGCGTCAGAGAGTTCTGGTTGCCATGGGCCTGGCCGGAGCCCCGGCTCTTCTAATCGCCGACGAGCCCACCAAGGGCATTGACGCTTCCCGCCGACAGGAGGTGGTCGACCTGTTCAACCGGATGCGGGAAAGCAGCCCGGACATGGCCGTTCTGGTTATCACCCACGACATCCGCCTCGCCGAGAAAATAGGCGACGAAGTGGCAGTGATGTATGCGGGTAAGGTCGTGGAGCATACTTTTGCCGATCGTTTTTTCACTGAACCTTTGCATCCTTACAGCCGTGCATTGCTGCGCGCCATGCCGGAACGAGGCTTGATTCCGATTCCTGGTGCAGCGCCCAGGCCCGGAGTCAGGCCCCAAGGCTGCGTGTTCCATCCCCGCTGCACGCTCTCGACGGCCCGTTGTGGCCGATTGGACCCCCCGATCAACCGCTGTGATGACAATCTGGTGAGGTGTTGGCTGCATGCTCACTCTTGAATCGATCACCAAGTCCTACCCCACCGGTTTCCGCCGCAGACATGTGGTGCTGGCCGATGTTTCCCTGCTTTTGACGGAAGGGCGGATCATAGGACTGGTCGGGCCGTCCGGATGTGGCAAGTCTACCCTGGGCCGCATCATTTTGGGTCTTGAACAACCGGACCGAGGCCGGATCCTGTTTCGCGGCCGGGATATCCGGCATATGAACCGCTCGGCAAGAATGGAATTCCGAAAGAACGTGCAGATGGTTCCCCAGCACCCGGATGCCGCCTTCAACCCGCGCCTTTCCATCGGCGCCAGTCTGCGGGAGGTCTTCCGGTTTCATGTCCTTTGCACGCCACATCAACAAGCGGCCTATCTAGAGGCCACGCTGCATCATTTGTGCGTGCCTACGGAATTGCTCGAGCGCTACCCGACGCAGCTTTCCGGCGGAGAGATCCAGCGGCTGGCCATCGCCCGCGCCATACTGACCAAACCCTCCCTTTTGGTGTTGGACGAGGTCACCTCTATGGTGGATGTCTCGGTGCAGGCCGCCGTTATCCACACCCTGCGGGATCTTCACAGGGAACAGGGCACGGCCTATCTTTTCATCACCCACGACATGGCCTTGGCCGGTGCGTTTTGCGACGAGATACTTGGCATGGAGAGCGACGGCGCTTTTTTACGTTCTTTGAATACCGATGAAGTCGAAAGAATGGCAGAAGTCTGCAGAGTTGCCTGAGTGTTTTTCCCTTAACACGTTGCGTCATTCGGAAGAGCGATGCGCGAAGCGAGGTTGTCGAGAGAGGAGGTGATGCGGGGCTACGGGGATTCTTCGAATGAATCATTGTTGAACTTTAATGAAAAGGAGCGGCAGGAGACCGCGCTCCCTTGGCCGGTGTGCACGCGGCCTCCTGCCCGGCGCGGCGCGATCGTGATCGGCCACTCCTTTGCGGTTGCCTATCACACGATCCCTTCAGCGTCAATGTGCTATTCAACTGAAAGGAGCGCGGAAAATGCCTAGAATAAGGATAATTAATCAATTCAAACAATCATTCGCGTGTGCAATGCTGCTTGGTTTCGTGCTCTTGGCGTGGCCGGTGCACGGGGCGGCCGCCGATGCAGAAGACGAGCAGTCCTCAAAAGGCGATAAAGCCGAAGTTGAGGCGCCTGTGTTCAAACTCGATGACGTCGTTGTTCGCGGCGATTTGAGTCAAAAGAACCTGGAGGCGACCTCAACGACCGTGCTCACGAGCGAACAGCTCACTAACCGCGTCTATGAAAACCCGTTGGAGATTGTCGCACAGGTGCCGGGCGTATCCATCAAACAATACAAACAAGGGGGAACGGCAGCCAGTTTCCAAATGCGCGGTTTCACCCGTATTTCCCATGGCTCCGACGCGGCCATATTCCTTGACGGCATTCCACTGAACGAAGGCGACGGCTATGCCGATACCAATGTGGTCAACCCCGAAGAGCTGGAGCGGGTCGAGCTGATCAAGGGGCCGGTTTCGCCGCTTTACGGCAACTATGCCTCGGCGGGCGTGCTTCATTTCTACACCAAGAAAAAGGTTGAGAACCAGCACGTAAAACTGCTTTACGGGGCCTACAACACCTATGAAGGCAATTATGTAGGCGGTTTTACCAGCAATAACGGAAAGACAGACCACGTTTACTCGGCGATGGCCTATCACACGGACGGCTACCAGGATAATTCGGACTGGGATAAGCTGAACGCCGCGGCGCGGATCACCCACCGCTTCACCGACGACTTCAAGGCCCGGATCAGTTTGCGCGGATTCAATTCGGACTGGGACGCGCCTGGTTGGCTGAACAGAGAGCAGTATGATACCAACCCCCGTCAATCGGTCAACGACGCGAATGGGGGCAGTAAAGACTTCTTGTCCGGCAAAGTCGATCTCGAATATATGCTGACAACCGATTCGAAGATTATCTTCAGCGCGTTCAATTACAAACAGAATTTCAAGCGTTACTACGCAGACAGCGAAGAAGGCTTGGCGCCGGGAGCCGTTGTCGGCAACTTGCGCGATTTCGACCGCCTGGTTTATGGCGCCGGCGGTAGCTACAATTATCTCGGGGACTTCTTGGGCCGCCGGCTCAGCTTTACGGCGGGCAGCGACTATATGTTGGAAAAAGAGGGCCGTCAGCGGTGGCGGCTGACGGCGGGCAACGGTCGCAACAAGGGTGCGAAATACATCGACTACAAATACGATTTCCACTCGTTAGGCTTTTATATGGATATCAACTACCAGATTATCGAGCCGCTCAAGGTCATTCTGGGGGCTAGATACGACTATTTCACCGGCGAGCTGACCGACCATCTGTTGAACGGTCAAAAATCGTCCATGGACGACACCGCCATTTTCAGCCCCAAAGGGGGCCTCCTGCTGAGCCTGTTGGATGATCGGCTCGAGTTTCTGGGCAACTATTCCCGCGGGTTTGCGATGATGTCCGGTTTTGCCGAACAGGCTCAGTTCACCCAGGACCAGTGGGACCCGCAGATCCGGACCCAATACGAATTGGGCATCCGGGTGCGGCCCTTCGACTGGTTCAGGGCCCAGCTGATCGGCTGGCGGCTGGACACCACCGATGATTTCATCCAGGACCCGGCCACCCTTGAATACCGAAACGCTGGCGAAACAAAGCGGAACGGATTTGATCTAACCCTTGATTTCTATGCATTCGAACATGGCTATCTGAAAGCCAATTACACTTATACTAGTGCAAAATACAAGGATTATACGGCTGGTGGAATTTCCTATAACGGAAAAAATCTTCCTAATATACCTCATGATATTGTTAGTATAGAGTTAGGATATGGTCCACCAAAAGGCATTGGCGGCTGGCTACGTTATCATTATGAGTCCGCTATGGATCTGGATGATGACAATACATTGAAAAGCGAATCCTGGGATAAGGTGGATGCCAATGTATTTTACCGCTTTGGCAACAAGGCCGAGTACACTTTGGGCCTCGAAGTGAATAATATTTTTGATCAGAAATACGCTTCAAGCACGAGTCATTGGGGCGGCAACACATCCTATTCTCCCGGCCTTCCCCGCAGTTTCTATGCCACTTTTACCGTCGATTTTTGACGGTTCGCGGGCCGAAGATCCGGATGAACGAAGAAGAACGGCCCCTCCCAGTGGGCAGGAGCGAAATCCCGGCCCAGGGAGGTGCCTAAACATCGATTTAACGCATAAGGAGAAAATTGAATGCCTCAAAAGATGGTGCCAGATGTGGTTCGAGGACATGAGATATGGATTGAACACCTGTTGGATCACCATACCCCTCAAAGATTGATCAATTGTAGATTGTGTTTCGGACACAACATGGCGATGGACGGCATCGCCGATCTTCCCAGCACCAAGGCATACGTAATCGATCCGGACAATAACCGAACGGCGCTCGATATCGTCCCCGGCGAAAAAGCACTTAAGATGACGTTCAGGCCCACGTTGACAGGCAACCACCTGATCACAGCGGAATACGATGCCGGGATTTACACGGTCACGGGCGAAGGTTGGCAGAAGGGCCCGAAAAAGGACTTTTCCGACGTCAAAAGCAGCCACTACCACTACCAGTACACCAAGAGCATTGTCGCCTTTGCGGGGAGCGGGGAGAAGGCGGCCGATAAGGTGATCGGCCAGGAACTCGAAATCGTTCCCTTTGGGTTTGGACACTATCACGTCGGCGACAGCATCGCGCTGAAGGTGCTCTACGAAGGCGCGGCGCTCAGCACCGGAACGCTGACGGCGGCGCCCAGTATCGACAGTGGGCACAGCGTGGATGTGGCCATTCCCCCGGACGGCAGGCTCTCCTTCAACTTCGACCGCCCCGGCCACTGGATGTTCAAAGTGCGCCACACCGATCCGGGAAAACGAAAAGAAGGTTTCTTCGATGAAAAGGTGGTGACCTCGGTTTTCACGGTCATGGACGTTCATTAACGGGGAATTCTATGAGCGAGGAGCGAAGCAGAAAGAAGATTGCCCCGAGGGAATCGTTGCCCGGCCATGGAATGCATTTGGGGGGCAGTTATGAGATTCTTCAAGATCGGGCCTGCGCTCGGACGATGAAGACCGGGGTTGACTGAAAGCGGAACTGCTACGGGAGTCGATCACGCCCCCCCGTGCCATAATCGTTTTCATCTGTTTTGGGGAGGAAGGGACCCCCGTGGGTCACGCATGTGCCCATGACGCCGTTGAAACCTCCTTTCCAAGCACGAAACCCATAACATTTTTTGGAGGCGGACATGCTATGCGAAGCAGACGTGAAAAGAATTGTCAAACAGCGCTGGAGTGCCAGGGCCAGGACCTATGATCTGTGCCCGGGCCACGGGATCCATTCCGATCAGGAAAAACGCGCATGGCTGCGTATCCTGGACCAGGCACTGGATCACAAAAAGGACCTGAGCATCCTGGACGTAGGCACGGGAACCGGGGCCCTGGCCCTTTTGCTCGCGGAGCTGGGGCATGAAGTCAAGGGCGTCGATTTGTCTGAAAACATGCTGCAGCGGGCCCGCCGTAAGGCGGGAACGAGCCGACTGCTTATCGAATTCAAGGCGGGGGATGCGGAGTCTCCACCCTTTGAAAAGGATTCCTTTGATGCGATCGTCTGTCGGCACCTCTTGTGGACGCTCCCCAATCCGGAAAAGGCCCTGCGCTCCTGGAAGGACCTTCTCAAAACCGGAGGCCGTGTTGTGATTATTGACGGCAACTTCGGGCGCCACAAGAGGACCTGGGTTCAGGAGGCCTGGAGGTATGCTGCCATGCCGTTGGTCCTTTTGACGGAATTCAGGGATCCGCGCATGCCCAAAAAGGAGCTGGATGAGCATCTGCCCATGCGGAGCAAAGAGCGCCCCGGTGCGGATATCGAAATGCTGGAGAGTTTGGGTTTCAAGGCAGGAGCGACGCACGTTGAGCTTCCCAGACAGTATTCCGTCCTCAACTATCTGAAATACGGTTATTCGCAGCACAGCAAGTATCAATTCGTCGTGACGGGTAACACTTAGGGGACGTTGTTGACTTCGATGAATTAATCACGGCTTCCTCTACGTATAGCTTTGGATATTGCAGACGTGGTGACTCCTACATTCCTGGCGATTTCGGCCAAGGGCACTCCGTATTGCTCCAAGAGATCCCTTGCGATCTCTCGCCGGAGTCTGGATATTTCCGGTCGCTGGCTTGCGGACTATAATTCTTTAGAATTAACGCCTTGTTCAAGGCATTGGTCGTGTATGTATTATTTGATTTTTTAGTCACGTTCATGGTGCGAGAACCGCCGCCGCAGAGACGCATCCGCCTCCTGAATTATCTCATTCACAAAATCACCGCTGCCCAAGATACGCTCATCCGATTGCTCTTTTAGCCCAAGCCTGCGCAGG
>CAZEIA010000180.1:0-6889 GCA_964512335.1 uncultured Desulfobacterales bacterium
CTCCTGAAAAGGCGATACCTTTTGACGACGACGATTCCTTCAAGGACTTCTAATGAGGGTTAGGCCTGCCGGGTTTTACGACCAGGCCTGGCAGGTCTGCTCCATAGAAGGCTTTCTGAAGGCCCAGGCCTTTTATTGAGTTGTTGCATGGAGGAAGACAAGTTCCCCGATGATATGGAACCGGTGGAAAGGGCCTGAAGTAGTTTATTCGGCGGTGATTCTTCAAGAGGACGGGGCCATGACAAAGACGCGAATCATGCTTGTGGACGACGAACCCGCAGTCCGCAAAATCACCGGACAGATACTGGAACGTCTGGGGTATGAGGTGGAAACCCACACCGGCGCAATGGACGCGCTTTTATCATTTGAGAGTGAGCCCGAAGGGTTTGATCTTGTCATTACAGACAGGGGCATGCCGTCCATGACCGGCGAGGAACTGGCCGGAAAGATCCTTCAGATCCGGCCGGAGATGCCGGTAATCCTGTGTTCGGGGCGTGACGGCTACGGAAATGCTGAAAGGTCTGGGATCTGTAGAATACTCAGGAAACCTGTCAGAATCAGAGAACTGGAGGATGCGGTACGAAAAACCTTGGATAAAAAGCTTTCAGCCCCATCAGCATGATATCAGGGGGCTAATATTTCAGGGAGGTGTCATGAACAAACCGGCAATCGCTTTATCGCCCGATGAGGAAGACAGGGCGTCCTCGATCAGAGGAGGAAAGGTCCTCACGTTCACCCTCGGCAAAGAGGGGTACGGAATAACCATCACCAAGATCCGTGAAATCATCGGCATGATGCCCATCACCAAGGTCCCCAGGACGAGCGATTTTGTGAAGGGTGTCATCAACCTGAGGGGGAAGGTCATCCCGGTCATTGATCTCAGGATGCGGTTCGGTATGGAAGATATGGAGTACACGGACCGTACATGCATCGTGATCGTGGAAGTCATCTCAAAGAACGGGACCGTTCAGATGGGGATCATCGTGGATTCGGTCTCCGAGGTCTTGAACATTCAGGATGGTGACGTTGAGACGGCGCCCGATCTGAGCGCAGGTGACCGGACCCGCTATATTATGGGAATGGCCAAGATCGGGGAGTCGGTGAAGATCCTCATCGACATCGACAAAGTACTTGGAGAAAAAGCCATAGGTGAAGTGGAGCGTGCGGCAGCGTCCTGATGTGATGTTCGAGTATGAGGAGCCCTGAAGGACATGACCCGGGAACCAAAGCTCCCAATCTTGAAGAGGCGGGGACGAACCGGATGGTGAGATGGAGGAGGCACGTCGAGCCATCTACACCCGTTGTTTTTCTCCTGTTCTTGCATGGTGGTGCGGCTGCATCTTGAATATCAAAGGTGAGTGGGTTGACCCAATGTAGTATTTCGGAGAAGCTTCCCGCATGGGCTCTATGCATTATCACTGGCTCAAGAATTGCACTAGAAAAGTCGCAGTATAACTTCACTCAGTGGGGGCTGTTTCGGGGGAGAGGGACTCATTTCCATAAGTTGTCCCAGAAATAGGTGATGCCCACGAACGCCCCGAGGGAGTTGACACCATCGTTCCGATCAGCAGTGCCAGCGTTGGAGATGTGTTCAAAGGCCGCTTCGGCGTCCAGTGACCAGTTCTTGTTCAATAGATATCGGAATCCTGCGCCCGTCCTAAGGCTAGCATTCATGGACCGGCCGATGGCCCGCTGGCTACTGTTCTTACGGGCGTCTGTGTAAACCAGGCCCGCGCCGGCCTGGATATAGGGCACGAACCGGTCCCCAAATCCGGTCAGGTTGTAGCGGATAAGCCCCGCTACGCCGCCAACATAATTCCCGAAACCATTAAACACGAATGAATTCGTGACCTCCAGGATCGCCTCCAGGTTCCCGTCCAGGCGGTGGCCGGCACCCTGAGGGGTATAAAGCATCCATCCAAGGCGGAAATTTGTCTGCCAGTAGTCAAAGTCCGGGATGCGGGGCCCCAAACTCGAGGAAGAGAACAGGAGGCCGGATACCACCTGAAGAGTGATCCGGTCGCGCACATAGAGGTCTGATGAATGAGGGGTTTCGTCTGCCGCCGATGCAAGGCCGGGCAGCAGGAAGAAACAGAGGGTGAAAAGCGTCAGGAGTCTCCATTTGCGCACGTGGGCCTCCTTTCGTCTCAAAAGTGTCCAGGGCGCATCCGAGGGATGAAATGGGTCCATTTCAATGGGTTGGATTGCGCTGAATATAAAGATACCTTTCAGTTTCGTCAATATAAAATGCAATTAGGAACACTGTCTGCTTCACAAGGAATTTGACCTCCGGTTGCGTCGCAACCCGGAACATGTATTCACCCTGAAATCCCCGCAGATTCAGACCACGCTGAAAAATGGCTCATTGATAAGGAATTCCGCCACCTTTTTCTAGTGACTTTTCCTTTTCATTTTGAGAAAATATATTTTCAGACCTCTTTTTTCCAAAAACCAGGAAACAGCATTCTCACCACGTGAGGAGATTATGTCCCGAACCCAATCATTCTGTTCCAACACGCACATTCAATTGGAGAATTGAAAGTAATAGAGTAACGGTTTTTTAAAGTGGTAATTCATATGCAATGAAAACCGAAAACCTCGCCATACTTATTACCGATATCGTCGGTTTTACGGAAGCCACTGCTCATCAATCCCGAAGGGAAAACGAAGAGCTCTTGGCCGTGCACAACCGCATTCTATACCCCTTGATCCGGCGTCGCGGGGGAAAAATAATCAAGACAATCGGTGACGCCCTGCTGATCGTCTTCAAGTCGCCTACCGATGCTATGCTTTGTGCCATGGCAATGCAGGACTCCCTTTTTGAATATAATCGAACTGCTTCTGAAGAAAAACGAATTCATATCCGGGTTGCGGCCAGCCTGGGAGAGGTACGCGTCTTGAACAGGGACATTTTCGGGGAGCCGGTCAATCTAACCAGTCGACTTGAGACCATTACACCACGTGATGAGATTTATTTCAGTGATGCAGTATATATGGCAATGAACAAGGCGGAGGTGCCGTGCCTGGAGGTCGGCGTGACGACGCTCAAGGGTATATCCGAGCCGGTGAAGATCTGGCAGATCCCTCGATTTTCTCGTCCCCGCCTGGTGCCTGAAGACGTAATGAATACCGAGGATATCGGTGAGCTTACTTATCCTTATGGAGGTGCGCACCTGGTAACTCGAAAGGCGAAGAAAAAAGTATACATCAAAGATTTCTCTCAGATATTTCGGCCCGTGGTGACCTGGGGAACAGGAATCGTGCTGGTTGTGATTATTGGGTTTTCTGTTTTTTACCTTATCGATCGGTCTCAGGAACATTTGGCCCTAGAGGGCCAGGTTATGGCTCCAGACATGAAACCCGATGAGAATCCGCTTATCGAGACGTTTTCCATGCAGCATATTATCAGTAATCTAAACCATGTTGAAGATTCCTGGCAAGGTGAACCATTGCCCTTCGTCGAATCCTCCCCTGTGCCTTCGGCCACCACAACAGAAGAAAGCACGTCAAAGGAGATCTCCAGGAAACCTGAGGCAGAATTAAGCATGATTCCTCAGAAATCACTTCATTCGGAAAGGGGCGCAAATGTTTCAGTCGAAGTGCCGGCGCCTAAGGCACAACAGACACCTGCTGCTCAAAAGCGGCCTGTTCAAAAGGCCGGTATTGATCCGAAAATAGCAAATCTAATACAGGAACTTCGATCCCACGACAGTGCTACGAGAAGACGTGCAGCCAAAATCATTGCTCGACACCACAGTAAAAACGCGTTGTTACTAAAGGTAATAGAAAAAGAACTCCTGAATGGATACAATGAATACCTCGAAGACAGGCATCATGTAGATGCTATAGCATGGATGTGTAAGCTTCTAGGAAATTCGGGTAACTCTCAGTACCGGGAAACACTTGCCAAGGTCGCTGAACGTACTACAAACCGCAAGATAAAAAAATACGCACAATATGCATTGGATCAATTGTGAAAACCGGGTAGCCGGTCTGCATAGTTTTAACTCTCTTTGCCCTCTAAAAGATCAGGTATGTATATCTTTAAGATCTATCCAGCCAATATAACATTATTATAGGGTAATAATAACTCTATTTTTACAGAGTATTATACCCTAAAAAGCCTATCATATCCATAAATAAATTATAATTATATAGTTTTAAAGAACATTAAGGTAGTTTAAAGGTGATGGATTTGAGAAATGAAAATCTGTGTGATGGGGCATTTCGACGGGCAGGAGTGAGGAAGGGCCTCCGCGGCTCGTTCCATCAGTCTGCTGGGCGAGGAAGCCCCAGGCCTCATCTGTGGTCAGGAGTTCAGATTGCGGTTGCCGAATTGGGGTTCAAACTTGGGAAGGAAAAAGTGGTGATTCCGGTCGGTGTTTTTTTGCAGTTGGCTCTCTGGTTCTAAAAGAAGCGTTCAATGGTCGTGGAGACATTCTTGGCTATTCCTCCTTTGAGGGGGTTGTGGGTGGGCAAGGCGCTGGGCCGTGAACATGTTTCATTTTCGTCGATTCCCATGATATGTTCAAGCTGATTCAAAAACCATCCGGTAGCAACCTGTGATAGACGGTACAATCCGGGCACCGGCGGGGGCATGGATTTTGAGAGGGAAGGACGCCACGACAATGAAAGAAAAAATGCTTGAAGCGGTAAACGAACTCCCTGCAGATGCCATGATTGAAGATGTGATGGAACGGTTCCTTTTCCTGGCCAAGGTTGAGAGGGGGATTCAGCAGGACGATGCAGGGCAAACCGTTTTACACGGTGAAGCCGGAAATCGGATGGCAAAACGTTTGAACAGAGGGAAAACCAATTGAGGTAATGGGTAACCTATAGCCATGCTTGGAAGAATTAGGGATATACACCATGGAAACAGGCGTACCATTAGACAAATGACGACAGCTGACAAGCTCCGGGCAATGGAGGAAGTCTGGGCTGATTTTCAGTGGAGTCCGGAGGACGTCCACACTCCAGCCTTGCACAGCCAGGTCTGCGTGCTCGAGAAGCTCGGGTTCACTCCCTGCCGACGCCCGCTTTCGCCTGGTTGAGACGCTTTAGAGGCTTTTGACAAGCCTCAACCTCCCTGTCAGCGAAGCAGTGGACCGTCTAGGGGCGGAAGAGGCAGAACATCGTGTGTCCCAAATTGAGGACAGGGAAGTGAGGTTAAATCCACGGGGAACAGGTCTTCACTGAAATTCGGGCCCAAGCATTTAAAATGAAAATCTATTTCCATGACCTTGCACAAGCAGGATTGAACAATGCCGTTGATTGCCAAAAAGATTGCAATCACGGCCTTGCCTTAGAGTTCGCCCGAGAGGTACAAGCAGCAATTGCTCGCATTGTAAATATGCTGAAGCTTGTTGAATTGGTCAGAAGAAAATGCTTGGGTAGTATCAGTAACTACTTGAAACTAGAGATATTGACCTACAACTGGATCGAAAAATGTTTTCGGGAGTAACCTTGGTTGCCTTTTCATTTTCCAGTTTTGATAGTATCTTACAAGGATAATTCAGGTTCAGGTTGAATAATTACACACGGAGACAAAAGTGGCCTTTTTGATGATTAATGAAACCAAGTGCAAAAAAGACGGAATCTGTGCGGCCGAGTGCCCCAGAGGGATCATAACCCATTCAGAAGGAAGGGCTTTTCCTCAAGTTGCCGAGGCTGATGAAGCCTATTGCATGGCTTGCGGGCACTGCGTGGCCGTCTGCCCTTACGGAGCCTTGAGTGTGAACGGGGTGGATATTGAGGACTGCCCCGAGATCAAAAGAGACCTGGTCCTGTCTTGGGATCAGGCCGAGCAGTTCCTGCGATCTAGGCGATCAATCCGAGTGTTCGAGGACAAGCTCGTGGACCGGGAAACACTGGAACAGTTGATCAAGACGGCCAGCTACGCCCCCACGGCCAGTAACGGCCAGAATATTCAATGGACTGTGATTGAAGGGCGGGACAGTTTGGAGCCGTTGTCCAGGAAAACTATCAAATGGATGGAACGGATTATAGGCGCCCACCCTAACTCTCAAGCGGCCGATTACTTTCGCGCGATAGTGGACCGCTGGTCCACCGGTTATGATGGCGTCCTGCGCACCGCACAGACCCTCATTGTTCCCTCCGCCTCCAAGGAGAACACCAACGGCCTGGTGGACTTGAGCATCGCCCTGGCTTATCTAGAACTTGCCGCCCTGCCCCTAGGGGTGGGCACCTGCTGGGCCGGCCTGCTCCGGGGGGCTATGCTGGCTACCCCCAAGTTGGTGGAATACATGGGTCTGCCTCAGGGGCACACCTGGTATTACCCAATGATGATCGGGTATCCCAAGTTTAAGTATTACCGGTTACCTGAAAGAAAAGACCCGGTGATTCACTGGAAGCAGGGCTTGGCCGAACCTGAATGAAGAAAGGAATGGTTGTGCCCTAGTCGGTCATTTTGGAGCAGGGGGGCGCCTAGCCGCCCCTACATCGACATGCCTGTTAATTCCTTCGGCAGGCAGAGAGCCTCTTTATAAAATTGCTAATTGGGGAAACTTTGACGTCAGTCATTCTCAAGGCTTTTTCCGCAATCATGTTAGTCCAATCCCTTACTGTATTTCTATGATTCGATAAGCTGTAAGTAAGAAATGGATTCAGGGTTTCGGGATTTTGGCTAAAGCCGATTGATTATTAAGGAGTGGCCTCAAATATGGAATCGGGCGGACATCAAGTATTTTGTCGGTAGTACTGACTTCAATGGACTGGGAAGACACAGGTGGTAATCATGACTGATAAGCCGACCTACGAGGAACTGGAGCAGGCTGAATCCGAGCGCAAGCTGGCCAAGGAGGCTCTGCAGGAGAGCGAGCAGTTCAGAGGGCGGATTATCCAGTCCCTTGTGAGCGGCCTGTACATTTAT
>CAZEIA010000181.1:0-6877 GCA_964512335.1 uncultured Desulfobacterales bacterium
CCTCATACTTGAGCGGGACACGATCCAGGTCCACGCGGCAGCCGCCTGAAAACCTTGCGGACTCTCCTACGGATGAAGAGAGGCCGCCGCCCCCGTTGTCCGTGATGAAAGAGTAGAGACCTTCATCCCTGGCCTCGATGAGAAAGTCGTGCATTTTTTTCTGTGTATAAGGGTCGCCGATCTGTACGTGTCCGGCGGGGGTGTGCTCCGAAAAGGTCTCCGATGCTGCGGTCACGCCGTGGATGCCGTCCTTGCCCACGCGGCCGCCGCACATGACCACAAGATCTCCGGGACAGGTCTTCTTGAGGTGGCTGGGCTCACCGCGGACCTTCGAAGGCATAATGCCCATGGCGGTTACAAAAACCAGGCACTTGCCCATGTATCCGTCGTCGAACAGCACCTGCCCGAAGGGGGTGGGCACTCCGCTCTTGTTTCCCCCGTCCCGCACTCCCTCTATGACTCCGTCCAGCAATCGTCTGGGGTGAAGCCGGGGCTGGAGAAGGCCGGAGTAATCCCGGTGGCCTACACAATACCCGTACATTCCCATGACCAGCCTGGAGCCCATTCCGGTTCCAAGGGGGTCCCTGTAGATCCCCACGATCCCCGTTATGGAACCACCGTAGGCCTCCATGTTTGAGGGGCTGTTGTGGGTCTCTCCGGTGATTACATAGTTGTGCCTCTCGTCGAAGCGGGCCACTCCAGCATTGTCCCAGAGGACCGAGACCACCCAGTCTTTTCTGTCTTGAATGGACAGGGTGGGGGCCTCGATGCAGGTCTTGAAAAGGTTGTCCACTACCGTCGTTTCACCGGCGGCGGGGTCCCGATACCTGAAAATCCCCTTGAATGTGTTGTGATTGCAGTGGTCGCTTCGGGCCTGGGAAATGTACTCCAATTCAACATCCGTGGGTAGGTCCAGTCCGTAACGATTCCGTTCCGCGAGCACGTCTTCCCTGAGGAAATATCGCCGAATGATCGGAATGTCACTGTCCTGAAGGGCCAGGTTCCTTTCCATGGAGATCCTGCGAAGATCTTCGTCGCTCGAGATGTTGATGGTGGAAACGTTCGGTTCGTGGTCGAGAATAACCTTTGGGACCTGGAGTCCTATTCCCCGTGCCGGATCCCAGTCCTTACGGGCAATGACTTTCCACTGCTGAATAATGTCGTTGGCCAGGATCTCACCGGCTATGGTTTCGACATCGTCTTGGCGGAGGTCTCCATGGATCACGTAAAGTTTTGAGGTGTAGACGTTCTCCCCGGGGCCGAACCGGGACTTCAGAAAATCCTCGATCGCCTCCACTGCTGTGCTGCCGGCGGTGTCTCGAACGCCGGGGCGGAGCCCGATCCAGATGAGCCAGTCAAAGTCCTTTGCCAAAGGTGAAAACGAGGATCGCTCTATGACCGGGTTGGTGAAGAGCGATATGCGAACGGCTTCGAGATGGTCGGCGTCCAGGTCGGCATCGATTGTAAGAACCCGAATGACTCTGATGCTGCGGGCCTCTATTCGGAAGTAGTCCAGGGCTTTTTCCCGGACGCCTTCCCCTTCGGCGTCTCTGAGGTCTTCTTTGAGAGCCACTTCAAGCCGGGATACCATGGGTGTCTCCTTGCTCGGTCCGGGTGTGGGTTGGGGTCACAAACACGAGGGCGGACTAAAGGCCCCCGGTTTTGAGTGATGGTAATCAAAAGGGGGGTCGGAGTCAATCTCGACGCGTTCCAACTCTTCGTGGAAAACGCATCAGTCTCTCGCCAACACGCCGGGATGCCGGGAAAACCGCTGACCTTTATTGCTTTTGTGATATTCAGGGCTTTTTGATAGAAACGAGTCTTTTTGTCCCAAGAAGGCAGGAAAGACGCACCCTGACCCTGTCGCTGTCACAGATACACCGCAAAGAGTTCTTTTCCGCACCGGTCGGCCCCTTTGAGACCGGGCTTGAAATCGCCGATTTTGATGCCTATATTGAAAACTCAAGGGCATGCAAGTGCTCATGGCCTGTAGATCGGCCACCCCTGTGGATGAAACTATTGTTAGGAAAATTCAAACCGAAATCGGGATCGTTGTCGAAATCGAAACGCCATGGGACCTGGAAACCAAAAACTTGATGTTCAATTTCTTTCGATAGGTGACAAGAAAGTTCTAATAACCTGTGCATTCTCTTATTTCGATTTCGATAAAAACAAAACCCAAACGGACGCACCGGACGCTCATTCTTCGCGCAGGAGAATTTTACCTTTGGGCTGTTTTCTCGATAAAATCGACTTGTAACTAAAGAGGAATACATGGAAAAGATTATAAAGAATACAAGGGAAGATGAAAGCAAGCTTCCCAATCAGAAAGAACTCGAAAAAGAGCTGAGTGAGTACCTGTCCAAAAAATATGGAAATCGTGTCAAGATAATCTCTCCGCTTGTTTACCCCAAGGGTAAACCCCAGGAGACCGATGAAGGACCGGGTGGGGAGGGCGAAGAATGCGAATCCGGGTTTCACATGCTCCCGGAGGAACTCGAGGCCTTCCTGGAAGAGTTCGTGGTCAAGCAGGCCGATGCAAAGGCCGTACTTTCAACAAAAATCTGTACCCACTTCAACCGGATAAGACATCTGCAGAGAGGGGGTAAAAAGAGCACGACCCACGGTGTCGGCATGATCAAGAACAATGTTTTGATGATCGGTCCGACCGGTGTAGGCAAGACCTATATGATCAAGCTGATAGCCCAGAAGCTGGGGGTCCCTTTTGTGAAAGGGGATGCAACCAAGTTCAGCGAGACCGGGTATGTCGGTGGTGATGTGGAAGACCTGGTCAGGGATCTGGTGAGCGAGGCCGGCGATGACATCGACCTTGCGGAAAACGGAATCATCTATATTGACGAGATTGATAAAATCGCCTCTGCCAGGAACATTATGGGGCACGATGTTTCCAGGACGGGAGTGCAGAGGGCCCTGCTCAAGCCCATGGAGGAAACGGATGTCGACCTGAAGGTTCCTCACGACGCAGTCAGCCAGATCCAGGCTATAGAACACTACCGTCGGACCGGAAAGAAGGACAAACGGGCGGTAAACACCAAGAACATCCTTTTTATCATGAGCGGGGCGTTCGGGGATTTGGCTGAGATCATCAAGAAGCGGCTTCAGAAACAAGGCCTTGGGTTTGAAGCGGACGTACGTCCCACGGAAGTGCCCTGGCATATCCTGAAAGAAGTGCGCGCCCAGGATTTGATCGATTACGGCTTTGAATCGGAGTTCGTGGGCAGGCTTCCGGTTGTTGTGGTGTTTGATGAGCTGACCCGTGACGATCTGGTGGAGATATTGAAGAATCCTAACAACCCCGTGATCCTGAGCAAACGTCAGGACTTCCGGGCTTACGGCATTGATATCAAGTTCGAGGATGAGGCGATTGTTGAAATCGCGGAACGGGCTGCCTCCGAGAAGACCGGGGCCCGCGGTTTGGTCAGCGCTATAGAAAAGATCTTGATTCCCTTTGAAAAGCATCTGCCTTCCACTCGGATTGAAAGGCTGCTGGTCACCCGTGACTTGATCGACGACCCCGAAGGAGAGCTCACTTCCATCACGGAGAATCCCGAAGATCCATCACGCAGGGAGCGGTTCGATCGTGCAGTGGAAAAGGAGATCGAGGGGGTTCGAGCGTTTATCAGGGAGCGGGCCGGCGATTATCGCCGTAAGACCGGGCTCGAGATTTCGGAGAGAAGGGTGGAGTTGATTGCGGACCTGTATCTGAGTCGGGCTACGGACGTGAATACGGCTGTGGAAGAGTTTCAGGAACTGGCGGACCAGATCCGGGTGGAGGAAGCATCCCTGCAGGACAAGATGGACATCCGCATTACGTTTGACGACACTGCGATCGATGAACTGGTCTCTGAGTCCGTAATGACCGGACATCCCACCGGAACGCTTGCATACCACCTGGCCAAAAAGCTCGAGTACGGGCTCAAGCTGGTCAAGGACCGCGCCGGGACCGATGCCTTTGTCCTGAACGCCGAAGCAGTACGCAACATGGAGAAATTCATCGACGACATGGTCAAGAGGTACTACCGTGAGGAAGTGGATAAGCTGCGTTTCGAGGAGCGCGAGAACTAGGTGCCGGATGTTGAGGTGCTGCGGTCTTTTTCACCGACACAGACACAGACACAGACACAGTCTACAGACACTGCTCACAGACGAGGCGACAGAGACGATAGATGATTGGAATATCCAAGCTGTACTGCGGAACAGTGGAACCTTCAGACGCCATCAGGTACGGCCGGCACTCTTCCACGCTTCCTTCACACCTCCTGCAGTTTTCGGCCGACAAGAAGCCCGTGGTCGTGTGGAACGTGACACGGGCGTGCAATCTGCACTGCATGCACTGTTATGCCAAGGCGGACGAGACTACACACGAAAGGGAGCTCTCCCACGAGCAGGCCGTTGCAACCCTTGACGACCTGTCGGATTTCGGTGTGCCGGTGGTTCTCTTCTCCGGCGGCGAACCATTGATGCGCCCCGATCTGGTGGAGCTTGCCCGCTATGCTGTGGGAAAGGGCATGCGTGCCGTTATTTCCACCAATGGAACCCTTATCGATGAAGAGACGGCGGGCCGCCTGAAGGATATCGGGCTTTCCTACGTGGGCGTGAGCCTGGACGGCATGGAAGAAGTCAATGATCGCTTCCGGGGGCGAAAGGGCGCCTTTAGGGATGCCATGGCCGGCATTCGTAACTGTCGCAATGCGGGGCTGAAGGTAGGGCTCAGGTTCACGATCAGCCGTATGAACGCGGGCGAGGTCCCGGCCATCTTCGACCTGCTGGAGGCCGAGGATATCCCGCGCGTCTGTTTTTACCACCTGGTCTATTCGGGCCGGGGTTCGGAACTCATGGCGCAGGATCTTGATCATGAGGAGACACGCCGGGTTGTCGACCTGATCATGGACAGGACCATGGACCTTCATGCCCGCGCCCTTGCCAAGGAGGTCCTCACAGTGGACAACCATGCAGACGGTCCCTACGTCTACCTTCGCATGGTTCGGGAGGGCGATCCGAGGGCGTCCGAGGTGCTGGAGCTCCTTCGCATGAACGAGGGCAACAACTCGGGCAGAGGAATAGGATGCATAAGCTGGGACGGGTCGGTCCATGCCGACCAGTTCTGGCGTCAAGTGAGCTTCGGAAACGTTCGAGAGCGCCCATTCAGTGAGATATGGACCGACCTCTCCAACCCCCTGATGGCGCGTCTCAAGGACAAAAAACCCTTTGTCAAGGGCCGGTGCGCGACCTGCCGATGGCTGGATGTTTGCGGGGGCAACTTCCGCGTGCGGGCCGAGGCGGCCACCGGTGATCTATGGGCGCCGGACCCGGCCTGCTATCTGACCGACGATGAGATCAGCGGGGAGTTCAAGGAGGAGTAGTATGATTGTGCGGCCGCGCAGGCTTCGAAGGACCCCGGCCATTCGTGATATGGTACGTGAGACGCGTCTCTCGGTTGAAGACCTCATTTATCCCATGTTCGTCAAGCCGGGGACAGGCGTCAGGGACCCCATAGCTTCCATGCCTGGTCAGTTCCAGTACTCTGTAGACAGCCTTGCGGATGAGGCGGCAGGTATTCGTGAGCAAGGCATTCCTGCGATCATTCTCTTCGGACTGCCGGACCGAAAAGACCCCGTGGGCAGCAGGTCCTATGCAGAGGACGGCATCATCCAGCAGGCCGTATCCGCCGTCAAAAGGAGGGTTCCCGATTTGACGGTCATTACGGACGTGTGTCTGTGCGAGTACACGGATCACGGGCACTGCGGGGTTCTCCGCGACGGGGAAGTCGACAATGACGCCACCCTGGAGATCCTTGCGCGACAGGCGGTCACCCATGCAGAAGCCGGCGCGGACTTAGTGGCCCCTTCGGACATGATGGACGGCCGAGTTGCTGCTATTCGCAATGCGCTGGACAGAGAAGGACATTCAAGTATCGGCATCCTGTCTTATGCCGTCAAGTACGCATCAGCTTTTTACGGCCCGTTCCGGGAGGCCGCAGAGTGCGCTCCCGGTTTCGGGGACCGCTCAGGCTATCAGATGGATCCAGGGAACGCCCGCGAAGGCATCAAGGAGATGCTGCTTGACGTGGATGAAGGAGCGGACATGGTCATGGTAAAGCCGGCGCTTCCCTACCTGGATATGATTCGACGGATTCGTGAGGCCTGTCTTCTCCCGGTCGCTGCATATAATGTGAGCGGCGAGTACGCCATGGTCAAGGCCGCGGAAGAGAAGTGCTGGATCGACGGGCCCAGGGTAATGATGGAGATCCTGCTTTCCATCAAGAGGGCGGGAGCGGATTTGATTATCACCTATTTTGCAAGGGATGCCGCAGCGATCCTGAACCGGGGAAGGATATGAGCGGACATCCGCACAATGTGGCTCAAGACCGGGCCGCAACTGAACAAGACGCCGCACAGGGGCACGGGGCGCGGTTGCGGCTGGTCGCCTGGGAAGTCACCAGGAGCTGCAATCTCAACTGTGTTCACTGCCGGGCCTCAAGTGAGCGGGGGCCTTACAAAGGCGAACTGGGGACCGGGAAGAGCCTGGCTTTGCTGGATGAGATTGCGCGCACGGGCCGGCCTATCGTGATCTTGACAGGGGGAGAACCCCTTCTTCGAAAGGATGTTTTTGATCTTGCCAGGCACGGGACAGGCCTGGGCCTGCGCATGGTCATGGCCACGAACGGTACCCTCATCTCTCCCGAAATCACCAAGAAGATTTCGGACAGCGGTATTCAACGGGTTAGTATCTCCCTGGACGGTCAGAATGCAGAATCCCACGATCGATTTCGCCAGGTGCGGGGGGCGTTCGAGGGGGCCCTGGCCGGAATCGATGAGCTCCGGCGGGCGGGGATTGAGTTCCAGCTCAACACAAC
>CAZEIA010000182.1:0-6863 GCA_964512335.1 uncultured Desulfobacterales bacterium
ATGACCCGGAAGCATCGGACAACGATCGGTATGTCGCCCTGGAGATGCTCAAGAATGCGGTCATCGCTGCCGACGGTGTATTTCCAATGTGCCAGGACACGGGTACGGCTATCATTCTTGGAAAAAAAGGTCAGCGCGTCTGGACCGGCGGATCGGACAAGGAGGCACTGTCCCGGGGGGTGTTCAATGCATACGCCCGAAACAACCTGCGCTATTCTCAGAATGTGCCTTTGAGGCTTTACGAAGAGAAAAATTCCGGCACTAACCTCCCGGCGCAGATTGACCTTGAGGCCGTTTCAGGAGGATCCTACGGGTTTCTTTTTATTGCCAAGGGCGGCGGTTCCTCCAACAAGACGTTTTTGTTCCAGGAGACCAAGGCCGTACTCCACCCCGATACCCTGGCCTCTTTTCTCGTAGAAAAGATGAAGTCCCTTGGAACGGCTGCATGCCCCCCCTATCACCTTGCATTTGTTATCGGAGGGACCTCGCCCGAGGCCAACTTGAAGACTGTCAAGCTGGCCACCGCCGGGTACCTGGACACTCTGCCCCGTACCGGCAACGACGGGGGGCGGGCGTTTCGCGTTCCGGAGCTGGAGGCGGACCTTCTTGATCGCTCCAGGCGCATAGGCCTGGGCGCGCAGTTCGGAGGCAAGCATTTCTGCCTTGACGTCAGGGTTATTCGGCTTCCGAGGCACGGTGCCTCCTGCCCGGTGGGAATGGGTGTGAGTTGCAGTGCGGACCGGAACATACGTGGAAAGATCACACCCGAAGGGATCTTCCTTGAAAATCTTGACAGGAATCCGGCGCGTTTTCTTCCCAAGCCCGAACCCAGTGACGAGGGTGCCGTTCGCATTGATCTCGATCGCTCCATGGATGAGATACGCGCAGAACTCGGCAGGTATCCCGTGGCCACTCGGGTGATGCTTAACGGTTATATCGTCGTGGCCAGGGACATTGCGCACGCCAGGCTCAAAGAGCGCCTGGACCGAGGCGGGGGGCTTCCGGACTATTTCAGGAATCATATTATTTACTACGCCGGGCCGGCCAAGACTCCAGAAGGGTTTCCTTCGGGGTCATTCGGCCCCACAACGGCCGGGCGAATGGATTCATATGTCCCCGTATTTCAACCCCTTGGCGCATCGCTGGTCATGCTTGCCAAAGGGAACCGCTCAAACATAGTTACCGAATCGTGCAAGAAATACGGCGGATTTTATCTGGGCTCCATCGGAGGGCCTGCCGCACGGCTTGGAAAAGAATGTATTCAGGAGATGGAGGTCCTGGAATACCCTGAACTCGGAATGGAAGCCATCTACCGTATTCGGGTCAAGGACTTTCCAGCCTTTATAATCGTTGACGATAAGGGGAACGATTTTTTTGAGACTGTAATAAGTTGACCCCGCCCAATTTTTTCGATTATTTACCTTTAATAGCAAAGGCTTATACAATATAATTAAAGCTACTTATTAGTTTATGCAGGCCCACGTTCCCTTCGTGGAGGTTGCATTTCCTGCAAGAATCGTTTATTTCCTGTATCGCCCGTTCTGCCGGCAGGCAACGGCTCATCAATATCGAAACACTCATGCGCCGGGTAAAATAAAATCAAAAATCAAGCCAGTGCACCGGACGCTCATCCTTCACGCCAGTGAACCTTGCCGTTGGTGTCCCACAAAACTCGAGGTCTCCCAAGAAAGGTACGCGATATGCTGAAAGAGCTGTTCACACCGTTTACTCTTAAGACTGTGACTCTTCAAAACCGGATCGTGATGCCTGGTCTGGCCTCGTTCCTGATCGAGGAGGACGGGTCGATAACGGAAAAAACAGTCGAACACTATCGCCGCCGAGCGTCAGGCGGACCGGCCATGGTTATTGTCGAGGCATGCTCCGTTGCTCCGGAGGGCATTGTATCTCCACATCAGGCTAGAATCTACGATGATCGCTTTGTTGAGGGCCTCTCGAGGATCGCTCACAGCATAAGGGAGGAGGGGGCGGTCCCTGCGGTTCAGATTCACCATGGCGGTCGCCAGACATCTCCCCGGGTAATCGGCCGGAAGCCCTTTGCGCCTTCCAACCTCCCCTGCCCCACGATAAGAGGCGATGTGGAACCGCTTAGTCTGGAAGGAATCAGGCATATTGTCCGGCAGTTTGGTGATGCGGCCTTTCGCGCTGTAGAAGCTGGCTTCGATCTGATCGAGATTCACGGGGCCCATGGATACCTCATAAACCAGTTCATGTCCGCCTTTTCAAACAACCGGGAAGATGAGTATGGAGGCGACGAGCGTAAGCGCGCCCGGTTCGCCAGGGAGATTGTGGAGGAGGTTCGCCGCAGGGTGGGTCCGGAGTACCCTTTAGGGTTCAAGATCAGCGCCCAGGAATTCGTTCCCGGGGGACTTAGCGTACCTGAGAGCATCAAGATACTTAAAGGATTGATTGATTGTGGTATAGATGCGGTGCAGGTATCCGCCGGTAACGATGCGACTCCGGAGTGGATTTGCCAGCCCATGTTCATGGAAAAGGCCTGCCTGGCCGACTCTGCCGCTGAGATCCGCAAGGCACTGAAAGTGCCGGTAATGGCTGTTGGGCGCATCAACAGCCCGGATATCGCAAACGAGATTATAGCCATGGGAAAAGCTGACCTGGTCTGTATAGGCCGGGGGTTGCTCGCAGACCCCAAAATGCCTATCAAGGCCCGCGAGGGACGCATTGAAGACATCCGCACGTGTATTGCCTGCAACACCTGCATGGAGTCCATTTTCCGAAAAGGGAGGGTGGAGTGCCTGGTGAATCCCACCCTGGGGCGTGAGCAGGAGATGACCCTGGCTCCAACTGACACCCCAAAGAAGGTGATGGTGGTGGGAGGCGGCCCTGGCGGTCTCGACGTGGCCTGGGTTGCTGCTCGGCGGGGCCATGAGGTCCATTTGTATGAGCGTCAGAAGACCCTTGGCGGCCAACTCCTCTTAGGAGCGGTTACAAGCTATAAACGTGAACTGCTCACCCTGATAGCGTACCAGAAAAGGCAGGCTGAAAAATACGGAGTGCGGTTTCATCTCGGCCTTGACGTGAGCCCGGAAACTGTTGCCCGGGTCAATCCCGACGTGCTCGTGTTGGCCACCGGTTCGGTCCCTGATTATCCGCCTGTCCCCGGAATAAACAGCCCTATAGTTAGACCCATAAACGAGGTCCTGAATGCGCCCCCGCCTTCTCCCGCGGGGCCTTTATCCGTTGTTATTGGAGGGGGAGCGACAGGCTGCGAACTGGCGATACACCTCTCCGAAAACGGCTGCCCGGTTACGATCGTTGAGAAACTCATGCGAATCGGCCCCCGAATCGAATCCGTGACGCGCAAGATGATTCTCGACAAGCTGGCGGATAAAGGGGTTTCCTTGATGACGGGTTACGAGGTCTCCTGGATCCGGGAAGACGGGGTCGCATTACTGAACCGCGATTCAGGGGAAACCTTCATAAAGGCCGGCCTGGTGGTCGTGGTTACGGGAATGAAGCCGGAAGACAGCCTGCACGAAGGAGTTCGTGGTTTGGGTATTCCCGTATACCGGATCGGGGACTGCCTGGAGCCCAGAAGCGCCAAGGCGGCTATCTATGAAGGGGCCATGATCGGCAGGAAAATCTAAGCGTCTTTCAATTGATTTTTGATCCGCTTGATCAACTCTTCTCCGTGCTGCTCCAAAAAAAGGTTCAGATCTGTTTTCCAGTCAGGCATGACATTGATTCCCTGCTTCTTCAGGAGACGGTTTTCCAGAATTCCGTTGCACGGTCTGGGGGCATATTTCGGGGTTTCGGAACTCTTATGTCTCTCAAGGTTGGCCTTTATGTTTAACTTGTCAAGCACCGCCCCGGCGAAATCCAGCAGATTGCAGTACCCTTCTGATGTCGCGTGATATGTCCCGTGCACGTCTGCATGGAGCATTTCCCGAATCTGGTAGGCCAGACGATATGTCCAGGTAGGGGAACCATACTGGTCCTTTTCTATATAAATAGTTTGCTTTTTTCTTCCACCTTCTAAGGCTTTTGATAATATATAAGTAATAAAATTATCCCCATTAATTCCATAAAGCCATCCTGTACGTATGATTATATAGTGAGCTGCATTTTCTCTAACCGCAGTTTCACTGTATACTTTGCTTCTACCATACTCTGACAATGGATCTAGTGTATCGTCTTCGAAATAAGGCTGCGGTATGCTTTTGAGGCCATTGTATACGCAATAACTCGAAATATGTATAAGTCTGCAATCGAACCGTGCGCATCCCTGTGCCAAGTTTCTCGGCCCCTCAACATTAATTTTGCGGACTGATAGCTCGTCCTTTTCACATCCGTTGATGTCAGCCAGCCCTGCGCAGTTTATTACAGCGTCGGGAGATATACGTTGCATAGTTTCAATAACGTTATCCCAACTAATTATATCTAGCTTTTTCCTGTCAGGAGCAAGCACCTCATGTTCCTTCTCAAGGGCTATATTGCAGTCGTTTCCAAGCATTCCAGTGCTTCCCAGTAGTAGGATCTTCATTTCCGGCAGGGCTCCCTTCAAACCACTCAAGGCCGCATCCGCTGCACATAGGCAAAGAGGATTGGGCCCACTAATTCGTTTTTCAAACCACGCTATCCCAGGAAACCGAAAAAAGCACAGCATTAAGTATAATCACTTGCGTACAATATGCAAAACCTTTCGAGCCGGTCTGCCGCTGCAGGTATACTCTTATCTCCTGAACGGCCGGTGTCATTTTCGAGATGCTTAAGAGGCGGTCTTCCTCGTCCAAAAAACGGTTTTTCATCATCACCCGGAGAAGGAAAAAGGTTGCATTGAGCGGGGTCCCCTGCTATTGAGATCATGCTTCTAAAGCCGGACATGTTTACTTATTCATGCTGGAAAATCGAGGAGATGGATGAATGGCCAGGATCGAGGAGATCAAGAGGCGGCTTAATGAGACGGATACAACCAAAGTCTTTTTTCTGGACCTCAACGGCCGGGTAATGAGCCTGCCTATCAACCCTGACCGCATCGAGGGTTTTATTGAGAACGGCGTCGGCTTTGATGGGAGCTCAATCGCCGGATATGCCTCAGTTGCAAGCAGTGACCGGATCCTGATCCCCGATCCTGAAAGTTTCATTGTGGTCCCTTTTCAGCATGAGCGACTGGGGTTCTTTATCGGGCATGTTTACAACGACAAGGGGAAACGGTCGCAGACCGATCCCAGGGCGATCCTGGAGCGGGTGGTTGCTGAAGGAGAAACCGACTTTAAATGCCGGTTTACTGTGGGCCCGGAGCATGAGTTTTTTCTCCTGAACGGGGCCGAGTGGAACGAAGACATCCATACGGACAAGGCGGGATACTTCCACCCGGCGCCCCACGATCGTGGTGAGTCCGTCCGAAATGAGATCATCGCGATCCTGGCTGCCTGCGGCATTCCATTCGAAAAGGCCCACCACGAGGTGACACCTTCGCAGCACGAGATCAATCTCGAGGCGACCGATCCCCTCAGTGCAGCGGACCGCACCGTCCTGTTCAACCATGTGACCCAGCAGACAGCAGCTGCTCACGGATACCACGCCACGTTCATGCCCAAGCCGTTTGACGGGCAGAACCGAAGCGCCTTTCATATCCACATCTCCATGCAGGATCTCCGGGGCCGCAGCCTGTTTGTGGGGCCGTCCGAGACCGAGCCCCTCAGCGAAACCGCCCGGCACTTTATCGGAGGCATCCTGCACCACGCCAGAGGGACCTCCCTGATTATGGCGTCGACGCAGAATTCCTACAAAGGCTACGTGCTGGAGCGCGAGGCGCCCGTTATTCGCTCCTGGGGTTTCAGGAATCGCAGTTCCATGGTCCGTGTCCCGCACTTCAACGGCCCCCAGGACGTGCGTATTGAACTCAGGAGTCCGGATCCCTGGGGAAATGTCTACCTCCAGATAGCGGCCCTGATCGCCACGGGGCTCGACGGTATTCGAAAACGGAAGGATCCCGGTAAACCCGATTCAGGGAGCACCTACCGAAAACGCTATACTCTGAAGGTCAGAGATCGACGTTTTCTCCCAAAATGTCTTTATGAGGCCCTTGTCGAGGCTGAAAGAAGCCGTTTTCTAAGACAACTGCTTGGGGAACGGACTTACACGAATTTTATTGCCCTCAAGATGCGCGACTGGGAAGAACACAGGACCCACGTCACTCCGAGGGAATTCAAAAAATACCTATAGCAGTGAATGCTCTGCAGTAGAGAATGAAGAAAAGGAGACGCCGGCCATGGAAGAATGGATGGAGCAGGTCCGAGATTTTGTGAATACGTTGGACAAGCTCAAGCAGTTCATAAATGTGTCCCCCGATGAGGAAGAGGCGATCACAACACTTAACACAAAATGGGGCACCACACCCTACTTTGCTTCTCTGATGAATTCGGATGATCCGATGTGTCCCATTCGAAAACAGGTGATTCCCTCAATGAAGGAAAAGGAGAACAGATACGGCCTGCCGGACTACCTCATATGGAAAGAGAACCGGGCGGTCGGCGAAGAACGGCCGGACAGTATCGCCCGCCAGTACGATGACAGGATAGCTTTCACGGTGACCGACGTATGCGCCAACTATTGCCGCCACTGTTTTCGCAAGGAAGTCGTTGTGGATCGGGACCTCAAGCTTCGCATGGACGTGGAAGAAGGTCTGCGCTGGATCGGGGAACATGTGGAAATCAGGGACGTGCTGATTACCGGCGGTGATCCCTTCATCCTGTCCGACGACAAGGTCGAGTATCTGGTCAGGAAGCTTCGCGAGATCCCGCATCTGGAAATGATACGGTTCGGGACTCGAACCCCCATAGTGCTGCCCCACCGGATCACTGAAGGCCTGAAAAAAGTCC
>CAZEIA010000183.1:0-6837 GCA_964512335.1 uncultured Desulfobacterales bacterium
TGGGCCGGGCCGTGGCCATCTGGGGCAGGCTGTCATCGCTGAAAGTCACCTTTGCATAGGCTTTGCCGGCGTAAATCGGCCTGACGGCCGTGAGTTTGCCGTCCTCTATGGCGACGGAAACACAGTCCTGGGCCATGCCAACCTCCAGGCGGGCGCTGAGCCTCGCCGAGAGATCTTTGCCCATGGAGGAGGCCCCCAGCAGTAGTATGGCCGGTTCGTTGGCCTTGACTATTTCGGCGATGACCGGGACGTAGTTGTCCGCAGTGTAGTTATCCAGTTGGGGGTCTTCGGCTGCGATGATCTTGTCTGCGCCGTATTGGGCGAGCACCGCCGCTTTGTCCTTGACGCCGGCCCCGAGCACGACCGCGGTCAGATCCTGCCCCAGGGCGTCGGCAAGCCGTCGGCCTTCGCTGACGACCTCAAAGGATATTTTATGGATTTCTCCACTTCTCTGTTCGGCTATTACCATCACTCCTTGTGCCATCTTCTCCGTCTCCTTTGAATCTAGGTATGGGAAAGGCCTTTGGGCTTTTCTGCATCCTATAATGTCGTTCGTGTCGAAAGCTAGATGACCTTGGCTTCCTCGTGCAGGAGTTTGGCCAGGGCGGCCGCTTTTTCCTCCGGGGACTCGCCTTCGACGATCTTTCCAGCCTCGCGTTCAGGCGGAGGCGTGAGCTTGATGACCTTGAGCTTGCGCGCGGCGGTCCCGAATTGGGACGGGTCCAGACCCAGGTCGGCCAGGGACTTTTCTTCGAGCGGCTTCTTTTTAGCCTTCATGATCCCGGGGAGCGACGCATAACGGGGCTCATTAAGTCCCTTCTGGGCTGTTACCACGGCGGGAAGCGGCGATTCCAGAACCAGGGTTTGTCCCTCGACCGGGCGGTTGGCCTTGGCGGCCGCCCCGTCATCCGAGACTTCCAGTTTGGTGATCACCGGAAGGTGGGGGATCCCGAGAAACTCCGCCAGGGAAGCGCCCACCAAGCCCTGATCATCATCAACCCCCCGCTGTCCGGCGAATATGATATCGTATTCGAGATCCTTGACAGCGGCGGCCAGGGCCTTGGCCACGGCCGTAGCGTCACTGCCCTCGAGAGCATTGTCCGTCACGAGAACGGCCTTGTCGGCGCCCATGGCCAAGGCGGTCCGGAGGGATTCGGTCACGCGCTTGGGGCCCAGTCCGACTACAATGACCTCCCCGCCGAACTTCTCCTTGAGCCTGAGCCCTTCCTCCACACCGAATTCGTCGTAAGGGTTCATTACCCACTTGATGGCTTCCTGGGCAATCGATGTACCATCCGGAGCCACCTTGATCTGGGTCTCCGTATCAGGGACTTGCTTGATGCAGGCAATAATTTTCACCGCAACCTCCTTTCCCGTTTTCCTTTAAGTTCCATCGGCGTTTCGCCGGGGTTATCCACCAGACCATACAGGAAAATTTCACTGATCTGTTTGGCCGCGATCTCAATATCATACTTTCTCCGGGTTGACAATACCCAGTATCGGGACAGCTCGTCAAGGGCGCCGAAAAGGGCCCGTTTGGCCAAGTCGGGGATCACGTCTTTTTTGAAAAGGCTTTTCTGCTGTCCCTTTCGGACGATGTCGGCTATCAGGTCCAGGTACTCGGCGAAATGCTCATTTTTATAGCTCTTCATGAACTTGGTGCTCTGCCGAAGTTCCACCTGTATAATCTCAGCCATGTCCTTATTCTGTTCAATCAGTTTGAGATGACACAGCGCGAAGCGCTCGATTTTTTCGATGGGGTTTTCCGTGGCCTCGACCTGTTCCCTCATATTAGTAAGGACGATCTTCATCTGTTCCTCGAACAGGGAGATCAGGATATCGTCCTTATTCTCGAAATAGAGATAAATGGTTCCGTCGGCAACACCAGCCTCCCTTGCAATCTCCGAGACCTTGGCCTGGTAGAATCCCCGGCGTGCGAATACGCGCGTGGCGGCCCCAATAATTCGCAAGTATTTTTCTTTGTTCTTATGCTGTTTCATATCAGATAATGAATGACCATTCATTCATAGAGCTTTGATACTCCGGCATCAAAGTCCTGTCAAGTTCTTTGTGCGGAAATGGGGTGCAACTGGTCTTGACAAGAGGTTTCGTGGTTCCATATAGTCTAAGGCCGCCTGCAGGATTGATCCATAAATCGCTCTTTTCTCCGGGCGAAACGGCCTGGGACGGCCCTGTGAAGGCTTTCCCGGCGGATACAGTCGTGGGTTAGGGCTTTCTTGATTACAGAGGAGGAACAGCAATGCCCGACAAGACATCCCTCCTGAAGGGTAAGCGCATACTGGCCGTAGACGATGAAAAGGACGTCCTGGATACGATAGTAGATACCCTCCAAGAGGCCCGAGTGGACAAGGCCCAAGACTACCATACCGCTTTCGACAAGCTCACTGAAAACACCTATGACCTGGTGATTCTGGACATTATGGGGGTCGATGGTCTCAGGCTGCTCGAGAAGGCCGTGGATCGAAACTTCCCGGCCGTCATGCTGACATCCCACGCCCTGAGCGCCGACACCCTTCTCGAGTCCGTAAGGCTCGGTGCTATCTCCTATCTGCCCAAGGAGAAGCTTGCGGAACTGGAGGATATCCTCGAAGCGCTGCTGGCCGCCATGGAATCAGGCGAGCCCACGTGGAAACTCCTGTTCGACAGGCTGGAAGAGTTTTTCGACGACAGGTTCGGAGCCGCGTGGAAGGAGAAGGACAGGAAGTTCTGGTCCGATTTCAGCAGGACCTACCAGGTGAGCAAGGGGATCCAGAGCCGCTTGAAGCACAACCAGCGTGGTGGGTCGAAAGACTGACCGCATTTTTTTGAATACAGCCCGCGTACAAGAGAGGCTTTATTGCCTACGGCCTGAGTAAAGGCTGTTCATGTATTAGTTTTTTCTCATTTGGCCCTGAGCATGGCTACAAAAGGTTTATATTGTAGCTGAGATGTAGCTGAATTGGCTTGACAGGTAATAGGCGCTTTGGTTCAATCCCAATCACAGTGCGTGAACGGAAGCGAGGTGAGGCGGATTTCTTCCTTCTAATAACCTTACAAGGAAAGAAAGGAGTGTGGGTGCAAGCGAAGAACCCCCTGGATATCTTGAGGCCGGCGTTTGACCCGTCCGGTGCCGAGTGCAAGGCTATCGTGTCCAACGTCTCGCCCCCGGCATTGAAAGGAACGTATACCGGGTTCGCCATCCGCGACGAGTTGCCGCCCCGCGCGATGGGGTGTGCCCAATAAGGAGGATTCGTTATCATGAACTACGCCAGATACGCTAAGATCAATGCGCACCACCTGCCCGACAAGGTTTGTCTGATCGAGCGAACCCCCTCTCAGGACCGGAGAAGGACCTTCACGTGGAAGGAATTCAACAAAGCCATAAACCGCACGGCGAACTACCTCTCAAAGGAACTGGGGGTGAAAAAGGGCGACTACGTCATGCACCTCCAGAACAATTCCCTTGAGTGGCTGGTCACCTATTACGGCATCATCAAGCTGGGGGCGGTAATCGTTCCTCTCAACTTCCGTTTCGTCGGTTCCGATATCCTTTATGCCGCCGGCGTTTGCGATCCTAAGGTCTTTATTCTCGGTTCCGAGTTCCTGCCGGTGGTGCAGCCCGTGCAGGGCGACCTCACTACTGTGGAGAAATATATTTGCGTGGGACCCGAGGTCCCGGACGACATGATCGACTTCAATGTGGTGGATGCTTACGATGACGAATCCGAGGCCATGGTGGAAGTGGACGATTCACACGACCTGGCCATGATGTTCACCTCCGGGACTACGGGCAAGCCCAAACCTGTGCTCCACACCCATTATTCCCTTAACCACACCGCCATCGGCAACGGGATGAGCTATTTTGTCCAGAAGAACGATAATTATGTATTCTTCCTTCCTCTTTATCATAGTGGAACCATGTTCCTTTGGGCCCCGTTTTACGCGACAGGGGCAACGGGCACCCTCCTTCGGGAATTCAAGGAGCCCCGATGGATCGTCGAGGCCCTGGCTGAAGAGAAAGGCACGGACATCCTTTTTGTCGTGCCCGTGGCTGTGGCCATATTGAACGCCATAAAGAAGGGTGAAATAGACCTCGCTGATTACGACCTGTCTCGGTGGAAGTACCTGGAGATCGGCGCCCAGCCGGTCCCGTTCGAGGTAATGAAGAGCCTGGTGGACAACCTGCCCGCTGCGGTTTCCAACATATACGGCATTACCGAGGGTGGTGGAGGGGGCACCTTCAATCTCTATCCGGAGGATGTGCTGCGCAAGCCCGGGTCTATCGGCAAGCCCACTTTCGGCGTTGAGGCCATGTTGGTGGATTTTGAAGGAAAGCAGGTTCCGCCCGATGAGGTGGGTGAACTCACCTTCCGCACGCCGCGTATGATGAAGGGGTACTTCAAGAATCCGGAGATGACCGCAGAGACCCTTAAGGACGGGTGGCTGTACACGGGCGATTTGCTGAAGACGGATGAAGAGGGCTATTTCTATATCGTGGACCGCAAGAAGGACATGATTACGAGCGGTGGAGAGAACATATTCCCGGTGGAGATCGAGGACGCCCTCATGGAGAGCCCGAAGATCGATGACGTGGCGTGCATAGGCTACCCGGACGATCGATTAGTAGAGATCGTCATGGCGATTGTGCAGGTCAAGGAGGGCGAAAGCATGACCGAGGAAGAGGTCGTTGAGTTCGCAAAGACAAAGCTCGCCACCTATAAGGTCCCACGGAAGGTGGTTTTTGATCAGGTCATGCGGAATCCAACCGGCAAGCTCATGAAACCCCAGATGCGGGAAAAGTACACGGGTCGCAAAGAGGCCTTCCGCAAACTCGATTAGCAGCCGTCCCGAAAAAAGGGGGATGGATCGATCATTTCATGCCTGCCGCCACAGGGACGGGTGACCCCCCGTCCCTGTGGCGTTTTGAACTCACGGGCTGTACATGCCGTTCAGTGGGGATTCTTATATCACCACGAAGGACACGAAGAGCAGAGGCCTTTCCTGCCGGGGCGGGACGTGGTATACTTTTTATTTGAGAATGTATTGGTCGCGACTTGCCTTCTCACTAACCCAAGGGTGCACCCCTGAAGAACAGACTGCGAAAAATCACCGGTGATATGGATACCGTTGAGACCCCCAACAAGAAAACCTGGTGGCGCGAGGACCCCTTCGGGTTCATTCGGCCGGAATCCTTTGAATCTTTCGGCATCGATCCGGCTGATGTCCCTCCGGGGACGTTTGCCGCCCTTCGGCACCCTTCCCAGATAGAGAGCCGCTTCGGCGGCAATGCTTATGGGTTCGGCCTCTTCGAGGTGGGTGACCGGCTGAGCCCCGAGGATCTGGAACTCATCCAGGCATTTTCTGAAGACGATCCCGATTATATCCGCAGGCATCACAGCGAGCTGAACAGAATCTACAGGAGCCTCGGCCTTCTGATCCGCTTCACCAGCCGTGGAAGGCCCTTCTATCTAGTGCCTGCACACCTGGTTTCAAAGACAATCAGCAACATTCGATACAAGGCCGAGGAGATCGGTAAAGTGGTCGATTTTCATCGGCGGAAGTTTCTCAAAGAGAGCCATCGCATCGGCCTGATCACCCATACAGACGACCTTCTGATCAACGATCTATCTCTGCGGTTTAAGGAACACAGCTTCTTTGTTTTCGACTCCCTCGAAAAGCTTCGAACAAGCAAAGAGCCTCTGGATCTGTTCATTCTTACAAGGGATCCCCACGAGGTCCTGGTTATGGAGAGGTTCCTGGGACAGTTAAGCGGCAGCCTCTCAAAGACTCGCAAGGACAAGTACATCCGGTACCTCCTTGGAAAGATCTACCGCGCCCTGAAGCCTGACGGCGAGATCTATATCATTGCAAATCATTATGCCCAGAAAACCAACCAGAGCGTCAAGGTCACATTCAAGACCAACGATGAGAAGAAGAAGTTTCTGCTCTTCACCCATATTTTCCGTACTCGACGAAAATATCAGGTCCGGGACCGGTCTGAGCGGATACATGCCTTCGATTTTCAGAAATACCTGAGGGGTGTGTACGTGGAAAAGGAGGTCATAGACCGTCTTCTCGACCACAGGGATCTGGATGATATGACAATCGACGAGGTGGCATCCCTCCCTTACTTGAACTATCGGCTGGATGAAGAGGTTGACCACGATCAGGAGAGCACCTGGAACCGGCTGCTATCCGTCTTTTTCGACGAGATATCTTTTAAACCACTGCTGCCGGCCCCGCTCAAGTCAGAGTGGCGAAGGCGTTTTTCAGCCGCCGGGTTCGCACCTCGTTACAAGCTGACCTACCTGGGACAGAAAAAGCCCCTGGTCGTGAAACTCGACGCGATTCGCACCGAGATCGACAACTCCCGGCTGGCCGGCTGTCCCCTGGAGTTGCTGGCCGACTACCGGGACTCTTTCGAGTACATACTCGGGACCCTCGGAGTACTCAACGAGATCAAGAGCCGCCTTTATTCAGGTCTTCCTGAGGTCTTCATGGCCCGCCTTCGGCAGCCCTTTGAGAACAGGCGTAGAAGATATCCCGGGCTCAACGATGTCCTTCGCCTCATGTCCAGGGTCAAGACAATCGAGCGGATTTGCTCCTACTTGAACCCGGACGGCATAGAGGGGGCGGAGACGCCGATTCTAGAACACCTTGAAATCCTACCGTTTTTCGGGTTGAGCGCAGGAGAGTTGCGGGAGATCTATCTCATTGTCGCAGGACATACGACCATGGGGCGGGTGCTTTCGGGCAAAATGAACGAAAAGGCTCTGAAGCCTCTCTCGGATCTGGCCCGCAAGGAAGAGCAAGGCAGGGCCTTGAACCTGCTGCGCT
>CAZEIA010000184.1:0-6811 GCA_964512335.1 uncultured Desulfobacterales bacterium
ATAAATGGTCTTTATGCCCTGCTATGCTTGTTGAGGGGTTTTTACGAATCCATCATACTTTACACGTAATTATAAGCGTCATTTCTACAAATACTGATCGATCATGCTGCCGGGCACCGCGTTGACCCCTTCGCCCAGAGGAAACGTGTGAAGGGTCCGGCATGCCACAAGACCCTTATCAAAGAAATCCTTGCCGTAAAATTTTTTAAGGGCAAGGATGCCTTTGAGACTTACCTGATCAGGTTTTTCAGCAAACTTGCTTTCGATCGCGACAAACCTCCCGCCCCTTTCCACAAGCAAATCGACTTCCGCTCCGTGCACGGTCCGCCAAAACCACAGGGGAACCCTTTTGCCCGACCCATGGAAATGCCTCACCACCTGCATAGTCACATGGGTTTCCCAGATCGCCCCGGCGACAGGATGGCGGCCGACCCCTTCCCAGGTCTCAAATCCCATGAGGAAGAGCGCGAGGCCCGTGTCGCTCATGTAGATTTTTGGCGATTTGACCAGTCGTTTTCCGAGATTGCGATGGTAGGGTTCCAGGAGAAACACCTGCCCTGAAGCCTGGAGAACGGAAATCCATTGTTTGGCCGTGTTTGGCGAGATGCCCACATCCCTCGCAAGTTCCGAGTAAGAAAGGATCTGAGCCGTTCTCACGGCCACGGCCCTGAGAAAACGATCAAAATCCCTCAGACTTCCCACATTGAGAATATTACGGACGTCTCTTTCCAGGTAGGTGCTCAAGTACGAAGCATACCAGTATTGGGGATCGAGATCGGGTCTTTCATACAGTTCAGGAAACCCGCCTTTAAGGATGTAGGCGTGTTCATCGAAACCGTCGAAGGCCTCGCGGACCTCCGCCGCAGAAAGGTTCAGCATGTTCAGAATCCCGCAGCGCCCGGCCAGACTCTCGGAAATGCCTTGCATAAGGGAGAAATTCTGGGAACCTGTCAGGATGAAACGGCCCGGCCTCTTGTCCTTATCAATCGCGATTTTAAGGTGCCTCGGAAGCGAGGGAGCGTATTGGATTTCATCAATGATCATAGGCTGTTTGCGACTGCTCAGGAACGTCTCCGGGCTTTTCTCGGCCTGTTCGGCAAGGGCGGGAAGATCCAGGGAAACATAATCAAGTTTGGGGAAAACCCTTCGAACCAGCGAGGTTTTACCGACCTGCCGAGGACCGGTGACCACCACGGACGGGAACTGGTCAAAAAGATTGGAAAGGGTAGCCTCGTAGCTTCTTTTTATCCACATGCGGATAATTTGCAATGAAACTGCGATAAAGTCAACTCTTTTCTCATGCCCCGGATTTCTTCTTGAAAAAGCCTTTTCCGAGTTCCGGGGCCAGTATACATAAGTAGATGTCAGGTTGGCGGTTCCAAGCTCAGTAATCCCCTGATCCGAGGCATGAGCCCGGCGAGGTAATTCCCGACACCGGGATAGGTAATGATTTCGGATTCTTGCCTGCCAGACGGAAAGCACCTGTCTGTGCTCAGGCAACGGATGGCAATCTGGATGGCAATCTGGATTGACATGTTTTGTGGAGTGGCATAATATTTTGGGTAATCCGAAAGCCTGTCCAAAGTTACAGGGGGGGTATGTCCATGCCGAAAAAGACGCCCATGACCTCCAGCCAGGAGGACTATCTTGAGACCATCTACCACATAACTGCGGAAAAACAGGGCGTAAGGGCCAAGGACATTGCCAGGGAGATGAAGGTCAAGGCATCGTCCGTCACAGGGGCCCTGCGGGTCTTGTCGGACAAGGGCCTGATCAACTATGAGCCTTACGGCGTGATCACAATGACACCCGAGGGAAGAGATGTTGCTGAAGAAGTGGTCCGGAGGCATGAAGTGCTGGACGACTTTTTCTCTCGTATTCTCGGCATTGCTCCTGAAGAGGCCGAGGCCGCAGCCTGTGGAATGGAGCACGCGTTATCCCAGCCGGTCCTGGACCGGTTGATCCAGTTCATCCATTTTCTGGATCTTTGCCCCCGGGTCGGTAAGGACTGGATCGAGTCCTTCCGGGATTTCTGCCGTGAGGGGGTAATGGAGGAAAGATGTGTCTCTTGTGTTTTTCAGGGGCTTGAAAGGCTCAAGAAAAAGCGCAGTGACAGGCTCCGCGAGGACAATCCGCCGGTTTCAGTAAACGAGTTGGAACCGGGCCGACAGGGTCGAATCGCAAAGATCAAAGGCCGGGGCCAAGTCCTGGAACTGCTGGCAGGAATGGATCTCGTACCCGGAAACATAATAGAGATAGAAGAATCGAAAGGCGATACATTGGAAGTTCGGGTCAAGGGATACCACCGCTCCCTTCGTCTGGACGACGCGCAACGCATACTGGTGGATCCTCTGTAATCCGGGAAAAAACGTCCACAGTCCCCAAGAAGGGAATAAAAAAGAGACACGCGAATGGTTCAGGGGGTGGAACAAAGAAACACATTAGCTAAAGGGAATAACTTTTTTGAATTAGAATCTCCTTATTTTATATGCCCAGCCTAAACTATAGCCCAAAAATTTTCTTGCCCGATGTTTTCTGTTTTTTTCATGGTTGTGGTGGTAATTTCTGTTGCCGTATTTGCAATTTTCGCAACGACCCTGGCACTTACACGTTTTTCCGCTCTTCGGTATCAGCACCCGGCTTCCAGCGGGTGCGATCTTGAACCCGCTTTCCCATTTAAAATGCATGCGATCTGCGGGAAGCTTTTTCCGGTTGAGAGTCCATTGGAACATGTGGCATCCAAAAGGGTATACTTTTTGTATGGCATCGGTTTCGATGAAAAACCGGCCTTTTACAGGGCAAAGCACAATGTCAGCACGCTTGAGGCGTTCTTCCAGTTTTTTCACTCGGCTTGTTTAGATTTTTGTGGGGGAAGAGGCCTGGGAAGTCTGGAGCGGAGAGAGCGAAGGTGTTCGTCCTCAGACTCAGGGGTCTCTGCAATACTGTGAAGAGTATCTTGGGGTTTCGATGAAAGGACGGCGGTGTCTTATCTGAGCATGAAGACAAGCGTTCGGCCGGGGATTGCCTTGTCGTCGATCTCGTCGCCGCTCAGTATGCGCCCGTCCGGCAGGCGATAGAAGGTGGAAGGGTAGTTCCATTTTTTGCCGGCGATTCTGGAGGGAGGGCGCCTGGGTTGGACATATCCGCCGTAGACGTAGCCCGCCAGTACCCTTGTGCCCTTGGGAGGGGAGCTCAGCAGCCTGCGAAAAGCGGGGGTGCGGTTTAATTCGGCCCCGGTGCGTATGAGCCCGTCAGGAAAGAAGTAGATGGTGGTCGAGTCCGCATAGAGATCTCCGGCCAGGTCCTGCACAGTATTTCCGTCCCTGCCGATCTCCAGGAACCCTTCGAATTCCTGCTCGCGCTCCTGTTCGCCTTCCAGGAAAAGGACTCGTGTGCCCGCAGGAATGCTTTCCCACTTACTGATCTCGCTTCCCCGGAACCTTCTGCCATCCGGATACACGTAAACCGTTGCCGGGTCGTCATATTTCTCACGAGCGATACGCCAGGCATTGACACCCTTGGCTATAACCATGGGATCTTTGGAAGGGGTCGCTGCCGGGGAGACGTGAGGCTGGTACAGGAAGCGGTGAAGTTCCGGGTCAGCGGCAACAAGCCGGCCGGCAGTCACATCCGGATCACGGGCAGGGGCTGCATCGAGCCCCAGGCGCCGCCTCACGTCCGGATTTGCGAAGATCATCCCGCATCTCTTGCGGCCCCTGTGCCTTTTTGGATGAAATTGGTTGGGGCGCCCGTAAGCAACCATGGAGTGGGTGAGAACATTATCGTCCTTGATGCGGTAAAGGCTTTTCAACTGCCGCAGCAGTTCGCGGAGGGCTGTATACTGGGCCTCTGTGATATCCCGGTCGTGAAAGCCCACAACCTCGATGCCGATGGAATAATTGTCAATGGTGCTTCGCCCTTCCCACATGCTCCTGCCTGCATGGGTGGCTATCCTTCTATGATCGATTATCCGGAAAACCTCGCCCGACGGGGTGACAAAATAATGGGCCTCCCCGTATTGACGGACCTTTCGAAGCGAGCCCTGAAGCTCGCCCTCGGTGGTGTGGAGAATAATGTAACGGGTTTCAGGACGTATGGGGCGTTTGTCATTGAGAGGGCTGTAAAAGTCACTGATCTTGAGACGTCCGGCCGCCGCCTCTCCAGCGCAGGCGGCGAGCCCGAACGTCGTAATCAAAACCGCAACCGCTACCCTGAAATATTTCTCAGCCGGAAAGAGTATTCCCACAATTCACTCTTATATGCATTACATCCCTTCATTTATCTAAAAAGCCGTTATGTGTCTCCGGACACGCAGAGGCGGAGTTAAGGGATGTCGGTCACCTGGATCCAGAGTATGGCTTCCTGTACCAGCTCCTTGCCCTTGTGGTCAAGCTCAACCAGATCAGGAACCGCTATACCCCACCAGCCGGCCCTGGGCAGACCGATGGCGAACTCGCCCTGCGCATCGGCCCTTATACCCATGGTCTCGAAAGCCGGGTGAGGGGCCTCGATTTTTCCGTCCTCTTCAAAGGCGTTCTTGTCCATGATCGGGGTATGGTTCAGGTATTCAACTTCCAGTTCAACATCGGGCACGGGCTTGCCGTTGGACATGACCACGCCGCGGAATACGCCCCCGGTCCAGTTGGCATAAGGCTTGTCCAGGGGCACTATCTCAGCGGGCAGGCCCAGGGGCTTGTGCCAGTTGCCTGGAACGCCTCCTGCATTCAGGATCATCTTGGTGAACTGCTGGATATATCCATCGTCCGCCTTTTCGTGATACGGGCCGGGAACCAGGACAAACACATAGTCGCCCATGGAACGCATAACGCGGGCGGGGATCACGGCCTCAAAGGCCTTGCCCGTATTGCCCTGGCTGGTCCAGGTGATCTCGTTCAGGTATTCCTTGAGATCGCTCTTTTTGGGCCCGCCTTCTTCGCCGCGCTGATGAAGCATGTAGAATTCCTGAACCGGGCCCATGTCCATGGTGTGGCCTGCATCAAATGGATGGGTGAAAACCAGCTTGAGTGTGATCTCCCCGCCTCGCTCAAGTGCGGTTTGAGGTGTGTATAGCAACTGAAAATGCGCCTGTGCCGGGGTGTTGAATAACAATAAGAGCGTGATCATGGTTGCAAAAAGTGTTGCTCGTTTCATGTTCCTCTCCTTTATTCAAAGATCTGTGAGCCTGGAATCTCGATTTCATGCCCATCGCCGCCATCGAAGATGACGGAATAATCTCCGTCTGGCTTGTCGAACTCTATGTCGCTGTTTCGGGAAAGCTCACCCCTTAAGAGCACCTCTCCTGACGTGCTCTTTACAATTATGGGCACGCCAGAGGCACCGGATCCGTCGGAAAACCCCCCTTCGCAGAATATGGTCCCGTCGGCATTGTCAAAACACGAAAACAAGGGCGTGTGTGCAGCGGCCGGCGTGGCAAGGCCCATGCATCCGGCAAAAACCATGAGAATAGACATTTTTCTGATCATTACATAACCTCCTTATCATTTACCTTTTTGTCTTTTTCCGTGCCTTGGAAGGCAGCGGAGTCGGGGGAACAGCAGGACTTTCCGGCCGAAGGGCACGAGCTGCAGGAACAGCCCTTCTTCTGAACGAAGGTGCGCCACAACCGGTAGACCGCCCATCCCAGGATTACAGCAAGAACCAGGTATTCCCAATTCATAGATTAAGACACCTCCCTTGTCCCGGTCATGGGGGATCCATGATGAGCCCAGGCCGGGTCTTTAATGAATGACAGGCCAACGGCCGTGACCAGGGCCAGTACGTAGAACCCGGCCATGGCCTGAAGACCGCTCAAGCCCAACAAGGAGCCTCCCGTAAAAACCACGCCGGCCACGGCAAGCCCCAGGATTGTGGGAAAGATTATGGAAAACAGCATCCACTTGTAGGACCCGGTCTGAACCTTGATCATGACGGTCGCGGCAAGACACGGGGGATAAAGAGCGAAAAAGATCATCAAGGCCAGCGCATGGAGCGGAGTGCGTCCACCGGCCTCGTTTTCCCTAGCCATGCGTTCTTCCAGTGTTATGTTCTCGTCCACCCCCTCCTGAAAAAGCACACCCAAGGTGGCCACGCTGGATTCACGTGCGGCAAAGGAGCTGATGAGGGCCACGTTGATCTTCCAGTCGAACCCGGCAACGCGGGTCACCGGCTCGAGGAAACGTCCCAGCCCTCCGAAAAAGCTGTGGACAATGGTTTCCTCGCGGATCCCGGTGCGAAGCGAGGTACGTTCTCCGGACAGGTTTCTCAAAGCCCTGTTCACCTTGCGCGCGTCGGGATCCCGAGGTCTGAGCAGGGGAAACAGTTCCGGGTGAGAGGTTTCATATTTGGCATCCACCGCCTTGGAAGCCTCTTTTGTGACGACCTTCATCTTGGCATCACGATAGGTTGAAAAGACGTTCAACATTTCGCTGATTTTCTCTCCCCGGACGGCCTGGGCGTATTGAGTATCTTTGATCTGCTCCTCAAAGACCGCCAGTGCCTGATCCATTTCAGCTGCATAGTGATCCTTGCGTTCCTCGGGCAGGCCGGGAAACTGAAGGAGCACAAATACGCAGACGGCTACAGCCACGACAACGGTGCCCACCTTTTTCACGTACAGCCAGGTCCGGTCCAGGGCCCTGCGCAGCACCCCGGACACTGTGGGCAGATGGTATGTGGGCATTTCCATTACAAAGGGGGCGGTCTCCCGCCTGTAAAGAATCGTGGTGGTGAGTAGCTTGGCCACGATCATGGCCATGATGATGGTGATGGTGGAGATGAACAGCATCACATAGGACTTGTGCGCAGTGAAGTA
>CAZEIA010000185.1:0-6778 GCA_964512335.1 uncultured Desulfobacterales bacterium
ATCAGGGAAATGGCGCCTATCACCCCGGGCAGGATCGCCCCCGGATTGCTGAGCTCGAAGTAAAGGCCCGCAAGGCCTATCATCATAAGGATGTAGGCGATGTTAGGATCACTGATGGTCCTGAGGACCTTGTCGCGGAACCCGGGTTCATAGTGAACGTACTCGAGATCCACCGTGGCCAAGGCCACAGTCTTGCCTTGTACCACAATCTCTTTTCCATCAAGCTTCTGCAGGAGGTCGTCCACGTCTTCGGCTATGAGGTCGATTATGTTTTTTTCCAGGGCTTCTTCAGCGGTAACGGACACGCTTTCCCTGATCGCCTGCTCGACCCACTCCCCGTTCCTTCCTTTTTCCTCGGCGATCCCGCGGCCGTAGGAAGCCATATCGTTGATGACCTTCCTGGACATCTCCTCCTGGATGTCCTTGCCTCCCGCGGCGACCGGGTGGGCCGCGCCGATGTTGGTCCCGGGCGCCATGGCGGCTACATGACCTGCCACAGTGACCATGACGCCGGCCGAGGCCGCACCGGCTCCTGGCGGGCTCACATAAACCGCTACCGGGATAGAAGAATTCAGAATAGCCTTGATTATCGCCCTCATGGAGGTGGCCAGACCTCCTGGAGTGTCCATGGTGAGGATAATAAGCTTCGCATCCAGATCCGGAGCCTCTTCAATGCCGCGGGCCACATAAAGGGCGCTGCCCGGGTTGATCGCACCATCAAGATCTATAATAACAACCGTCCCTTCGACGGATTCCCTTGCAAAAAGGTCCGGCACCAGAGCGAGAAAAAGCGCAAGAGTGAGAAAGGAAATTGTTCGGCCCGCACGAACTTTACCCATGCTTTCCTCCACCCGGCACAAGACGTTTCATGACCTTCTGGACATCTTCCCAGACGTGCCGCTTGGCCGCCGGGTTCCTTAGTAGGTATGCCGGATGAAAAGTGGGCATTACCGGCACGCCTCCGTACTCATACCAGGCTCCGCGGTCCCTGGTAACGGTAAAAGTCTTGCCCAGGAGCTCTTCTCCGGCCACTCTTCCGAGGGTGCAGATGACCTTCGGCTTCACCAGATCGATCTGCCGCCGGAGAAACGGCAGGCAGGCGGCGATCTCAGGAACCTCTGGATTACGGTTCCGCGGCGGTCTGCACTTCATCACATTGCATATATAGACATCACTCCGCGACAGGCCCATGGCGTCGATGATCCGCGTGAGCAACCGTCCCGCCTCACCCACGAACGGACGTCCGATCCGATCCTCGTCTTCACCAGGCCCTTCCCCCACGAAAAGGAGTTCCGCTCTAGGGCTGCCTTCTCCGAACACCACCTTGTTCCGGCCGGCGTGAAGAGGACACCGCTTACATTCGCCCAGGATCTCCCGAAGCTCGTCCAGCGTTCGCGCCCGCCCCGCCTCCCCTGACAGGCCATCGTCCTCCTGCGGCGTCCTTTCCAGGCCCTCGAGCACCGGGACGGACACCATGGGCGGATCCATCCCCAGATCCCGATTACCCTTCAGCAGAATCCGCACCATCCGTACCGTGTCCCTCAACTCCTCTTTAGGGGTGGGCCTTCCTTCCATTGCTCCGCTAACCTGTCCAGGATTCGGCCGGCGACCTCCTCCTTGGTCATCATGGGCAACGCCTCCACGCGTCCATCTCGATGGAGGATGTTGACCAGGTTGTTGTCCGCATCAAAACCAGCGTCAGGTCGAGAGACGTCGTTGGCGACTATCATATCCAAGTTTTTTCTCTGAAGCTTTTCCTGAGCATTCTCCAACAGCGATTCGGTTTCCGCGGCAAACCCCACCAGAAGGCAAGCCCCGTTTCCCCGCTCTTTCCCAAGTTCGGCCAGGATATCCGGGTTGCAAGCCAGTTCCAGGACGCGATCCTCTTTCCTCTTTTTCACCTTCCGCACGGAGGCCTCTCTCGGCCGGTAGTCCGCAACGGCGGCGGCCTTGATCACGGCGTCGCACTTGATCCAGTGCTCAAGAACGGCCGCCCTCATGTCTTCCGCGGAACGAACGGGCACAAACGCTACCCCCGAAGGAGGCTTCAATCCCGTGGGGCCGCTCACTAGGACCACCGAGGCGCCTCTTCGGCTCGCAATTCTGGCCAGGGCGTATCCCATCTTGCCGCTGGAGCGGTTGGAGATGAAACGAACCGGGTCAATCGGCTCCATTGTCGGTCCCGCCGTAACCAGTACGGTCCGGCCCTCGAGGTCCTTGGGTGCGAGAACGGCAAGGGCCTTGTCAAGGATGTCTTCCGTATCGGGGAGCCTCCCCGGCCCGATTGTGCCGCAGGCCAAGTCCCCGGTGCCGGGCTCCATAACTGCAACCCCCCTTTTGCGAAGCACATTGAGGTTTTCCCTTACCGCGGGATGCGCAAACATTTGATCGTTCATGGCCGGGCACACCAGGATCGGGGCAGTGGCTGCAACCATCATGGTCGACAGGAAATCGTCTGCAATACCCAGGGCCGTTTTTGCCAGGAAGTTGGCTGTAGCCGGTGCAACGATGATGAGGTCCGAGTCCTGTCCCCATGATATGTGATCCATTGGGTCATTCAGGGGATCGAAATGCATAAGCACCACACGGTTTCCCGTGAGGGCCTCAAATGTCAAAGGAGTAACGAACTTCGCAGCGTTTTCCGTCATGGCGACCCTGGTTTCGGCCCCGTTCCTGACCAAGACCCGGGCCAACTCCGCCGCCTTGTACGCGGCAATGCCGCCTGTCACCCCTAAAACAATCCTCTTGCCCTTCATCACATGCAATCTCACGTCCTAACTTGTTGCTCAAATTTATTTCACCACGGCGAATAACTTTATTTCCTTTGCGAGCTTTGCAACCTAACAGGATCAAGATATCTTCAGGCTAAGTGGTTAAAGCGTTAGGCCGGGGACATGTGCAACGCCCTGTATCCCCCCACTTCCACAGACAACCGACACCGGCACCCATTGTCTTTCCACCCGAGTCATCCCTCATAAAGAGGCCGCAACAGGTCTGCATATTCGGCCTTCTCCTCCGGCCCGATCCTCACGGGCCATGAGTCCTCCTGCTGCAGAACCTCCTGGAGCTTCTTCCCCTGCCTCACGGCGGATTCCCGATCATTGAAAAACCCCACCCTGAGTCGCATCCACTTCTGACCGTTCACCGTGGCCCGGCTGATGTAGACAGGATAGCCCTGCTCCAGCAGCTGAACAGCAGGCCCGTCGATACGGTCCGCTGTCAGGGAAGAAACGACATTGACAACCCAGGTACGATCCGAAGCCGCGTCGGCCAGTTTGCCTTCCTCTTCATTGAGGCTGTATCGAAGCCGGATCCCCTCCGGAACCGGCCGTTCGGGAAGCCGCTCATCAAGGACAAGTCCTTCCAGTTTATCGCGGTTCAACTGATAGAGCACAATCCATTTAAGGGGATCTCCGAACATGTCTTCGCGACCAGCGATTACGGCAAGGGAGTCACCGGGCAGGACCATGTATTCCCCCTCATCCGGACCCGGCGCAGGATCGGCCTGTTCATCCTCTGGCTCCGGAAGTATCCTGGGTTGTGTTTTTTCCAGATCCGCGAGCGCAATCTGCGAATTCACACCGCCCTTCTCCAAGGCCCCATCCGGAGGCACCGTCTCTCCCGACACAACCGGCTTCATAACCTCTGCGGCCGGTTTTTCCTGTTCCTCTGTCATTAAGTCAGTGGGAACAGGTTTCGGAGGAGCCTCAATCGATCTTCTGATCACCTTGGAACCTTTAGTCGGCGGCGGGGGCTCTTCTGTGGAACACCCGATCACGCATACGAGTAAAAAAAGCGAAAAAATCACCAGTATGTCCCGAGACCGCATAAAAAACACCTCAAGAATGGCATCCGGTCGCTGGAATCAAGAAAGCCTTCAATGGATCCACCACCTGGGGCTTCATGGGTTTTTCTGCTCCGGCCGAATAGTAATTAAATCGTAAAATCCGCTTTATGACAACAGAAATCATTGGATTTCCTTTTCCGCTTCAAACCTCTGGACACGCCGCCGTCACGGATCTTTGACCTGAGTAACTGCCGGCCTGCCCTACCCCCTGAACGCTTGCTTTACATCCCGGGCCTGTACAGTTAGAGTTGCGGAGCCCGTGATTCCGGTTCGTGGATCGTGATTCGTTAGCAGAACGGTATCTCGAAGAGTCTGCTGTGAAAATACTATCATTAAGGAAAGGCCCCAGTGAGGGTTTAAGATTATAAGTTAAAGTGTAAAGTCACGTTACTCTCTGAAAAAATGATTACGGAAAGGAGTTCCCATGAACGTGATGATCGTGGGCGGCGGCGGGCGTGAGCACGCTCTGGCCTGGAAAACAGCACGATCAGGTCATGCAGACAGGGTCCTCGTGGCGCCCGGTAATGCCGGCACGGCACGGGAGCAGGGAGTCGAAAACATATCCGTCCAGGCAACGGACATCGAGGGCCTCATACGTGTCGCGCAGAACGAAGACGTAGGCCTCACCATTGTCGGGCCAGAGGCCCCCCTGGTGGCGGGGATAAGGGACTCATTCGACCGCGCCGGTCTTCGCTGCCTCGGTCCCACCCGGGCTGCGGCCCGGCTGGAAGGATCCAAGGCCTTCACCAAGGATTTCATGCACAGGCACAGCATCCCTACGGCCGAATACGCCGTTTTCAGGGAGTTGGAGCCGGCAAAACGCTACATCCGCGAACGAGGCGCCCCTATCGTAGTGAAGGCGGACGGGCTGGCAGCCGGAAAGGGTGTGATTCTGGCCCGCACTGAACAGGAAGCCCTGGAGGCCGCCGAGGGAATGCTGTCGGGACGCGATTTCGGAGACGCCGGCCGGACCATCGTCATAGAGGAACTCCTAGTCGGTGAAGAGGCCAGCTTCATCGTTATGGTTGACGGCGAGGGCATCCTGCCCCTGGCCACATCACAGGACCATAAGGCAAGGGACAATGGAGACGCCGGCCCCAACACCGGAGGCATGGGCGCCTACTCCCCGGCCCCTGTGGTGACCCCCGATGTTTTTCAGCGCATAATGGTCGAAGTTATAGAGCCCACCGTCCGGGGTATGGCCGCGGACGGACATCCTTACCAGGGATTTCTCTATGCAGGCCTCATGATATCCGCCGACGGACTGCCGCGAGTGCTGGAGTATAACTGCCGATTCGGAGATCCTGAAACCCAGCCCATATTACTGCGCCTCCGTTCGGATCTTATTGAACTCTCTAACGCAGCTCTGGACGGTATCCTGGACGGTATCGAGGTGGAATGGGACGAGCGGGCGTCCCTGGGAGTGGTCATGGCTGCGGGAGGCTATCCGGAATCTTACCGCAAAGGAGACCCCATCAGCGGCCTTCCGGAAAACGAACCGGATGACCTCAAAGTCTTTCATGCCGGCACCACCATACAGGACGGCCGGGTCGTAACCAACGGGGGACGCGTTCTCTGCGTGACCGCCCTGGGCCGGAGCGTGGCGGAAGCCCAGTCGAGGGCCTATGAACAGACACGGCGAATCACGTGGGAGGGCACCTATTTTCGAACGGATATCGGGTACCGGGCCGTGGCGCGGGAAAAGGGGGCTTAGGCCGCAAATCAGTCGCGGACGGCCTGGTTGAAGTAACCCATTGACAAGCAGGGAAAAGCCCGGGTCAATTCGGACGCCATCCGCCTCACTCCCATGGACGGAGAGTGATCCAGAGGCATGCTCTCGAGGTATAACTGAGGATCAATGCAGAGGTTCTTGAGGTGGAGGAATTGCACCCCGGTTACCGCAATCATTTCCTTCAGGGCCTCCAACTCAGCCTCCTTGTCCGAGACCCCGGGAAAAACAAGGTAGTTGACCATGGTGTAGATCCCCATTTCGTGAGAGATCTTGACGGACTCGACCACATCGTCGAAGTCATATCCCTTCGGATTATAGTAAGCTCTATAGAATCCGGGCCTGGCGCTGTTCAGGCTGATCCGAATCGAGTCCAGGCCGCTCTCTGCAATCTCACGCACCCGATCAGGCATGCTTCCGTTGGTGTTAAGATTGACTGTCCCTCGATCCGTGCGTTTGCGAATCCTTCGAATGCTCTCCGCGATCAGCTCATGTTCGGTTAGTGGCTCGCCTTCGCACCCCTGGCCGAAGCTCACGATCGCCCTGGGCGAGGCCTCCAGGTGATCCACTGCCAGAGAGACTATCTCCTCCACCGACGGCTTGAACGATATCCGTTGATGGGAAGCCTCACAGCCGGCATCGGGCTGAAGGGAGAGGCACCCCAGGCAGGCCGCATTGCAGGCCCGGCTCACCGGCAGAGGTGCTTCCCACCTCCTCAGGAAGAGGTTCTTGGCCGCAAAGCAGTGGTTGCTCGTGGCGCAGTGGGCCAGATGCTCCACCAAGGGGCCCTCGTGGTCGAGCCTGTAGGTATGAATGGCGGGAATGAGTTCCCTGTCATCGTAATTGCGGGGGTCCCATCGGGGATTTTCCTCCACTCTAAAACCGGCGGCCCAGCAGGACCCATCGCGGAACCCGACCGCCGTGTAGGCCCAGTTGGGAAGCACGGCATCCTTGTCCCTGCAGTCCGATGCGGGGAGATGGGTGCGTACTATCCCGGGCTCGAGAAAGGCGGCCACGGCGTGGCACTGTTCCATGCGCCTTCCCACGCGGGTCTCCTCCAGGACTTCATACCGTCCGGTTTCCGGGTCCACGCCCACCGGCGGACAGCCGGGAAGGAAGAACATCTTGCTGAATTCCGGCACTGGGACAAGGTCGGCCTCTTCCAGTGGAAACGGCTCGTACCCCGAAAAACCGGCCATGCG